>JANOGB010000436.1:0-2317 GCA_031413955.1 Planctomycetota bacterium | reverse complement strand
CGCGAGCTCGCCGCGCGCGCCTTCGAGAGCGCGGGACCAGAGGCCGCGACAGGACGGACGCAGGCGCTGGAGCGTCTCGCGCGCCTGCGTGCGCGCACCCTCGGCCGTCCCCTGGAGTCGCTGCGCAGCGGGGAGGGCGAGCGCTGGATCCAGTTGCTCGCGCGCTACACGCCCGAGCGCGCCGTGGCCCTCGCCGAGGAGGAGCTGCGTCGCGATCCCAGCGATCCGGGGCTGTGGCGCGCCTCGGCTACCGCGCTGCTCGCGGCAGGCCGGCCGCGCGCGGCGCTCGAGCGCCTGGAGGCGCTGCAAAGGGTCGCGCCCCAGCCCGAGACGGCCAGGCTGGTGGCTTTGACCAGCTTCCAGATCGAGAACGATCCCGAGCGCTTCCTCGCACGCCTGGCGGCGATGAAACGCTTCGACAAGCACGTCGCGGGCGACGCCGTGCTCGCCTTCTACGACCTGCTGCTCGGTGCGCGCGGTAGGGGCGAGCCCGACGGCATCCTGCCGGCGCTCGAGCTGTGGCGCGCGCGCGCCGAGAACGGACTCGCCACGCCCGAGCACGGACGTGTCCTGGCGCTCGAGCTCTTCTACGACGGGCGCCGCGAGGCCGCCCTGTCGGCCCTGGACGAGACGTGCCAGCTCGCGCGCAGCGCCCTGGAGAAGGACATGCTCGAGGCTCTGGCCCGACTGATGCGGAGCGCTCCGGCCAGGCCGCGCCGGCAGGACTCTCCACCACCTCCCGGACCTGCGGCGGACGATGCGCCGGGCAAACCGGGCAAGAAGGCTCCTGGCCCGAAGGCCGCGGCGGGCAGCGGCGCAGGCAAGGCCAAGGGTGCAAAACCGAGCGCGCCGAAGCCCGGAGCCAAGAAGCCGAAGTAGTCCGAGTCAGAGGCCGCGCGTGTGCAGGCACGCGTCCTGGGTCGCGGTCGAGACCTCGCGGTCGAAACCTCGCGGCGAGACGTAGCGTGGAAAGCCTGCGCGGCGAAGAGTACAAGACGTGGAATGACGCTCGCGAGCTCGCTCGATGGCGCGCGCACACTCCTCGTGGCCGGAGCCTCCCTCTGCATGCTCGCCTGTGGCGGCGGCGGGAACGAAGGGCCGGGCGCGAGCGCGGCGGCGGGCGTGCCGGGGAGCGCGGCCAGCGAGCCCCTCGGCGCGCCTGCGCAGGCAGGAAGGGCATCGGTCGCGCCGGTGACGCCGACCGGAAACGAGCCCTATGCGTCCACCGAGCTCGGCGCTCTGCACGGGGTGATCCTGTTCGCGGGCGAGGCGCCGGAGCGCTTCGCGCTCGGCGCGCTCGAGCGCGCGGAGTGCCAGCACCACCCGGAGATCGACCAGCACTCGAACGTGCTGGTCGTGAACGACGGCAAGCTGGCGGGTGCGTTCGTGCGCCTGAAGTCGGGCTACGACGAGGCCGCCATCCCCGCCGCGCCGGCCACGCCCGCGAGCCTCGACCAGCGCGGCTGCATGTACGTGCCGCGCGTGCTCGCGCTGCAGCTCGGGCAGAAGCTGCTGGTCTTGAACTCCGACCCGACCAACCACAACGTCCACGCCCGGCCGAAGCGCAGCCCCGAGTTCAACCGCAACATGGGCGCCACGCAGGCGCCGCTGGAGTTCCGCTTCGAGCGCGCGGAGCTGGCGGTGCCCTTCGCCTGCGACATCCATCCGTGGATGGGCGCGGCCGTGTTCGTCGAGGAGCACCCGTGGTTCGCCGTGACGGATGCAGAGGGCGCGTTCCGGATCCGCGCCGTGCCCGCCGGTGAATACGTGGTCGAAGCCATCCACGAGAAACTGGGCAGCGTGGCCGGCACGGTGAAAGTGACGCCCGGGAGCTCGACCGGCTTCACGCTGACACTGCGCGCCAAGAAGTAGCGCCCGCGCGCGCCCGATTTGACTTGCCGAGGGGCCTTTGCCATCGTCCCCTCGCTCCGTCGCAAGCTCGAACGAGCGCGCGACACGTCCCCGAGCTTCCCATGGACTACGCCGAACTCCTCTTCCGCTGGGCCCACGTCGTGGCCGGAGTGATCTGGATCGGGCACCTGTACTTCTTCAACTTCGTCAACGCGAACTTCGCGCCCACGATGGACGCCGAGACGAAGAAGAAGGTCGTGCCGCAGCTCATGCCGCGCGCGCTCTACATGTTCCGCTGGGGCGCGGCGTGGACGTGGGGCCTCGGGCTGATGCTGCTGTTCATGCTCTACTACAACCGACGCGCGGGAAACATGCTCGACGGCGTTTACGGGAATCACGGCCGCCGACCCGAAGGCGGAAAAGCCACCGGGGGCGTGGACGGCCGAGCAGGTCATCGACTTCATGC
>JANOGB010000435.1:0-1620 GCA_031413955.1 Planctomycetota bacterium | reverse complement strand
GCGGCGGCGGCGCGCGCGAAATGATCAAGGACGGCTTGTTCGACAAGTTCCCGATGCAGGGCATCTTCGGCGCGCACAACTGGCCCGGCATGGCGGTGGCGCTCGGCCGCGGGCACGCGGCGCACCCGCAGGCCGAAGACGATGTTCTCCGCGACCGACAGGTGCGGGAAGAGCGCGTACGACTGGAAGACCATGGCGAGCTTGCGCTGGGCGGGCGGCAGGTCTGTGACGTCCGTGCCGCCGATCAGGACCGTGCCCCCCGAAACCTGCTCGAGCCCCGCGATGAGCCGCAGCGTCGTGGACTTGCCGCAGCCCGAGGGGCCGAGCAGCACCAGCATCTTGCCCGCGGCCGCCTCGAAGCTCACATCGTCCACGGCGCGGGTCGCGCCCCAGAGACGGCCGATGTGCTGGACGGAGATCGCCAACACTCGAGGTCCGGCTATGAGGCGGCGCGGCGCTTGTTGCTGACGTAGTCCACGAGGACGTACTCGCCGAGGCGCTCCGGGGTGGCGAAGAAGGCGCGGCCGCGGTTGATCTTCGTCATCTGCTCAACGAACGCCGCCAGCATCGTGCTCCGCTCGAGCATGAAGGTGTTGATGGTGATGCTCTCGCGCGTGCAGCGCTGGACTTCCTTGAGCGTTTCCTGGAGCGTCCGCCGCGTCGGCGGATAAGAGAACTCCGCTTCGCCGTCCTCCATGTGCGCCGTCGGCTCGCCGTCGGTGATCATGATGATCTGCTTGTTGCCGCCCCTCTGGCGCCCGAGGAGCGTGCGGGCGAGCATGAAGGCCGCGTGCATGTTGGTGCCGATGTTGGTCCCGCTGGGAGACAGCTCGGGCAGCTCCGCCGCGCTGAACTCGCGCGCGTAGAGCGAGAAGCCGACGATGTGCAGGCTGTCGCGCGGGAACTGGCCACGGATCAGGGCGTGAAGCGCGAGCGCCACCTTCTTCGCCGGCATGAAGCAGCCGTTGTAGAGCATCGAGCGGCTCAGGTCGAGCAGGACGACCGTGGCCGCCTGCGTCGAGAGCTCGGTGCGCCAGACCTCGAAGTCATCCGGCGAGAGTCGGACGGGCGTGCCCGCGCCGCCGCGCTCGACCGCGTGCATGAGCGTGCCCCGGAGGTCGAGCAGGAAGGGGTCGCCGAACTCGTAGCGCTTGGCGTCGTCGGTACGGTCGCCGCCCGCGCCGCGGCGCGAGATGGCGTGGTGCCCGAAGCGGTCGCGCTTGAGGTGGTCGAAGACGTCGCGGAGCGCCTTGTCGCCGATCTTCCGAATGGCCCGCGCCGTCAACTGGAGCTTCCCGCCCTTGTTCTCGAGATACCCGGCCTCCTCGAGCTTCTTCGCGAGCTCGCGGAGCTTCTGGAGGTCGCGCGCGGCTTCCTCGCCCAGGAGCCGCTCGATGTCGTCCTTGTCGATCTTGTCCAGGTCGCCCGGGTCCTTCGCGCGCCTCAGCTGGCGCTCGAGCTGGTCCATCTCCTGCAGCTCTTCCATGACGCGCATGGCCTCTTTCATGGACAGGTTCTCGTCACCCTTGAAGTCGTACGGCCGGCGGAGCGCGTCCATGGGCAGGAGGTCTTCGAGGTTCATGGCGAGCTGGGCCATCTCGGCTTCGAGCCGCTCGTCCT
>JANOGB010000434.1:0-14574 GCA_031413955.1 Planctomycetota bacterium | reverse complement strand
TCCGGCGCGAGCGTGCGATCGGCACCGATGCCGAGGGTCGGGACGACGGCGCGCAGGCGGAACGCGTGGCTGCGTTCCTCGAGCGCGCGCCCGGAGCCGAGCACGAAGTAGCGCAGGGCGATCTCGTCGCCTGGCTCGGCCGCGAGATCACGCGCGGTCCAGTCGTTGAGCACGATCTCGTCCGCTCCGATCTCACCGAGCGCGCTGCGCCAGCCGACCAGATCCGGCGCGGGACGGGCATCGAGCCCGCCCAGCGACGCCACGGTCGAGTAGGGCGTGGTGCGCGCGCCGTGCGAGAGTCCGTTGACGAAGTAGGTCAAGAGGCCGAGGGCCGGCGGCTCGAGCGCGCGCAGCGCGTCGACGAGCGGGTCGGCCAGGAAGACCTGGTCGCTCCGGAGCTCGCGACTCGCGGCGGGCGTCTCGCGCCAGGTGAGCCCGACGTCGTCGAGCTCCCAGACCTCACGCAGGGCGCGCTCGACCGTGCCCAGGTCCTGACCGGAACGCAGGAAGGCCCGGTTGGCCCGTCCCACCACCGCGAGCCGCTCGGCCAGCCACTCGCGCTGCACGAACAGGTTCGCGCGCGGACCGGCCCCGGCCTCGAGCGAGAAGGCCCCGAACTCCTCGTCCGTCAGCACGCGCGTCACCTTCACGCGCAACGGCAGGATGGCTTCCTCGACCGAGGCGAGCGCGAGCTCCTTCGTCATCTCGCTCGGCCGCGGCACGCGCAGCACTAGCTCGGCGCCAGGCTCGATCCCGAGCACGCGCGCGACCTCGGCGCCGATCCAGGTCTCGTCGCGGCGGATGGGATGCAGGAACGGAAAATAAAAAACGCCAGGATCCAGTGGGGGCAAGGGAGGCCCGAGCGCGAAGAGACCCGCGGGACCGGCCGGGAGACCTGGGTCCACGCCCAGGAGCTGCGCATCGCCGATGCGCCGCGTGCCGTCGGGCAGGGCCACCACCGCCGGCAACTGGATCGCCACCGCGGCCTCGAGGCCGGGCACACGCGCGCTGAGCCGCGCACCGAGATCGGCGCGGAAGAAGCGCTCGCCGTTGCCGAGCACGGCCTCGATCTCGCCGGAACGATTACGCGCCGCGCGCGCCAGGCTGGCGCGCACCGAATCACCCAGCGTCAGCGCGCCGGTGAGCACCGCGCTCGCCGCCAGCACGCCCGCCAGCGTGGCGGCGTGGGCGTGCGCGTGGAAGGCCAGCGAGCGCCAGACGAGTCGCGCGGCTCGCATATCAGCCCGCGCGCGGCGCGAGCCGCCCTTCGCCGAGCTCGAGCACGCGCCCGAGGCGCGCGGCCAGGCGCTCGGAGTGCGTCACCACCACCAGCGCCACGCCCTCGCGCCGGTTGAGCTCCAGGAAGAGCGCGCCGAGCTCGTCCGCCGTGCGCGCGTCGAGCTGGCCGGTCGGCTCGTCCGCCAGCAGGAGCTTGGGCCCGTTCACGAGCGCCCGCACCAGCGCCACGCGCGCGCGCTCGCCGCCCGAGAGCTCGCCCGGACGGTGGTCGAGGCGCGCGGACAGACCCACGACTCCGAGCAGCTCGCGCGCCCGTGCCTCGGCGCTCGCGCGTCCGGCCGCGGCCGCGCGCGCCAGCGTGGGCACGAGCGCGTTCTCGAGCGCCGAGAGCTGCGGCAGGAGGTGGTGCGCCTGGAACAAGAAGCCGAGCTCGCGGCTGCGGAGATGCGCGTGCTCGCGCTCACCGAAGGTGGCGAGATCGCGGCCCTGCCACAGCACCTGACCCGCGCTCGGCGGCTCGAGCCCGGCCAGGAGCGCGAGCAGCGTGCTCTTCCCGGAACCGGACGGGCCGACGATCGCGAGGCGCTCTCCGGGCGTCACCGCCAGGTCGATGCCGCGCAGGACCTCCGCTCCTCCCAGACGCGCGAAAGATTTCGTGACCGCGCGCAGCTCGACCAGCGGGGTGCTCACGCGGACTAGCGCGGCACGGCCGGCGGAGCCGAGGCGGAGCTGGCCGGCGCCGCCATCGGTCGGTAGCGCATCACCAGCAGCCCACCCAGTGCGGCCAGCACGATGCCGGCCACGAACTGCCAGCGCAGGTTCGACCAGCCGCCTGCCGGCGGGTGCACGAGCAAGGCCACGACCGCGTTCACCACCGGCGCACCGGCGAAGACGATCGACATGACCACGGCCGGGTTGCCCTTGGCGCCGAAGGCGAGCAGCACGCACAGCGCACCCACCGCGCCGGCCACACCCGCCAGAGTCGACAGCAGCAGGCCCTTGGCCGGGTAGACCCACGTGGCCTTGGCCGCGAGCAACAGCCCGAGCGGCGCCAGCACCGCCACCAGCACGTAGGCGACGCCCACGCACAGGAAGGCCTTGATGCGGCCGTTGGCGGGGTCCGCCATGCCGAGCTGGCCGAGGTGTAGCAGCACACCGTACAGCCCCCACGCGACGACGGTGGCGAAGGCGAAGGCGAGCCAGAGGCTGTTGGAGGCTTGGGATTGGGCGGACATGGAGGAGGCAGGGGTCAGGGATCGTGGGGCGCGACCTCGATGAGTCGCGCGACGTCGTCGGGCATCGAGCTCGCCTGCATGCGCCCGCCGTCGCTGGCGGTCACGTGCACGACTTCGAGCGCGCCGGCGGCGACCTCGTGCGGCGGCGTGGGACCGTCGCGGTCGGTCACGCGCCGGAAGACGAAGTCATAGGCGAGCGAGTTCTTCTTCTTGGCGCGCACCGTCAGCTCGACCTCGACCTCGTCCATGTAACGCAGCGGCAAGCGATACTCGCAGCGCGCCGCGACGCGCGCCCAGCCGCTCATGCGCGTGCCCTGCTCGTGGTGCAGAGCCAGGCCCATCGAGCGGAAGAAAGCGTGCTCGGTCGACTCCATGAACCGGAAGAAGTTCGAGAAGTGCACGATGCCGGCCATGTCGGTCTCGTAGAACTCGATCCGGCGGCGGTCGCGGAAGGTATGGGCCATCAGCGCGCGAGCGCGCTGGCTGCGGCGCGCGGGGCGGCCATCCTACAGACGCGCTCCACCTCGCGCGCCATGCGCTCGCCGCTGAAACGCTCGAGCACGGCGCGCCTGCCCTGCTCGCCGAGCGCACGCGCGCGCGCGCGATCGATCAACAGCTCGTGCAGCGCGCGCGCCAGCGCCTCGGCATCGTCGGGTGCACACAAGAGGCCGCCGCCGGTCGACTCGACCAGCTCGGGAAAGGCCCCGTGCGAGGGCTGCACCACGGGCAGCCCCATGGCCCAGGCCTCGAGCAGGTACAGGCCGAAGGACTCGCCGTAGGTGGCCGGCACGGAGAAGACCGTGCAGCGCCGGAGGTGCTCGAGCTTGGCGGCGAAGTCCACGTTGGAGTGGAACTCGACGCTTCCTCCGAGGCCGGCCGCGACCAGACGCGCACGCCAGGCGGCGACGTGCTGCCAGTCGCCCCTCAGGGTGGCGCCGGCGGCGACCAGGCGCAGCGCGGCGTGCTCGGGACGCTGTTTCAGCTTCAGGAAGGCCTCGATCAGCGTCCCGAGGCCCTTGTCGCGCTGCAGGCGCGCCAGGAAGCCGATCGTGGGCGGGCCTTCGAAGGTGGCGCCCGGCGCATAGGCGCGCGCGTCGAGGCCGTTGTGCACCACGTGCACGCTCTCGCTCGCGAGCGCGAGGCGCGCGCGCATGAGCTCGGCCGTGTAGCGACTCACCGCCAGGAAGCCCGCGACCTCGCGCGCGTGCTCGGCAGCGAGATCCCAGGCCTCGGCGCGATGGGGTTCGCCCAGCGCATCCAGGAACGGCGCTTCGCCCTGCAGCGTGCACAGGATCGGCACGCCCAGCGCTTCCCGGAGCGGCCGCACGAGGCCCAAGAGGAGCGCGTTCGAGAGCAGCACGACATCCGGCCGCGGCAGCGTCGCGAGCCAGGTCATCAGCTTCTCGATCTCGCGTCGCTGCGAGCCCTCGGCCCCGCGCAGCATCGCGACCGTCATGGCACCGTGCTCGCTCGCCTGCGTCATCTCGCCGCGCCGCGCCGCCCAGGCCAGCAAGCGCGGCGCGTCGAGCCAATCCTGCACGAAGCGCGGCAGCCTCAGGCGCGAGGCGTGCGCCAGCCACACGTTGAGTCCGCCCATGCGCACCGCGCGCGTATCGAGCCCGTCCTCCAGCACCAGCGGCAGGTACAGCGGCGCGAGCAGGGCGTCGTGCCCGATCCGGCGCAGCTCCTGCACCAGGGCCGCGTCGCGCAGGCACGTGCCGCAGTAGAAGCTGCCCGATCCCGCCGTGAGCTGCAGGATGCGCATCGAGCCGCCGTCAGGCATAGCGCGCGTTCTGGTGCGGCTCGAGGAAGTAGTCGCCCAGCAAGGTGTCGATGCGCAGCAGCCCGGCGCGCGTGGCCGTGATGCGCTCGGGCGTGAACTCCAGCCAGCCGGCCGCGCGCTGGGCCTCCAGCGGCACGCGAAAACGCTGCAGCAGGTCGACCCCGAACTTGCGCGCGAAGTAGGCCGTCTCGACGCGGCCGAGCTTCATCTGCAGCACGAACTCGCGGATCATGCGCTCCTCGGCGCCGAGCTCGAGCGCCCGGGCGATCGGGAGCTCGCCGGCCTCCACGCGCGCGAGATAGCGCTCGAAGTCGTGCTCGTTCTGGAAGTGCACGCCGCCCACGTGCGAGAACGACGAGACGCCGACGCCGAGCAGGTCCGCGCCATGCCACAGCTCGTCCCGGTACAGGAAGCGCGCGCGGTCGCCGCGCACGGCCGTGTAGGCGCTGCCGATCCGGTAGCCGACCTCTTCCAGACGCGCGAAGGCCTCGGCCGTCCAGCGGCGCTTGGTGTCCCAGTCGGCCACCGGCGCCGCGTCGCGGTGCTCGGCCTGCATGCGCTGGAACAAGGTCGTGTTGTAGGGCACCTCCATCTGGTAGATGGTCACGCTCTCTGGGCTCAGCGCGATCGTCTGCTCCACGCAGCGGCGCCAGTTCTCGTCGCTCTCCCCCACCATGCCCGCGATCAGGTCGAGGTTGATCTGCTCGAAGCCGACCGCGCGCGCGGCCTCGTAGGTGCGCGTGATCTCGGCCGCGCGGTGGGCGCGGTTGTTGATCTCGAGGATGTGCGCGTCGAAGTTCTCGACCCCGAGCGAGAGGCGCGTGACGCCGAGGCGCGCGAGCTCGGCCAGCTTGGCCTCCGAGAGCGTGCCCGGTTCGCACTCGAAGGCCACCTCCTGCACCTCGTCCCAGCAGAAGACAGCGCGCACGCTCGCGAACAGCTCCTGCAGCTGCTCGGCCGAGAGTTACGACGGCGTGCCGCCGCCGAAGTAGACGAAGCGCGGCCGGCGTCCGTGGAAGCGCGCGTGCGTGGCGTAGAGCGCGAGCTCGCTCTGCACGCCCGCCAGGTAGCGGCGGATCTCCTTGCTGCTCTTGTCGGTGTAGACCTTGAAGTAGCAGAAGTCGCAGCGCTGGCGGCAGAACGGGATGTGCACGTAGAGCCCGAGCGGCACGTCCGCAGGCGCGGTCTCTGCCAGCATGCGCGCCACGGCCGGCACGTGCTCGCTCTTCCAGAACGAATAGGGCGGGTAGTTCGAGACGAAGTAGTTGCCGGCCTTCGTCTGCTCCGTACGCGTCGACGAGGTCATCTCTGGTTCTCCCGCGCGGCCTCCCGCGCGGCCTCTGGCGGCCCGTAGGCCACGATGCGCCCATCCAGACCGGCGGCGTAGATCCAGCCGCCGGCCACCGCCACCGAGCCGCCGATCTCGCTGCCGAGCTCGACCGACCAGCGCTCGCTGCCGTCGGACAGCGCCAGCACCTGGATGCGCCCGTCGGCCGTGCCGAACACGACCGCGTCGCCGGCGATCACCGGCGAGCCGTCCACCTTGCGGCGCGTCGCGTACTTCCACAGCAGTACGCCGTCGGACTGGCGCACACAGTGCAGCTGCTTGTTACGCCCGCCGAAGACCACGCGCCCGTCCGCGATGGCGGGCGAGGAGAAGAACGCGTGCTTGTCGTCCGGGAAGCTCCACAGGACCTCGTTCTTCTCGAGGTCCGCGCACACGAAGGCGTTGCCGTAGTGTCCGAGGTAGACGCGCCCCTCATGCAGCGCCACCGAGCCGGCCACGTGCGCGTCGGAGCCGAGCTCGATGCGCGCGAGACCCGTGCCGTCCGCGGCCGAGACCACGTGCAGGCACGAGTCGCAGCCGCCGAAGACGATGCGCCCGCCCTCGACCGCGGGCGTGCCGTTGACGTAGTTCCCGGTCGAGTACTTCCAGCGCACGGCCCCGTCCGCCGCCGCGAAGCAGTACAGGTTCGAGTCGTAGCTGCCGACCACGATGCGCGTCTCGCCGCCGGACTCGACCCAGTTCGCGCCGCCCAGGATCTTGTCGTCCGTCAACTGCTTCCAGCACAGCGCGCCGCTCGCCAGCTCGAGCGCGTAGAGGTAGCCGTTCGAGGAGCCGATGTAGACGCTGCCCTCGTGGATCAGCGGCGGAGCCTCGATCACGTCCTCGCTGGCAAACTTCCAGCGCAGCTCGCCGCTCGCGGCGTCCAGGCAGTACACGTTGCCGTCGTCGCAGCCGATCACCAGCCGGCCGCCGCTCACGACCGGCGAGCTGACGATGCTCTTTCCGGCCCGAAAACTCCAGCGCTCGACCGGCGCGGCCGGCAGCTCGTCGCCGGCGACGCCGTTGAGCGCCGGGTCGCCACGGAAGAGGGGCCAGTCGCGGCCCGGCTGGCCAGGCTGCCCGGCTTGCCCGGCCAGGCTGCCGAGCGGTGCGAGCAGGGCGAGGAGCGCTCGGGCAGGCCAGGACATCTGCGGCCATTGTGGAGGAAAGCACGCCCGCGCGCGACTGCGCGGAGCGCCTTGCTCACCCCACATGCACACCTTTTTCCTTCAGCGCAGCGCGGCCTGCAGCAGCTCCACGAACTCCGCGCGCCCGACGGCGCGCGGATTGAACTGCGCGGTCCACTGGCGGCTGGCCTCCTCCGCCAGTGCCGGCAGGCTCTCGGCGCGCACGCCGTGCGCGCCGAGCCCGCCGGAGATCTCGGCCGCGACCAGGCAGCGCGCGAGGAACGCGAGCAGGGCCGCCACCGCCGCGGGCTCGTCCTCGCCCGGCGCGGCCAGCCCCGCGCTCCGCGCCAGAGCGGCGTAGCTCGCGCGCGCTCCGGGCTCCTCGGCGTTGAAGCGCACGACGGCGCCGAGTGACAGCCCGACCGCCTGGCCGTGCGCGAGACCACAGCGCGCGCTCAGGGGATTCGCCAGCGCGTGCGCTGCGCCCAGCATGGAGTGCTCGATCGCGAGGCCGGCCCAGGTCGCGCCGAGCTGCAGCGCGCCGCGCGCCTCGAGGTCGGTCGGTTCGGCCAGCACGCGCGCGAAGTTCGCGGCCAGCAGGCAAAACGCCGCGCGCGAGAAGAGCCCCGAGAGCTCCGTGCGCTCCTTCGTCACGGCCGTCTCGAGCGCGTGCCCGATGGCATCCAGGCCGGCGCAGGCGCTGACGAAGCGCGGGCAGGTGAGCGTCAGCTCGGGATCGAGCAGGGCCACGCGCGGCGCGGCGTCGAGCGCGCCGCAGGCCATCTTCTGGTGCGTGGTCTCGTCCGCGATCAGGGCGTAGGACTGCACCTCGCTGCCCGTGCCGGCCGTGGTCGGCACGGCGATCAGCGGCCGCAGCGGCGCGCGCGTCTTGCCGAAACCCCAGTAGTCCTGCATGCGCCCGCCCGAGGCGAGCAGCATGGCCGCACCCTTGGCGATGTCGATGGCGCTGCCACCGCCGAGGCCCACGAAGAGCTCCGGCTTGCGCTCGCGCGCCGCCAGCGCGCAGCGCTCCACGACCAGCGCGTCGGGGTCCTCGCAGCCCTCGGCGAAGGTCGTGAGCTCGCAGCCCGCGCCAGAGAGCGCCGCCTCGGCGCGCGCGGCGTGCCCGGCCGCCACCAGCCCCGGATCCGTCACCAGCAGCACGCGCCGCGCGCCGAGCTCGCGCGCCAGTGCGCCGAGCCGCGCCAGCGTGCCCGGCCCGAAGACCAGCCGCGTGCGCGGCTGGAAGTCGAAGCCCGCGAGGTCCATCACCAGCCGCGCGCACGCTGCACGGCGCGGCGCACGAACAGGAAGTCGAACAGGTTGCCCTCGTGCGGCTGGTCCCAGCGCACCGAGGGCGTCGGTAGCGGCCCGAGGTTGAGGCGTCCGATGTTCTTGGCGCGCGTCAAGCGTTCGAGGTTCGCTGGCTCGCGCGTGATGGCCGAGACCACCAGGGTGTTCCCCATCCATTCGAGCGCCTCGGCGTCGGGGAGCTCGACCACGCTGGCGAAGGGGAACAGGTACTCGCTGTTGGCCAGCGGATGGTCGCGCCGCGCGCAGCGCACGAGCGTGGGCTGCAGGAAGGTCGAGCCCGCGAGCGTCACGCGCCGCTCGCCCTGGCGGTAGGCCGTGCTCACCTCGCGCGCGCCGCCCGCCTCCAGCGCGGCCGAAAGCGCGCCGTCGATGCGCTCGGCCAGGCTGGCGTCGGCGAAGGCGGCCAGGCGCGCCTCGGGATCGTCCAGCGCGCGCGGTCGCAGCGCGGCCAGGCGCTCCGCCAGGGCTTCGGCGATCTCGTCCCCATGGCGCGGCACGACCACGCACGAGGCGTTGACGCAGCTACGCCCGCCGTTCAGCGCGATCGACTCGACCAGCACGTCGAGGTGGCGCTCCCAGTGCTCGATCTCGTCCGCCCCGATCCAGACCTTCGAGCGCCCGGGGCCGTGGATCTCGACCGCCGGCTTCCCGGCCCAGGGCGCGGTCGTCTTGCTGTCGCCGAAGAGCAGCGCGCGCTCGCAGCCGTCCAGGATCGCGGCCGCGCCCTCGTGGTCGGTCGAGAAGAGCGCGAAGGCCTCGCGCGGCAGACCCGCGGCGATCAGGGCTTGCACCAGGCGCCAGGGCGTCCACGGATCGCCGCTGCCGGGCTTGAGCACGAGCGGGAACTTGAAGGCCAGCGCCGGCAACCAGAGCGCGTTCACGCCCGGCGAGTTGCTGGGCAGCACGGCCCCGAGCGCGCGGCACTGCGGCGCGAACCACAGCGGAATGCCCTGGTGCTCGGCCACGCTCGCATCCAGCGTCTCGGGCGCGAGCCCGCGCGTCAGCCCGGCCAGGATGGTCTCGAGCTCGCGCAGCACGCCCGCGAGCTTCTCCTGGTTGGCGCGCGCCAGCGTCAGCGGCAACCCGCCGGTCGCGCCGAGCAGCGCGCGGTACTCGGCGCCGCTCTGCGTCCGGCCCGCGGAGAGCGGCAGCTCGGCCTCCAGGAAGAGCTCGGCGGCCGCCCGGCAGCGCACCAGGATCTCGCGCGTCGAGAGCGCGCGCAGCGCGCACCCGGCCTGCTCGGCGCGCTTCAGGTCGCGGCGCACGAGCCCGGCATTGACCTCGGAGACGTGCGCGACGACCGCACCCGTGCGATGGTCCTTCAGCTCGTGCGTCGCGAGGCTCGCGTACTCCTCGCCGAAGCGCAGGGCCGGCAGGTGCAGGATCGCGCTGGGCATCCAGAGACACTACTCGGCCTGGGCTCGACGGCAAGGACCCGGGTACGGACCCTCGGCGCCAGCGCGGTTCTCGCTGGCGAAAGCCTGCGGATACCTGGCGGAGAAGGGAGCCCTTCGCCGTCTTCCTCTTTCGGGATGTGTCCTGAACTTCTTCTTTGCAAGCGATGCCTTCCCGCGCGGCGCTGCTCGGCGGAGAATGGTCTCCTGGTCTTGGAGGGACCGTGGTTCGCCATGAACCCAGGGGAGGATCATCTTGGCAAGCAGCACTCGCCCGAGGTAGCCCAAGAGCAGGACAGGCGCTGGATGCGCCGCGACCCCACGGAGAGCGCGTGAGGAACGAGCGCTGGGAAGAGGTGCAGCGCCTCTACTGGCGCGCGATAGAGCTCCCGCTCGAGGAGCGTGAGGCCTTCGTACAGCGCGAGGCGGGCGGCGACGCGGAACTCGCGCACGAGATCCTGCGCATGCTGCAGGCTGGGCCCAGGACGACCTTCCTCGCGCCGCCCACGCCGCTCGGGCCGCCCACGGGGGAGATTCCCCGTCGGCTCGGCGACTTCGAGTTGTTGCAGGAGATCGGCCGCGGTGGGATGGGCATCGTCTATCGCGCACGACAGCTCTCGCTCGGGCGCGAGGTGGCGCTCAAGATCCTGCCGCCCAGCCTGAGCCTGCCCCAGCGCCAGATCGAGCGCTTCCAGCGCGAGGCCAAGGCCGCCGGGCGCCTGCACCACCCGAACATCGTCTCGATCCTGACCGTGGGCCAGGATGGTGAGCTGCGCTTCATCGCGATGGAGCTCGTGAGCGGCCTCAACCTGGCCGAGGAGCTCAAGCGCCTGCGCGAGGAGAAGAACGTCCGCGACGACACCACGGCGCACCTGCCCTCGAGCCACGCCAGCAGCTTCTTCCGTCGTGTCGGCGAGATCGTGCGCCAGGCGGCCGACGCGCTCCAGCACGCCCACGAGCACAAGATCGTGCACCGCGACATCAAGCCTTCGAACCTGCTGCTCGACACCGAGGGCAACGTGCGCATCGTGGACTTCGGCCTCGCGCGCGACGAGGAGCAGGGAACGATCACGAAGACCGGCGAGCTCGCGGGCACGCCGCACTACATGAGTCCCGAGCAGGCGCGCGCCAGCCGCCAGCGAGTCGACCACCGCACGGACGTCTACTCGCTCGGGGTGGTGCTCTACGAGCTCTTGACCCTGCGGCGTCCATTCGAGGGCCGCACCTCGCAGGAGGTGATCCACAACATCCTCGAGCGCGAGCCGCAACGCATCCGCAAGCTGAACCCGCGCGTGCCGCGCGACCTCGAGGTCATCTGCACGACAGCGATGGCGAAGGCTCTCTCCGAGCGCTACGCCACCGCCGCCGAGCTCCGCGACGACCTCGCGCGCTTCCTCGCCCACCAGGCGATCCGCGCGCGACCGCCCTCGCTGTGGCAGATCGCGCGGGCCATCGCGAAGAAGCACCGCGTCGCGCTGGCGGCCGGATTCCTGCTCGTCCTCGGCTCGGGCACGGGCATCGCCTGGCAGGAGGCCGCGCAAGCAAGGCGCCTCAGGGCCGCGGACGAGGCGCGCCTGCGGGAGCTCGAGAAAGCCGTCGACTGGTCCGCCTTGGAAACCGATCGTCTGGCCGAGGCCCGCCGGGCGCTGCAGAGACTCACCCGCCGTGTGGACATCGATCCGGACCGGGCGAGA
Organism: Planctomycetota bacterium; assembly: GCA_031413955.1. GTDB lineage: Bacteria > Planctomycetota > UBA1135 > UBA1135 > JABFRZ01. The sequence continues at coordinate 3,461 of JANOGB010000434.1, read as the reverse complement.
AGCTTCGAGGCGCGATACGAGGCCCTGCGACGGAACTGGCGAGACCGCGCCATCGCGGAGATCGAGAGCGGTCGCCGTGAGAGCTCCCCCCAGGCGGTCGACGGCCTCGACGACGCCCGCGCCATCGAAGGACTGCTGCTGCTCAACCGGGCGCTGGTGGTCTTCCCAGAGGATGCCGAGCTCGCCGCGCTGGTCACGCCCGACCTCTTCCACCCGCGGCTCTCCGTGAGCGCGGTCGACGAGGCGGGCAATCCGCTCACGGGCCAGGTCTCCTGCCTTCCACTCGATCCCCAGACGGGAGCGCCGGGCCAGGAGCTCGTGCTCGGCCCCCTGCCCCTCCAGGAACGGAGGCTCCCGCCCGGTTACTACCGCATCCTCGTGCGCGCAGCAGGACACGCCCCGCGCGAGTTGACCCGCCTCTTGCGGCGCGGGCGCGATCCGGAACCCGTTCGATGTCTGGTCGGTGAGGACGCGCAACGGCTTGCGAACATGCGCAGGATTCAGGGAGACACCTTGCGCCTTCCCGCGCACCCGGAGCGCAACTGCCCGCTGCTCGGGCACGAGGTCGAGGTGGCGCCCTTCTACCTCGACGAGGCGCCGGTGACGAATGCGGAGTACCGGGCCTTTCTCGCCGCCACGGCCCGACCCACGCCGCAGAACTGGGAGTACCTGCCCTCCGATCCGCGCTACGACGAGCTCCCCGCCGCAGCGATCGACTGGAACGACGCGCTGGCCTACGCCGAGTGGCGCGGCAAGCGCCTCCCCAGCCACGCAGAGTGGGCGCTAGCCGTGCGCGGCACGACGGGCGAGCCGTTCGAGCTGGCTCGCGGGAGCGGCGAGTTGTTCTCGGCTGCGGAGGCCCTGGGACCGCGCATCGAGGGCACGCCGGCGGAAATGTTCTCGGTCTATCTGGCGGGAGTCCCGCCCGCGCGCGCGAGCACGGCGGTGCGCGGCAGGAACGGGCTGCTGCTCGTCCCGGGGGGGATGTACGAGTGGACCGAGAGCCTCGGGTACGAGCTCTCGAGCGAGGGGTACGCCCCGCGCAACGGGATGCGACTGCTCCTGAGCCCGACGCGCTACACGAACTACGCGCAGAGCCCGCACGCGCTCGCGGCTCCGCCGGACACGAATGCGCGCTGCGGCTTCCGCTGTGCGCTGAGCGAAGAACCCTGATCACGACCCCACTCGAGAAAGGAAGGCTTCCATGCCGTACTACCGCTTGAAAGTCTCGCTGCGCGTGCAAGGCGAACGCCTGCCACCCGACGTTCGGCACCACCTGAGCCCCGCCAGGCTGGGATTCCCTGGCTTCAGAATCGGCGCGGATCTGATGAGGCTGATGGACATGCTCGACGGGAGCACCGTCTTCCTACTAGCCGACCCCGCCGTCGATACGGCCGGCGCCGAGACGGCGATTCACGCTCACTTCCAGAACATGGTCGGCTCCGCAGGTCCGCCGAACGCCCGCTGGCACCTCCTCAGTGCCACCACCTCCTGGACCATCGAGGACAAGATCCGCTGGAGCCCGGGCTACGACGCCTTCGCGTCCCAACTCGGAGTCCAGGACCGCACAGCCGCCGGCGAATTCGACCCGGCCATTGCACCGGTGGAATTCACCGACGGGTACGACTTCCCGGACCCCGGGATGGGACCGGCCAGACGGAGGTCGGTCCGGCTCTGGGTTTGCTTCGAGCTCGAGGTGCTCTGATGCGTTCCTTCGCTTTCCAAGTCGACGTCGCCCCGAGCTCCCAGGCGCTCCAGATCCACTTCGCCCTGCGGCGCGGATCGCTGAGCTTGGTGCAAACCACCCCCGCTTCCATCCCGCATCTCTCGCTGTTCGACGGGCTCAGGCGACTCTTCCTCGTATGGCCCGAGCCCCTCCAAACGCCCCAGAAGGTCGTGGTGCGCATCCAATCCAACGGCGAAGAAGTCCGCGTCGTCCGCGAGGAGTGGACTCGGCGACCGGACCTCGTTCGCGAGCTCATCCGTATTCCCCTCCCGACACCCTGGGGAACGCTCCTCGGGCTCCTGCGCGCGCTCTTCACCTCCGTGCCCAGCCCGGCCGCGAATATCCTCGCCTGGCGGGACGGGAGGGCGGGCCCTCCCTTCCAGGCCGACCAGACCTTCTTCAACGCCCTCGAGCGTCAGACCTGGGTGGACGACACGCGCGTCTGGACGCCCATCGGAGGGATCCCCGACGCTCTTCGGACGCGCGCCCTGGCGCCGGCCGGGGTCCTCGCGCAGCTCGCCGCCGGCCTCACGCAACGCCAGGCGAGCGTGGCGAATGTCTCCCCCTACGCCCCAGCGGTCGGGAACGCGCGGGACGATCTCAGGAACATCTCGACGATCTTCAGCACCTGCGCGGCACCGCTGACGCCTGGGGCTCTCCAGCTGGCACACCTGCGCTTCGCGACCGGGCACGCGATGCTCCTCACCGCGGCGGATCTGCCGGAGCTCGATCCCGAGATCCTCGACTGGAAGGGCAAGGCCGTCCAACCGGACTCCGGTCTCCTCTTCTACTTCGCCGAGCTGGCCGACCTGTGCATCCAGTCGAACGTGGACAGGGGGTTCTGGGAACCGCTCTACCCCGCCTTCGTGCATTCCCTGAAGTGCTTCTGGGAGTGTTACGGCACAGCGTCGTCGAAGATGGTGCTGGGCCAGGAGGTGTTCAAGCCGTACCCGTTCACGCCCGCGATCGCCGAAGCCGACCTCGCGCTCGGGCTCGCGGCCTTCCCGGTACCGCAGGTGACCCAGGTCCACCGCAACTACGTGAAGCAATACCTCGACCCGGTCCCCTGATCCCGGCCTGGCGTCGAGCGCGTGACCGCGGCTCTTGCCGCGCTCGACGCACGGGCTCGCAGCGCGCCGCTCTCCCGCGCGGGCACGAAGCGCGGCGCGCGGGCACGCAGCGTCGATTACCCTGGAGCAGGTGGCCTTCCGATGCCTGATCTGCGCGCACGAGGCCGGGCGGCTCCTCCTGCACAAGCAAGCGCTGGTGCTGGCCAGGTGCCAGAGCTGCGGCTTCGTCCAGCAGGACCCGCTGCCGAGCGCGGGGGAGTACGACGCGCGCTACCAGCACGTGGAGGGCTACTGTTTTGATGCGCTGCGGGACAAGGACCTCTTCCTGCGGCGCGACGAGCGCGTGCTATGGGACCTGGCGCGTACCGGCGCCAAGGGCCCGCTGCTCGACGTGGGCGCCGGCGCCGGCATCCTCATGGAAGCGGCGCGCAGCGTGGGCTGGCGCGCGGTCGGCCTCGAGCTGGCACAGCCGAGCGTGGAACGCATCCGGGGCGTGCTGGACTTGGAGGTGCACGCCTCTGGGATCGAGAGCGCACCGCTCGAGCCGGAGACCTTCGGCGTGGTGACCTTCTCGCATTCGCTGGAGCACCTGCTCGATCCCGTGGGCGCGCTGCGCAGCGCGGCACGCCTCCTGCGCCCAGGCGGGCTCGTGCACGTCGCGGTGC
>JANOGB010000433.1:0-20853 GCA_031413955.1 Planctomycetota bacterium | reverse complement strand
CATCCTCTCTGGATTCTCCCTCCGTGCGTCTCTGCGTCCTCTGCGCCTCTGTGGTCCTGCTGATTCTTGCTCAGCCAACAAGCGGTTCGGCGATAGAAGATCAGGGACCGAGGCGGACGGAGGTCGCGCCCAGCGAGCCTTCGCTCATCAGGAAGATGCGCGGGCGCACGTCCTCTTTTTCAGGCGCCCACTCCCAGTAGCGCAGCAGGATCTTGTAGACCATCAGTCCGACCTCGCCCTCGCCCCAAAGAAGATAGCGTGCGGCCTGGGTCATCAGGTTGGTGCCGGTCAGACCGATGAACAGGCTGAGGGGGTCGAGCAGCTCGCTCACGTAGGCGATCGTGTTCGCGACGGCGATCGCGCCAGTGACCTCGAGCAGGAGGTTCTCGCCGGAGCGTTTCACCGAGAGCGTCAGCGGCACCAGGAACTCGCTGCGGTTGTCCATCAGCGAGACGTGCAGGAAGGCCAGCGGGCCGTCGATCTTGTAGTGCTTGCGCAGCTCCTCGGCCTTGCGGCCGCGCGCGACCGGCGTGTCGCCGCGCAGCGGCACGAGGTGCACCCTGTGGCCGACGATCTCCTTCCACAGCGCGGCCGAGGCCTCGTCGGCGAAGCGGATCTCGGATACGCGCAGCTCCGTGGCGCGGCGAATACGGCTGACGCCGCTCAGGGCGAGGATCGCGAGCACGAAGGCGCCGGCGATCAGCGCGCCCGTCGGGCGCGTGACGGCGTTGTCGAGCAGCGTGTAGAGGAACACGCAGGTCACGAGCCAGAAGTAGGCGCTCTGGCCGAGGTCGGCGAGTCGCCGGAGCAGCTTCTCCCCCGCGCGGAACTCGCGCCACAGCGCCAGCGCGACCGCGAAGGCGGCCGAGAGCATCAGCACCAGCACGCCGGTCGCGTAGGCGCTGGCCTGGGCCTCCACGTCGGCGTCGAACAGCCAGGTGACGAACAGCGCGACCGCGAAGAGCACCAGCACCAGCGGGCGCCGGTAGGTGGTCCACTGCGGCGCCATGCCGAAGCGCGGCAAATAGCGCGGCACGAGGTTCAGGAGCCCGACCATGGCCGAGGCGCCGGCGAACCACAGGATCGCGATCGTGGCCACGTCGTAGGCGCTGCCGAAGCCGTGGCCCAGGTACTCGTGCGCGAGGTAGGCGAGGGCGCGTCCAGCCGCGGCGCCGCCCTCGGAGTAGGCCGCGACCGGCACGAGCAAAGTGGTCACGACGCTCGAGAGCAAGAGCAGCACGCTCATGATCAGCGCCGCCGCGAGCAGGAGCTTGCGCGTGGCGCGGATCCGTCCGTGCGGCCGGGGCGCGCCGGCATCGCTGGCAGCGCCGGCGACGTGCGGCATGACCGCCACGCCTGTCTCGAAGCCGCTCATGCCCAGAGCGAGCTGCGGGAACAGGATCGCAGCGGCGAGGACCAGATCCGACGTATCGCCATGTGTCCCGAGGTCGAAACGCCAGGCGTCGATGACCTCCGGCCGGCGCACGATCTCGATCACGCCGCGCATCAGCACGGCCAGGTTGAGCAGGATGTAGGGGATGGCGACGAAGGTGGCGACCCGCACCGCCTCGCGAAACCCCTTCAGGAACACGCCCGCGAGCAGCGCGAGCAGGAGCGCCGTCAGCGCGAGCTGGTGCCCCTCGAGCGCCTCTTTCAGGAACGGGTTCTCGACCGCGTGCTGGGCCGCGTCCGCGGCCGAGATCGTCATCGTGATGATGAAGTCCGTGGCCGCGAAGCCGAGCAGCACCAGCACCAGCAGCTTCCCCCACCAGCCGCGCAACAGATTCTCGAGCATCGCGATCGAGCCCTGCCCGGCGAAGGAACGCGCCGCCACCTGCGAGTACACCGGCACCGCGCAGAAGAGCGTCACCAGCGCCAGCACGGCCGTTGCCACCGGCGCCAGCGCGCCCGCTGCGAGCAGCGCGATGCCCGGCTGGTAGCCGAGAGTCGAGAAGTAATCGACACCCGTCAGCCACAGCACCCGGTACCAAGGCTCGGGCTTCTCGTGCGCTCCGTCCTCGCCTGGAGAGCCTCCGGAACGCATCCATCTCGAGACGACTCGATCCGAGGCGACGGTGCGCGGACTGGGTAGCTCCGGGAGACGCAGGTGGGGGGCCAAGCTCGCGAGGGTAGAGTCGGGGAGGGGCGAGGTCGAACGCGCGCCCATCGACGCCGCGAATTTCGCCGCAACCGCTACTCATTCGGACTCTTCCCCTACGTCCACCGCGCCCCGCTGAGCGGGCGCTAGTGCGAGGTGCAGAACTCGCGCCCGCAGCTCAGTACGCGCGACTGAATTCCTCGAAGGTCTGACCGCTGGCCAGGAAGACCAGCGAGCCGATGAACAACGCGAGATTCGCCACGACCGTCACGGTCAAGATCGTCCACCCGACGGCGCGCCGGGAGTGGAACAGGTAGGCGATGTCGAGAGCAGCGGGCACGGCCAGAGGACCGTTGTGGAGCCCCAGGGCGAGCAGGTAGATCCCCAGCCAGGCGTTGAGCGCGGCCGCCCCCTTCCTCCACCGTTCCTCTTCTCCGTTCGCGAGCCGGGCCGCTCGAATCGCCAACCACCACGACGGAACGGCGAGGGCGAGGCCGAGCGGAAAGAGGATCCACGGCGAGCCCTGCAAGGTTCCCTGGGCGAGCTTGACCGACACGGCCAGGATGTGCCCGCAGGACATGACCCCGAGCGTGCACCCGTAGAACAGGTTCATCGCCCCGAAGATCACGACTCGCCGAGACGGACTCGCACGACGCCGTCGGCCGAGGATCACACCCACGGCCACCAGGGCGGAAAGCATGGCGGCGGTGAGCCACTTGCTCTCGTCCAGAACGAGCTCGGTGATGCGCTCCTCCATGGGTGTGTCGCTCCGCCAGATGGCGGGGAGAGAATACGTCCAAGGCGAGCGTGCCGTAACCGCCCCTGGGCGGCCGACACAGCCTTAGGGCCCGCGCAACAATAACTTGGTCGTTTCCCGGGAGCGCCAGGCTCCAGCCTGGCTCCGTTTCTTTTCTGCTCTCCTGTTTTCTCGGAGGAAGAGGAAGAGCCAGGCTGGAGCCTGGCGGTCCCAGGGGACGACCCTGCGCGAGGCCGACGCGCGCATCCTACCGCGAGGAGTCCTGCGCCAACGCCTCCCAGGCACGCTCACATCTTCCAGCCGGGCAGGCGGTAAGTCGCCGGGTCTTCCTCGAACCGCAGGCGGTTCGCGTCGCTCTCGAAGAAGTACGTCAGCCCGTCGTGCAGCACGCGCGGCGCGTCGGCCGTCGGACGAAAACGTTGGCGACTGATCGGATCGGTCAAGAGCCCGCAGTAGGTCACGGGGTCGGAAAGGAAGCGCTCGCGCTCCCACGCATCGGCGAAGAAGAAGGCCTCGTAGTTCAGGCGCACGCAGTGCTCGGCGTCGATCACGGCCGGCTTGCGCGCGTCGAGGTAGTCCTGGAACGCGAGGCCCTTCTTGCGCACGAAAGCGGGCACGTCTTGCACGAAGACGTCGGGACACGGCACTCAGCAGAAACCGAGCGGCTGGCCGTTGACGTACACCGGAGGCACCTTGCGGCTCAGCTTGTTGCCGATGCGGATCGCGCAGCTCGTGTCGAGCGCGAGCTGTCCGTCGAGGTAGCGCACGCGCGGATGCGTCGGGTCCTCGCCCAGCACGTAGAAGATCCCCTCGTCGCTCAGCGGCCGCGGCGGGCGCGTCATCGGTGCCAGCGCTCCTTCGGCCCCTGCACTGACCTCGCTCCGGACCTGCGACGATTGCGCGCTCGGGCTCGCGGCACAAGAACAGAGCAAGGCCCAGAGGAAGCAGTGCGTTCGCATCGTTCGAGGAGTCCATGTCTCCTCAGCCCCGCTCCCTTGCGTCCTTGGTGGCGTCTTCGCTCCGGAGGACGACCGGGGCGCTGCACCCGGGATGCAGTTCCACCCCGTCAACGCCTGGAATGGCAAGGCGAGCGTGAGCCTCCAGACGGCGACACAGCCGAGTGCCCTGGAGCGGTGCGAGTGCTCCCTCACCTCGTCCGGCGCGCACGACACGGTCCGCGAGTTCGGGGTGCAGAGCCACTGGATCGAGTAGGATTCTGCCGCAAGGATTCCGGGGCCCGAGACCGCCTCGTCATCTTGCGGGGGAGCGCTCACGACCATGCAGCGACGATGGAGCCGGATCGAACTCTTCCTGTTGCTGCCGCTCGCGTGCAGCGCGCCCGAGTCCGAGACACGCGCAGTCGAGCCGAGCGCAGAGCGACCGCCAGGAAGCCCACCGGCCGTCCGCGAGCCGATCGTTCCGGCGAAGCCGGGGCTTCCACGGCGCGCGCTCGACCTTGCGGCACACGGCAAGCCGCTCGACGCGCTGCGGCTACTCCTCGAAGAGACGCGCCAGCGCGTGGCGGCCACGTCTTGGGACGACGAGATGCTGGTCGCCGAGTCGGTCGTCGCCGCCGCGGTGCTCGAAAGCCTGCTGGATGAGACCGCGGCCTGGCTCGAAGCGGCGCAAGGGCTCCAGCGCGCCAAGCCGTTCCCGCCCCAGACTCCGCCCGAACTGGCCACGGCGCTGGACTTCGTGTTGGCGCGCGCCCTGATCCGCACGCTCAGAGTGGCGGAGGCGCGCCAGCTCGCCCGCGCGCAAGGCGTGCTCACGGACTGGCGCATCGTCGGCTCGTTCCCGAACGAGCGCGGTGGCGGTTTCGACAGCGTCTATCCGCCCGAGGAGAAGGTCGATCTCGCCGCGCCGATGCGCGTAAAGGAGCGCGACCTCTCCTGGCGTCCCAATCCCGCGCGCGGGCAGCCGCTGGGAGTGGTCGTGCTCGACGAAATGCTGCGACCGAACGAACAATCGGTCGCCTACCTGACGACGGCGTTACGGGTCGAGCGGCCGCACGAGGTCGTCCTTCGGCTCGGCTCCAGCGGCGCGCTGAAGGTCTGGCACGACGGCACGTTGGCGCTCGCGCACGACGTGCAGCGACCGTTCCACCGCGACCAGGATCGCATCGTTCTCGCGCTGCAACCGGGTTGGAATCGCCTGCTGCTCAAGGTCGGTGTCGAAGAGCAGGAGCCCTGGCTGGTTGCCGCGCGCGTGACCGAGCTCGATGGACGCCCGGTTCCAGATCTCACGTGCTCCTCGGGCCACGCCGAGGATGCGACGAACCCGGCGCCGAAGTCGACGGCGACGCCGGCGCGCAGCGCGCGCGATATCCTCGAGGCTCGCGCAGGCGAGCCCGAGGCCGTGCGCTTGCTCGCGCTCTATCACCTCTCGATCCATCCCGACGACAAGGCCGATCACACGGCCAGAAAGCAGGCCGAGCGCGTGGCCCTGCTCGAACCGGACGATCTCGCCGGACTCTACTTGCTCGCGCGCGCGAACGAGCCCGGGCGCGGCGCGAAGACCGAGGAGGTGAGCCACAATGAGCGCCTGTTCGCGCTCAAGCGCTTGATCGAGCTCGACCCGAGCCACGTCGCGGCGCTGCTCGACCTGGCAGAGTTCTCGATGCACCAGAGCCCGCTGCCGCGGCGCGCCGACGAGCTTTCGGCGCGCGCGCTCGCGGCGGCTCCGCAGCACTGGCGCGCGCTCCGCGTGCGCAGCCAGGTCCTGGAGAACGACTATCGCGCCGCGGAATCCGAGCGCATCCACGAAGATGCCGGCGTGAGCGCGGAAGCACTGCTGCAGCCCGCGTACATCGTCGCCAGCGCGCTACGGAGGCGACTGCGCGGCGATCTGGACGGCGAGCTGGCGCTGCTGGCACAGGCCGTGCGCGGCGGCTCGGGCGAGCGCGACGTCGTCGACGCGCTGGTCCAGGCGCACATCGAACGCGGGGACGTCGAGGCAGCGATCGCCGTGACGGACGCGTGGCTCGAACGCGCTCCGTTCGACGTAGGCCGCTTGCTCGCTACCGAGCGGCTGGTCGAGTACGCGGGCCACACCGACGCAGCTCGCGAGCTGGTCGAGCGCGCCCTGACGATCTCTCCCGATGACGCACAAGCTCACTTCGTGATGGCCCGCCTCGCGCAGCGCGACGGCGATCTCCTGGCTGCCGACCGTGAGCTGGCCGAGGTCTTGCGCCTCGACCAGGGCTACGAGAAAGCGCGCCGCCAGCGGCAGCTACTGGCGTCGCAAGTCCAGGATCGTTTCGAGGAGCCGTATCGCTGGGACGCACTCACGAGAGTCGGTACCGTAGCGCACCAAAGCGGCGAGAACGACCGCGTGCAAGTGGTCGACCGCACGACCGTGTGGCGCGTCAACTCGGACGGGACCGAGCATCGCTACGAGCACGAGCTGCTCCAGGTCGAGAATTCCGGCGGCGTCAAGGACCTGGACGAGTACTGGATCCCCTATCCCTACGACGCGACGCTCCAGGTCTACAACGTCCGCGTCGTGCACCCCGACGGCACCTTCGAGCGCGCGCCCGCGCCGCGCAGGGGCGACTCGGATTCCGGCCGCGAGCGGCTCCGTCCCTTCGACCTTCCCCCGCTCGAGGTCGGCGACTGCGTCGACATCGAGTATCGCATCGACCAGACGCAAGCCGACGTGTTCGGCCAGTACTTCGGGACGCGGCACGTGTTCTATGCCGACTCGCCTGACCCGCTCGCGCCGGTCGCGCGCGCGGAGCTGGTCGTGATCTCGCCCCAGGAGGTACCGATCTACGCCGTCGAGCAGAACGGCCAGGAGCTGGAAAAATCGGTCGCGACCGACGCCCACGGATTCCTCGTGCATCGCTGGGTTGCGCGCGGTCTGAAGCGGCCGGCGATGCAAGCGGCGATGCCCGATCGCAGCGAGTACGCGCCGCTGGTCGACGTCAGCACGTTCGCGAGCTGGGAAGCATTCGCGTCCTGGTGGTGGAACTTCATCGAGAAGGAATTCACCACCACCCCGGCGATGAAGCAGAAGGTCGCCGAGTTGACCGCGGGCCTCACCAGCGAGCACGACAAGGTGCGCGCGATCACGCGCTTCGCCGGCCAGGAGATCCGCTACAACGCCTGGCCCTTCGGTACGCATGGCTACGAGCCGTACAGTGCGGCGACGATTTTCGAGCGGCGCTTCGGCGACTGCAAGGACAAGTCGATCCTGCTGCGGCAGATGCTGGCCGAGATCGGCGTGGATGCGCACCCGGTGCTCATCCACGCTCGTTACCTCCGGCCCGCCGAGAGGCTCGACGTCGCGATGGTAGGCCACTTCAACCACTGCATCGCGTATGTGCCGGCGACCAGCGAGCGCGAGGGCTACTACCTCGACGCGACCGCCGACCGCGACCCGCTCGAGTACCTGCGCGCAGACGATCAAGGCGCGCAGGTGCTGCACGTGCGCGACGGTCACGGCTCCATCCACGAGGTTCCCTACGCGCCGCCGGGCGAGAACGCGCTCGAGCGCGAATACGAGGTCGCGCTCGACCGCCAGGGTGGCGGCGAGGTCCATCTGATCGACACCAGCAACGGCTCGTTCGGCGTCGGGATCCGCTACCAGTTCGGAGGCGAGCAAGGGAACTTGCAGAAGCGCGTCGCCGAGGCGATGTCGGAGCCGTTCGGCAAGGTCGACGTGAGCGCAGCCAGGACCTCCGACCTCGAGGACATCGGCCAGCCGGTGCGGCTGGAGGTGGAGCTGAAGGCGACCAACCTGTGGAGCCGCGACGCGAGCGGCGCGAACTTGCGCCTGGGATTCGACGACATCCCGATCCTGCACGTCGCGACCGAACCGGCCGAAGAGCGCGAGTGGGATCTCGTGCTCGACCGGCCGTTCTCGATGGCCACGCGCATCGTGTACCTCTTGCCCGACGGCGTACGGATCGCGGAGCTGCCGCCCGATGCGACCATCGCCGCGCCGGGCCTGGTCGATTACTCGCTCGTCGCCCGCCAGACCGGCGACGGCGTCGAGGTGCGCCGCCGCTTCACGCTGCACGAGCGCCGGATCGGCCTGGAGCACTACGCCGCATTCCAGGGCGCGTTGCGCGAGATCCAGCTCGCCGAAGCACGCACGATCGTGCTCGCGGTCGAGGGCGGCACCGACTCCGGCCGCAATGAGGAGAAGTGATGAAGATGAAGCTGACGATCCCGGCGCTGCTCGCGTTCTCTCTCCCGCTCGGCTCGCAGACGACCGAGCCCGAGGACTGGGCGCGCGCGATCGTCGACTCGCCCTACTTCGTCGACGACGACCAGGATGCGCGCGCGGCCAGCCTGCTGGAGCTGATCGAGCGTGATCCGGCGCACCCGCTGGTCGAGATCGCGCTGCGCATGATCGCTTGGGGCGTGCCCGACGATCCCCGACCCGTCTCGGAGCGGGTTCTCGCGCTCGATCCCGCGCGCCTGTCGCCCGCGGCGGCCAGCCTTCTCGTGGACTTGCAGTCGAAGCAGCGGGCGAAGCTCGCACCCGGCGAGCCCGTCCCGAAATGGGAGCACGACCACCTCTACCCAGGCTGTTTCACGCACGGCCTCGCGCTCGGACCGCTGTCCGATCCGTTCGAGCGCGAGGCGCGTACCCAGCTCTTCTCGTCGCCCGGTTTCGATCGCGAGCACGACGGCCTGTTCGGTCGCACGCTGCGCTGGCAACCCCTGGATCGGCCGATCGCCGTTTCCTCCTTCGACCTCGACGGCGCGCTCTCGTCGTCGAGCGGCTGGGCACTGAGCGCGTTCTTCTTCGACCTGCGGGGCGGCGGGCCAGGCTGGATCGAGCTCGACTTCGGCGACGCCGCTGGGCCAGGCTGGGTTTCGATCCTCTCCGCGCACGACGACGGCTTCCGCGGCACGCTCGGGGATCCTTCGTGCGAGTTCTCGCTCAACGGCGCGGCGACGGTCGTGATCGACTTCCTCGCCGAGGAGCGTTCCGCCGTGCAACGCGAGCCGGCCGTCTTCCGCGACGGCCGCAATCGGCTGCTGGTCGCGTCGAGCCTCGGAGCGCGCGTGCGCTTTTCCGTGCGCGTGCTCGGCGCGAATGGCCGAGCGCAGGCCGAACTCGTGGAAGCGACGGAGGACGGGCCGCTCGGCCGAGTGGTGGCGGGGCAGCCGCCTCCGACTCCATTTCCGACCGCCGAGACATGGCTCGAGAGCTTGGCGCGACGCGGGCCTGACACCGAGGCGTTGCTCGGGATGGCTCGGATTTTCGACGGACGCTTCGCCGCCGGCCTGCTCAACCTCCAGAACGCGGTCCGGGCCGCGCCCGACCGCAGCGGGCCGCGCATGCTCCTGGCCGAGGCCTACAACCGCAGCTCGTACCTGCCCGAGGCGTGGGCCAGCAGCCGAGCTCGTGAGCGGATCGAGGAGCTGGTCGCGGAATCGCCCGAGCACGTCCGCATGCAGATCGCGCTCGCGCACATCCTCGCGCCCGAGGATCGCGAGGAGGAAGCGATCGCCGGGCTGAACGCGCTCGCGCAGCGCTGGCCGACCGGTACGGCCGCGTCGCTGGCGCTGGCCTGGGTGTATCCGCGCCTGGATCTGGAAGTACCCGCGGAGCGCGCGCTGCTCGAAGCGGCTGCGCGCGCGCCCGCCAGCCCGCATGTCCACGGCCAGCTCGCTGCGCACTGGGAAGAGGTCGGACTGCGCGCTCGCGGCCTCGAGAACCAGATGCAGGCGCTCGCGGCGGGCGCCGACGCCAGCGAGCTCGGGAATCTCGCGGCTCGGCAAGCGGAGCTCGGTCGCGTGGCCGAGGCCGAGGCGAGTCACGGCGCAGCCGTGGCGCTGCGCACGGGCGAAGAGGAGCTCAGCAGCCTGGCCGACTACTACGAGCGGATCCAGCGCCACGCCGATGCCGACCGCATCTTCGCCGAACTCGAATCCCTGCGACCGCACGAGTCCTCCTGGTCGCTGCGTCGAGCCGATGTCGCGCACCGGCGGGGCGATCGCGACGGCGAACTGGCTCACTTGCGCCGAGCGCTCCACCGGGAGCCATCCAGCCAGACGGCGCGCAAGCGCATCCTGGCTCTCACCGGCACGGAGGAGACCGAGGAGTTCTTCGAGCGCTGGGCGATCGACGTGCCGAGCGAGCTGCAAGGCTTCGATCCAGCAAAGTGGAGCGACCACGTCGTCCGCGCGATCGTCGGCGCCGTCGTGAAGGTCTTCGAGGACGGCGCGATCGAGCAGTGGACGCACGCGCGCGACGTCGCGCGTGACCTCGAAGGCTGCGAGAGCCTCGGAAGGCAGGGGCCGAACGACGAGATGATGCAAGTAGCGACGATCAAGGCCGCCGACGGCAAGCAATACGAGGCGGTGCTGGTCGACGGCGAGTACGTGATGCCGTCGCTCGAACCCGGCGACGCGGTCGAGGTGGTCTCGCGTTCCTTCACCCCCGCGCCCGCGGACGGAATCGTCCGCACGGGGCAGTGGCTCTTCGCGTCGATCGAAGGGCCTTTCCACCTCTCGCGCTACGTGATCTCGATTCCCAAGACGCTCGATCTGCGCATGGTGCTACGCAACTTCACCGGCGAGCACACGACACGCGAGGAGGGCGGAAACGTCATGCACCTGTTCGTATTGCGCGAGGTCGATCGCGTGGTCCCCGAGCCGCTGTCGCCGCCGCCCGATTGGTACCTGCCGTGGGTCCAGTTCGGCATGGACCGCAAACGCGAATGCATCGCCGAAGAGCTCGCGCGCGAGGTCGTGTTGCCGACGCGCGTGACCCCGGAGATCGCCGAGTCCGCGGCCAAGGCGACCGCGGGCGCCACGAGCGCGGCTCAACGGGCTGCACTCCTGCACGCCTTCGTCGGGGGAGCGCTGGACAAGCGTGACGACGACGTCCGCTCGTCGGCCACCGCCGCGCTCTTGACCCGGGCCGGCAGCGGCACGTTCCTCTACTCCGCCTTGCTCGCGGCGGCGGACATCGAGCACGAGATCTTCTGGTCGCGCGGGATCGCGCCCGAGGCCGAATTCGAACCGGACCCGGCGTTCCTCGACGCCGAGCGCTGGATGAATCGCTTCTACGTGCTCGTGCGCCCCGGGGACGCGGAGGAGACCTGGTGCGACATGTCGCACAAGACGCTGCCCTACGGCATGCTCGTCACCGACGCGCCGCGCGCGAGCGCGTTCGGAACGAAATCGAAGCGCTGGATCGAGATGCCCGACGTGCCGCTGGCCGAGCGGGCGCCGGGCCAGAGCCACACGATCTCGATCGTGCTCGGCAGCGAGCGCGCGGCCGAGGTCGAGGTCGACGTCCAGCTGCTCGGCAACGTCGGACACGTCGTCAAGGAGCAACTGCGCGACGAGCCCAAGGCGCAGCTCAAGCGCACGGTGTCGCGCATTGCGACGCAGGTGATCCCCGGGCTGGACGTCGCCGATTACGAGCTGCGCGGGCTGGAGTCCGAGCGCGAGCCGCTCTCGTTCTGGGCCAAGGGCAAGCACAAGGCCTTCCTGGACGAGACGCGCGGCGAGCTGGCTTGCAAGCTGCCGATACCACCGCTGCAGCTCTCCACCGCCGTCGCGGGCGAGGGCGACAGGAAGCAGTCGTTCTTCCTGCCGACGGTGATCGTGCAGAGGACGCGCGTCAGCATCGAGATGCCCGAAGGCATGACGCTCGTGCAGCCGCTGCAAGAGGTGCGCGAGGAGTGCCACGGCGCTTCCTACCGGCTGGTTCTGGAGCCCGACGGCGCGCGCGCGTTCACGATCGTGCGCGAGTTCGTCTCGCCGCCGCTGCTCTTGCAACCCTCCGAATTCGCTGCGTTCGCTGCTTTCGCGAAGCGCGTCGACGAGGCCGAACGCGCCCGCCTGCGCTTCACCCGCGCCCGTTAGGCCCCGAGAGGGCAGAGCTTCTCAGGGCAGGCGCTGCCGCAACCCAAACGCACCGCGGAGACGCGGAGGGCGCGGAGGACGGAGGAGAAGGAGGAACGACGGGGAAGACCTCCGGATCGCCGAGTTCCCGCGAGTGGAAGCCCCGGAGGCCCGGATCGCTCCGTCTTCTCCTCGAGTCTCCGCGTCCTCTGCGCCTCCGCGGTGCGTTTTCCTTCCTCCTCCGACAATCCTCGCGCCAGGGCCCCGTTCAGGGCTTCGGCTTCTTGGACGCTGCTGCCGGATCCTGGGGACGAGCGGCGGGTTCGATGGTCTTCTCCGGAACCGGGGCAGCGCTCTTGCTTCGCTCCTTGAGCTCGGCGAGGACCGCCTGGACGCGCGCGTCTTGCCACACGTTCGCGGCTTCTTCGTCGGAGATCTCGCGGCCCGCGACGCGTGAGGCCAGGGATTTCAGGGCGCCGCCGACGCCGGACGACAGGTTGTCGACGGCGCGCGTGGCCAGGTCGACGACTTCGGGCGGGGTCGTGGTCATGAGACCCTTCACGAACTGGCCGTTGCGCATGCCGCCCATGAAGGACTGTTGCATGTCGGAGAGCGTCTTCGGATCGCCCCAGATGGTCATCTTGGCGTTGCCCAGGGCTTGGCCGAAGGCGGAGGCGAGCGCGATCATGATCTCCTTCTGCGCCTGGATCTCGGCCAGGGACTTCTGCAGCTCGATGGCCGCCGCCTGGTTCGCGGTCTTGGCCTCGAGCTCAGTCCTGAGCACGGTGACGCGCGCGCTCTCCACGCCGACCTTCTCGCGGTCGACGGTGACGGGCACCATCTCCTCGGCCCTGCGGCCCTCGGCGCGACGGAGCGCGGCTTCCTTTTCGGCTTCGGCCAGGCGAATCTGCGCCTCGGCCTGCTTGAGGGCCGCCTCCTGCTCGCCCTCGGCTTGCTTGACGCGGCGGTAGGCCTCGAGGTTGGCCTCGTTGCGGGCCTGCAGCGCCTCCTGCTCGGTATAGGCTTCCTTGGCGATGATCGCCTTGCGCTTCTCGCGCTCGGCCCCGGCGGTGACCTCGACCGTGAGCACGGCCTGCTGGGCCTGCGCTTTCGCTTGCTCGGCCTTGAGGCGTTCGGCCTCGGCCAGCGCACGCTTCTCTTCGGCCACCGCGATGGCGATCTCGCGTCCGCGCTCGGCCACGGCGACGGCCTGCGTCTTCAGGACCGCGGCCGTCTGGCCCGCCTGCTCGCGCTCCTGGTTCGCGACCTCGACCGCCTGCTGCGCGCCGACCTGCGCCAGCTTCACGGCCCGGTCACGGGTCGCCTCGGCCTCGCCCGCCATCTTGGACTGGTTGGCCGCGAAGGTCTTGGACCTCTGCTCGGCCTCGGCCTTGGCGATCGAGCCCTGGGCCTCGGCGTCGGCCTGCAGCTTGGCGGTCTTCGCGGCGGCCTCGGAGTTGGCCTGGGCCTTCTCGACGTTGGTCTCGGTCTGGGCCTTGGTCTGGGTGACCTCGAGCGCGTAGATCTGCTGCGCGGTCTCGACCTCGCGCGCCTTGATCGCTCTTTCCGAGTTCAGGCGGATGTTGTTCCGCTCGACCCGGTTGGCCTGCACGATGGCCTCGATCGTGCGCAGGCCCTCGGCGTCGAACGTGTTGCGGTCACCGTCCATGTCGTCGGGCGGAGTCTGGTCGAGGTGCGAGACCGTCACGGACTCGAGCGTCAGGCCGTTGTGCTTGAGATCCTCGGCCACGATCTCCTGCACCGCCTGGGCGAACTCTTTGCGCTTGGAGTTCAGGTCCGAGAGCGTCTTGGTGGCCGCCACGGTGCGCAGCGCGGAGACCAGCTTCTCCATGACGAGGGCCTTGACCAGGGCCGAGTCCGTGCACCGCTCGCCCAGAGACTTCGCGGCGGCGAGCACGTCGTCGGTGTTCTTCTGGATGTGGATGAAGAACTCGCTGTTGACGTCGGCGCGCAGCTTGTCCGCAGTGATGAGGGCTTCCTTGCCCCTGCGCGGCACCTCGAGCTTCATGGTCTCCATGCTCACGGGCGTGATGCTGTGGGCGAAGGGCACCACCACGATCCCGCCGTCGACCACCGCCTTCGGGCCGCCCATGCCGGTGCGCACCCAGGCCAGCGACGCCGTGGCCTTGACGTACAGGCGCGTGAAGATCGAGAGCACCGTGCCGAGCCCGAGCAGCACGCTCCCGAAGGCGAGCAGGATCGTCTTGGCCGCGGGCGTCAGGGGCTGCTCGAGGGTCACGAACTCCGGCAGGACCCAGGGTCCGATGATGAACACGAACCCGAAGAAGATCATGCCGGAGAAGAAGAGCAGGCCAGAGGCACCTCTCCGCGCGCTGTCGATGACGCTCATGGAATTCGCCTGTGTGAAAGTCGCGGGACGGTCAACTCACCGGTCCCACGAGGTAGACGCTGGAATGGAGATGACTGAGGATTCGCACGGCCGTGCCGGACTTGAACGGTCCCGCACCCGCCGGGGCTCGACCCTGGAGATCGAGCAGGTTGCCGTGTCGATCGCGGAGCTGGATCGTGCCCACCTCCTGCGAGACGTCGAAGCGCACCTGGGCGGTCTGGCCCACGAGCTCCGCGGGTCGCGAGGCATAGCTCTCGCTCGTGGGCATCACGTTGCCGATCACTCGCGCGAGGCTGGCGGTGCCGAACAGCGAGACCGTCGCGGCGACGAGGATCGAGAGCACCACCCACCACGCGTTCTGCTGCAGCCGCTCGCCAAGGATCGTGTTGGCGGTCAGCCCGCTCCCGCCCCACAGGACCAGCGCGAGCATGACGATCACCGACGTCGGCGCCCGGTTGCGCCCGAAGAAGCCGCGCACCCCCCACAGGCCGCCGTGCCCGTGGGCGGCATCGTGGTGGCCACCGTCTCCTCCACCGTGGTGGTCACCAGCGTCGTGCCCTCCCGCATCGTGCCCTCCCGCGCCGCCGCCGACATCGTGCTCTCCGACGTGGACATCACCGGTGTCCCCGATGATGCCGGTCATCGCCACGAACCCGTACATCAACAGGGCCACGAAGGCCAAGTTGAAGATGAGGTTGTACCACTCGAGCATGGATCCTTGCCCCCACTCAAGACTACGCGAACTCGGCGATCCGCGGAAGCAGGCCGCGTTCCTCGTACCGACTTGCTCGCAGGGAATTCTTGCGTAGTCGCGACCGCACCCGCTCCGTCGACTCCCGGGAGTCGACGGAGCTCGCCTGCCCGCGCGCCGCGTGCGCCTGTTTTCGAGGCCGGAAGGACTACTCGGTCAGGATCTTCGCCGAGTCGATCTGGAGCGGCTTGCTCGTCTTGCCGGTCGGGCTCCCGGACGCTTCCATCTTCTTCAGGTTGTCGAGGCCCTCGACGATCTCGCCGAAGATCGTGTGCTTGTCGTCGAGGTGGGGCGTCACCACGAAGGTCAGGAAGAACTGGCTGCCGTCGGTGCCCGGCCCCGCGTTGGCCATCGAGAGCAGGCCGGGCTTCGAGTGCCGGACCTTGGGCGAGAACTCGCCCGCGTACTTGTAGCCCGGGCCGCCCGTGCCGGTGCCGAGCGGGTCGCCGCCCTGCGCCATGAAGCCCGGGATCACGCGGTGGAATTTGACGGCGTCGAAGAAGCCGAGCTCCGTCAGGTAGATCGTGCTCGAGACGTGCATCGGAGCGACGTCGGGCATCAGACGGATCTTGATCGGACCCTCGGTGGTGTTCAGCAGCCAGAAGTACTTCCGCGCCGGATCGAAGGTGAGCTTGGGCGGAATCGGCACGGAGGTCTTCCAGTTCGGCTTCGACTTGTCGATCGCCTTCGAGGCGATGAACTCGCGCATCTTGGGCAGGGCTTCGTCCGCGGCCGCCGACGTGGCCGGGGCCGCGCTCGGCTTGGCATCCTCTTGCGCCTTGGCCTCCGCGCGTCCCTCGGCCGGCTTCGATGCACTGGACGTCGGGTTCGCTGAAGCACCCTGGCCGCCGGGGCCGCAGGCGAGGAGGACAAGGGTCGTCAAGGACGAGAACAACATGGGCTGGACTCTCGGGAGCATGGAGCTCGAAAGGGTTGGGGGGACAGGTACGGTTCGTTCCGCGCTCGCGCGCGTTTGGAGGCCGACAGGATAGCGGAAGTGGCCCTGCAAGCCGCAGCGCGCCGTTGTCTGGCGGAGACCCGGCCTCCAGGATGGCCCACGCATGAAGCCCCCGAGGCGATTCCGCTGGAGCGCTGCCCCCGCGCTCCTCGTCAGCACGGTCCTGCTCGGCTTCCTGGGCTGGCGGACGTTCTCGATCGCGCACCGGCTGCCTGCGCTCCTGCGCATGGACGGCGTGCGCGAGGGCCTGACGCTGCCGCTCGAGGAGCGCTTCCGACGCGCGCTCGCCCAGGCGCCCGTGACCCGCTCCGCTGCGGCCGAGAGCGCGCGGGTGCTGGCCTTGCTGCGCACCCTCGTCGAGCCGCACGCGCACGTACTGGCCTAACTCGAGCGCGGAAGGGGAGGGAAGGAGCTCGCGGGCCTCCTGACCACGCTCGCCTTCCCGCGTTCCGTGCAGCAGGTGCGCATGGCGGAAGTGGAGCGCGACCGGTGGCCCGGACTCGCCGGGAAGGACGGGCTGTACGCGCTGCTGCGCACCGACGCGGGCGAGTCCGCCTGTGGACCTTCGCGCACGCGCGCGCCCTGTTGTGGGTCGAGCCAAGGCGCCCTCGTTCTTCGCGCCGACGGTGAACGCGAGAGCCAGGAAGGAGAGCCGTGACCACGCCTCATCGCGGCTCCGCCTCCAGCGCATGTCAGCCCATTTCGAGCGGGAAGGGCGCAGGGCCTTGGCAGCCAGAGACTGGGATGGCTCCCATACCCCGGAGCAGTATCGCGCGCTGGCACGACTGGTCGTTGATGTCGATAGTCGACCGGCGCGCCTGGCGAGCTCAGAATGGATCCTGCTTCTGGGCGAGCTGCCAGAGCTCGAGGAACTTGTCGCGCACCCACGGGTGCAGGTCATCGGCGACCGCGATCGCCAGCACCGCGCTCCGGATCAGCTCCTGGACGTCGACTAGATCCTTGCCGCGGTGCGGAGCGACCATGCCCGAGGCCAGCTTCAGCTCGATGAATCGCGCCATCGGCAGCAGCGCGAAGCGCTCGCCGCGCACCGCCGTGATCGCGGGATCCGGGAAGGCGATCGGCTTCGGCTTGTCGTCACCGGGAAACCGGCCCGTCGACAGCACGTCGATCGGGACCTGGTGCTCGGTGTCGAGTAACTTGCCCGTGCCGGGTACGCGCTCCGTGTAGCCCTTGCCGAGGTGGCGGAGCTTGAAGGTCTGGAGATCGTCCTCGCGCATCACCAGATCGACGTCGACCGTGACGCGGCGGTGACCGTACTCGTTGAGCGCGAAGGCTCCGATGATGGCGTACGGCAGACCCTCGGATTCGAGGATGGCCGCGAGCTTGTAGAGTGCCTTCTGCGCCTCGGCCATGCCCATGAAGAATCTCCCGCAGTACTCGACGCCCTCGATGAACCGCGCCTCGCGGTCCGGGGGGAGCCGGCCAGCTCCCCAGGTACGGTTCGGAGGCGATCCGATCATGCGCCCATGATAGCCGACCGGCGGCCTCGAGGTCGGGCCGCGGGGTGAGCCGGTAAGAGAACCGGCAACCGGCAATGAACAATGGGCTCGCAGTCGTCACGAGTTTCGCGCCGCGTTGATGATTGCCGGTCGCCCCTAGCAGTCCGTTGAAAAAGGTCCCTGCTACGGCTTCGCACGCTTCGACAGCGCGTCGTCACGCTCGTCGAGCCGTGCTCAGCGGCCATAAAGGCCGCTTCCGCCGTCTCTCTGTCGCGTTCCTAGCTCCGTCGAAGCGTGCTTTGCCTCGCGACGGGACTTTCTCAACGGACGGCTAGAGCGCGTCCCACACCGCGTCGAGGTTGGTGACCTCGGCCCAGCCGACCTTGGCGTCCTTGAGGAACAGGCGGCCGTCGCGCAGCGCCATCGGCTCCTTGTTGAACGCGGTCTTCTTGATCTGGTGGAGCGCGTCACCCTTGGCGGCGATCAAAAACATCTGCGACATGTGCTCGACGAGGGCAAAGCGGCCGCCCAGCATCGGCCAGGCTGTGATGCAGCGGTCGAGCAGGTCGATGGTCGCCACGACCTCGAGCGCGTTGCCAGCGCGGCGCAGCAGCAGCTGCGTCTTGAGCAGCGTCACACAGAAGATCCGATCCTCGCCCATGTACATCACCTGTCGGCCGCCGAACCCGTCGGGCATCGCCAGCTCGGCGATCGAGCCGTCGTCGAGATCGAGCTCGCGCACCCTGAAGCCGCTGAGGTCGTAGTACAGGCAACGGCGCCCGTCGGCCGAGATCTCGGGCCGCCACAGGTTGGCCGGCTTGGCCAGGGAGCGCGGCTCGGTGGCGCCGGGGTCGAAGACCACGAGCTCGGTGTTCGACAGCTTGACGCCCATCGAGCCTTCGTACTCGTAGGAGCGCGTCGCGACCATGCGCCCGCCGGGCGCGCGGGCGAACTTCTCGACGCCGAGCCTGGCCCTGGTGTCGTCGACTGCCGCGCCGCACGAAGTGGGGTAACCCTTGGTCGGCGTGCTCTAGGCCTTCGGGGCCTTGTCGAGGTGGGCTGCGGCGGATTTCTCGTCCAGCAGGAAAGGCATGGCCAGGCCCGCATCCCGTGGGAGAGGCGGAGACACCCGATCTGCGCGCTGGCATCAGCCGGCGAAGTCGAGCTCGGGCGGCGCCCGGGCGGGGGCGAGCCGTGGCGGCTCGGTGTCAAGGCCGAGGAGAGTAGCCCGGGGGGATCGCACCCCCAGGCTCTCGCAGAACCGTACGTGAGCGTCTCCACTCATACGGCTCCCATCATCCAGCCGGTTGAAGTCCGAGCAGCTGCCAGTGCGCGAAGAGTGTGGGAGCTCGACGGGCGACCCCGCCGAGCCAGCGCGTTGCACGAGTACGGTGTCCCTTGAGGGTCTTGTACTTGCGCTGCGCCCACGTCGTCAGCGTGGGGTTCAGGGTCCAGAGAGCTTGCACCATCGCGGAGCGATAGAAGCGTCCGTAGTAGTTGATCCAGCCACGCAGGATCGGATTGAACATGTGCGCGAGGTCCGACAGCTCCTTGTCGGTGCGGTGCGTCAGCCTCCAGTCGCGGCGGATCGTTTGGCGCATCTGCTTCGCCGCCCGCGCGCTGACCGCCGGGCTGAAGCTCACGAAGTACTTGCCGTGACGATTCCGCGCGCGACGGGGCCGGAACGTGAAGCCGAGGAAGTCGAACTTCTCGTGCTCCCACCGATCCGGTCGGTTGGCGTCCTTGCAGTAGACGACCTTCGTCTTGCCTTCATGGAGCGCCAGCTTGCACCGCGCGAGGCGCATCTCAATGGCCATGCGCATCCGAGCCGCATGCTCGGCCGTCGTGCAGTGCACGAGCACATCGTCGGCATACCGCTCAAACGGAACGCCGGGATGTTCCGCCTGCATCCACGTGTCGAACGCGAGATGCAGGAAGATGTTGGCCAGCAGCGGACTGATGACGCCGCCCTGAGGTGTCCCCATTGCTCGCGCGACCAGCGTGCCATCCTTTTGTTGTAGCGGCGCAACGAGCCACCGCTCGACATAGAGGAGGACCCACCGGCAGTCGGTGAACCGCTTTACCGCGCGCATCACGAGGTCATGAGCGAGCGAGTCGAAGAACGAGCGGATGTCGAGATCGAGAACCCAGTCGAATTTCCAACAACGTTCTCGCGCCCGGCCCACGGCGTCGAGCGCCGAGCGCCTCGGGCGGTACCCATACGAATCGGGGTGGAAGCACGGCTCCACCAACGGCTCGAGGGACAACTTGACCACCGTCTGGGCAATCCGATCGGAAATCGTCGGGATGCCCAGCTTCCTCTCCCCACCGTCACGCTTCGGGATGCTCACCTGCAGAACAGGCGGCGGGAAATACGTCCCCGACGACATGCGATTCCAGATCCGATAGAGGTTGCGCTTCAGGTTGCGCTCGAAGTCCTCCATCGTCTGACCATCTACTCCGGGTGCGCCGTCATTCGCCTTGACGCGAAGGTAAGCGTCCCAGACCTGCTGCTTCAAAATCCGAAACGGCTTCGCCTCGCTCACGGGCTCCTCCCATCGCTGGTTGACTCGCGTTCGAGGCAGGACAACGCGACCCCTTCGCTCCACCGGCTTTCGCCGGCTTCGTCGCTACTACGAGTCGCTCCGCCCCTCCGCCCCGCATCGGTACTCTGGTCCTCGTCGGGGCCACCGACTTGGACTTCTCCCTTTGCATCGGGACGGCAGGTTCCCACGTTCCGCACAAGAGCCTGGATCGTGCTCACGCCGCCTTCATGCCGGACACCGCCCAGCCAATCGACAGGCTTCCGCTGGGCTTCATCCCGGGCCACACACCCGACCCGGTTTCGATGTCGTCGAAGATCCTTTCGGCACGTCATCAGCGGTTCACTCGCGTTCGTCTTCACGATCCACACCTGACGCGATCACGTCGCGCCTTTTCCATCGACGTTCACCACCCTGGCCATTGGGCCAGAGCAGCTCGAGGTGGTTTGGAGCCTGGTCCTGCAACCCGGCTCCGAGGGGCATACCCTCATCTCTCGTGCAGCAAAGCTTCGGTCTGTTCGTCATACGACTTACTTTCCGTTGCCGTCGGGGCACACGGTGTGCCAGGATCTTGCGCACGACCTCCAAGCTGAGCGCGCTGGGCGTCCTGGTGGAGCGGTTCCAGGAGCGCATCGGTCCGCTGCTCGCCTTCTTCTCACGCCTCTTCTTCCTGCGGCCGCGCGAGAACGCAGACCTGTTCGCGCTCCTGATCGGCCTCGGCTTGCTGGCTCCCCTGCGCGTCCTGCGCGGCCGCGCGCGTCCGCTGACGCTGCTCGCCGGTTACGCGCTCGCCGGCTGGATGCTCGTCTACCTGTCCACGCCCTACGAGCTCGAATGGCACCTGGGCAGCTCGGCGGCGCGCGTCACCTACCAGATCGTGCCCACCCTGGGGCTGTGGCTCGCGCTGGTGCTGGCCCAGGACCCCTGGGTCGGGCGCCGCCTGCGCCGGCGAGCGCCTGGGATGCCGCGCCGCGAGCTCACATCGACCTGACCGCGTACAGGCCGTGCCTGGCCTCGCCTCCATCGTTCTCCCTCAATTCGAAGAGCACGGCGAGCTCGTGCCCGACCAGGGACAGGATCAACTGCTGGAACTGCGTCG
>JANOGB010000432.1:0-27077 GCA_031413955.1 Planctomycetota bacterium | reverse complement strand
TGCCTCCGCCTACATCGGACCGGGTGCTGGCTTCGCGGCCGCAGGCAGCGTACTGATCCTGCTGGGGACATTCCTGATGGCTTTCGGGATCGTCCTGGCTTGGCCGCTCAAGGCGGTCGTGCGGCTCTTCGTGCGGCGCGGGAAAACCAAGCCGAAGGTCAAGCGCTTGATCGTCGTTGGTCTGGACGGCTTCGATCCAGGCCTGGCGAAGGAGTACGCGGCCCAAGGGTTGATGCCCAACTTCGACCGCTTGGCCAAGGACGGCTGCTTCCATCCGCTGGGCACGGCCTATCCATCGATCTCCCCGGTTGCTTGGTCGAGCTTCGCGACCGGCGTCGACGCTTCACGTCACAACATCTACGACTTCCTCACCCGCGATCCCTGCAACTACCTTCCGGTCCTCTCGTCGACGGACATTCGCGCCCTCCCCCGCACGCTCAATCTCGGTCTGGCCAAGGTCCCTTTCGGTCAGCGCACGGTCTACCGTCTGCTCCAGAAGAGCCAGCCGTTCTGGAAGCTGCTCGGCGCCCAAGGCGTCTGGTCGTCCATCATCCGCGTTCCGATCACCTTTCCCCCTCAGAAGTTCAAGAATGGGACGCTGCTCTCTGGAATGTGCGTCCCGGACCTGCAGGGCACGCAGGGGTCGTTTTCCTTCTATTCCACGCGCGAGCGCAAGGATCAGCACATCGGCGGTCAGCAGTACCAGATCCGGTGCAAGGAAGGTCGAATCGAGTCGAAGCTCACCGGGCCGCCAGGCAAGGACGGGCACCCGATGAAGTGTCCCTTCCATGCCGAGTTCGATGCCCAGTCCGGCAAGATCACGTTGCAGGTCGGAACCGCCAAAGCTCAGGTCGGCGTTCGCGAGTACACGCCGTGGCTCACGATCCCGTTCGATGGTTGCACGGGCATCGCACGCTTCTATGTGCAGAATTGGGACAAGGAGGTCGTGGAACTCTACGTCACGCCGATCAACATCGACCCGAATTCACCGGCGATGCCGATCTCTCACCCCTTCGTCTACGCGGTCTACCTGGCCAAGATGATGGGGCCTTATGCCACGCTCGGACTCGCAGAGGACACATGGGCCCTCAACGAGCGCGTTATCGACGAAGATGCGTTCCTCAAGCAAGCCTGGCTGGTTTTCGACGAGCGCCGACGGATGTTGTGGGACGTGCTGGAGAAGACCCGGAGAGGCTTCGTCACTGTGGTCTTCGATACCACTGACCGGATCTCTCACATGTTTTATCGCTATCTGGACCCGACGCATCCAGCCAACAAGGGCAAGGATGTCGAGCGACACAAACACGTCATCCGCGACCTTTACGTGCGCATGGATTCGTTTCTTGCGGAGGTACGAGCCAAGGTCGGAAATGATCCCGACACGATCTTGATGGTCATCTCCGACCACGGTTTCTGCAATTTTCGCCGCGGGGTCAATCTCAACACATGGCTGAAGCACGAGGGTTACCTCGTATTGAAATCGGGCCAGGAAACCTCAGGCGATTGGTTTGTCCAGGTCGACTGGGAGAAGACACGCGCTTTCACGCTTGGATTGACCGGCATCTTCATCAACCGGAAAGGTCGTGAGGCAAAGGGTATCGTCGAGGCGACGGAGCTCGACAAGCTCTGCGCCGAGATCAAGGCCAAGCTGGAGAGGCTCACCGATCCCCAAACCGGCGAGCGCGTCGTGAAGGAGGCCTTCCAGACGAGGCAGATCCATGGAGGGCCCTATGCCGACATGGCGCCCGAGATCCTCGTGGGCTACCACCGCGGCTTCCGTCACTCGTGGGACTGCGCCACGGGCTCGGTCTCCAGGGAAGTATTCACGGACAATACGAAGTCCTGGTCCGGTGATCACTGTGTCGACCCGCGCCTGGTCCCTGGCGTGTTCTGGTGCAATCGCAAGATCAACGTGAACGATCCGAATCTGCTCGACATCGCGCCCACAGCTCTGGACCTGTTCGGAGTGGACACCCCTCGCTACATGACGGGGCGCTGCCTGTTCGGCGAGGTTGCGAAGCCGATGGATCACGGTGTGAGGAAGGAACCGCAGCTCGTCGCTACGGAATGATCGCGTCATGACTCTTCCGCGCTGGACCGTCTACCCCGCACTGATGGTGATCGCCTCGCTGCTATTCATGGCGGTTCCCCGACTCGCGTCCATCGATCCGTACGTTGATGGAGCGAGAGGGCTTGCCAGGCCAATGGTCGTGCTGGGTGTCGACGGCATGGACCCGGACATCCTGAAGGAAGTCGTCGCGCGCCATCCCGAGCGCATGCGCAATTTCCGATGGCTGATCGGGAAGGCCGACGGCATCCAGGACCTGGCCACATCGACGCCGCCCCAGAGCCCTGTAGCGTGGTCGAACTTCATCACAGGAATGAATCCCGGTGGGCACGGGATCTTCGACTTCATTCATCGGGACCCCGTCACTCGAGGGTACGTGTCCTCGACGACGAAGAGCGAAGAAGGCTTTAGCCTGCACCTTCCGGGTCCCTACAAGCTCGACATCGGAGCGGACAGTCCCTCCAACCGCTCAGGCGAGGCCTTCTGGACGATCCTGCGGGAGCACGGCGTGCCGGCCGACATCTGGCGTATCCCGGCCAACTTTCCGGTGGAGCCTTCCGAAGGCCTGTCTTTCTCCGGAATGATGACTCCGGCGCTCGACTCGGCCTACGGAGAGTGCTCCTTCTACACCACGAGCACGGAGCGGAAGACGGAGCTTCGATACGAGAAGACCGAGAAGCTGGAGGAGTTCGAGGGCTCGATCTACACGACGATCAAGGGCCCGTCCAACCCGTTCAAGGAGGGGAATCCCAGCGAGCAACTAGCCTTCAAGATCTACGTGGATCGGGAGGCAGATGCCGTGGTCATCTACGCCGGGGATCCCGAGGACGGCGTCGAGAAGGTGGTTCTCCGTCCGGGAGAATGGAGCGATTTCCTGCGCATGGACTTCGAGCTCTTGCCGCTCGGCATGATGACCATGAGTGGTATCTGTCGTTTCTACCTGCGCAGCATTGCACCAGAGGTCGAGATCTACGCCTCAGCGATCAACTTCGACCCGGAAGCACCGGCCGCGCCCGTCTCGGAGCCCGATGACGCCAGCGCGGAGCTGACTGAGAAGATCGGGCGCTACTACACCCAGGGCATGGCCGAGGATGTGAACGCGCTCAAGAACGCCATCCTTGACGATGGTGAGTTCATGCAGCAGGTGACGCTGATCCATCACGAGACGATGGACATGCTCGACTACGCTCTCGACCGCTACGTCGAGAGAGGCAAGCAAGGTTTGCTCTTCTTCTATTTTTCGGAGATCGACCTTTGCAGCCACATGATGTGGCGCCACGGCGATACGGCGCACCCTGCGCATGATGAGGTCCTGGCTGCCAAGAGCGCAATGGCATGGACTGGACGCGAGGGCAGCCGGCTGGCGGATACGGTCGAGGATATGTACCTGCGCCTCGATCCGGCCCTCGGGCGTGTGCGTGAAGAGCTCGGCGACGACGTTATTCTCATCGTGATGTCCGACCACGGATTTGCACCCTATCACCGCGAGTTCAGCCTGAATACCTGGCTGTACGACAATGGCTACTTGGTCCTGAAGGAGGGCCTGGAGAAGGAGCTACCCAAGGAGGACCCGAAGCACCAGAAGGTCGTGATCTACGCGGGACAGATCGACTGGTCGAAAACGCGAGCCTATGGCATGGGCTTCAACGGCCTTTACCTGAATCTGAAGGGCCGCGAACTCGACAATCCGAAGACGGAGAACGAGGACGAAACGGGGATCGTCGAGGCGGGCGCCCAGGGAGATGCACTTTTGCGCGAGATCAAGTCAAGGCTCGAGGCAGAGACCGATCCGCAGACGGGCAAGCGCCCGATACACAGGTGCGATCTTGCCAAGGACATCTATTCGGGCGCGCGGATTGCCGAGTCTCCCGACATGCTGGTCGGCTACGCGGCAGGCTACGGCAACTCGGATGCCTCGTCGACGGGCCGAATCCCCCACGAGGTCCTGGTCGACAACTCGCCCGCCAGCCATGGAGGCAAGCTCGGCACGTTCAACGGGAACCACCTGATGCACCCGGAGGTTGTTCCTGGTTTGCTTCTCTCGAACCGACCTTTGCGGGACGGGAGTTTCGGACTCGAGGATCTAACCGTGGAGATTCTTCATTGGTATGGCATCGAAAAACCAGAAACGATGAAGGGCACTCCTGTCTTCGAGTGAGCGGGAAAGAATACAACAACAGCAAGCAAGGAGCTTCCATGTTTGGCAGTGGCAACAAGATCAAGCTTGACCCGGACCTAATCGATCGTATCAAGAGGGTCGCCGAAGTCGCGGGCTACGCTTCCCACGAGGAGTTCATCGTACACGTGCTAGAAAAGGAGCTTGCGCAATTCGAGGGCGCAAAATCCGATGCTGACATCGTCGAGAAGCTCAAGGGCCTCGGTTACATCAGCTAGGCGCCCCGAAACAGTCATCGAACCATGATGAACGCCGCCCATCGCGCCGTCAGTGCGGCCTTCGACGCCATCCTGACGCCCTTCGAACTGCTCGGCGATACGGCGGCTCTGGTCCTGGTCAGTGGAGTGTTCGGGATCATCGCGTTGCTTGTCTTCAAACAGATCAGCTGGCAAGCCGGGATCAAGGCGACCAAAGACAAGATCAAGGGGCACATGATCGCGATCCGGATCTATCAGGACGACCTGGGGATCGTGTTCGCGGCGGTCTCGAGGATCGTTCTGCGGAATTTCCAGTACCTCGGCCTGAACTTCGGGCCAATCCTTCCGCTCCTGGTCCCCTTTCTGCTGATCGCCTCGCAGCTGGTTGTTCGCTACGCCTTCGACCCCTTGCCGGTTCTTGATGAAAGAGAAGCCGAGCGGATGCCAGCGGGCCGTGGGACCATGCTCGAGGTGAGGATGAAGAGCGGGCGCGATGCCGAACTGTCGGGGCTCGAATTGCAATTGCCTCCTCATCTGAAGGCGCTCTCTCCACTTGCGCGTAACGTGCGCGACGGCATTGCGGTGATGGAAGTCGTGGCCATCTCGCCCGGGACGGGGGATATCCAGCTCTTGGTCGAGGGCCATCTCGTGGGAACGAAGTCGATCTCGGCGGGCGACGTGGCCCCGCGGTCGATGCAACCGGAGCGTGTTTCCAGCTTCTGGTCGTCCTGGCTCTGGCCTGCCGAGCCCACCTTCCCGGCGGACTCCCCGATTGACTCGGTTTTCTTCGACTACCCGGAGAGGGACCTCGGAGTCCTTCCTGGCGGAGCTTTTGGGGTGCTCCTGACCTTCTGCCTTGCTTCCATCGCGTTCGGGATCGCGGTCCTGAAGCCGTTGAACATCCAGATCTAGTCCTAGTAGGGCCGGCACGCCCTTGGGCGGCCCAGGGTTGGTGGACTAGGCCCTTCTTCCGGACGGGTACGGGGGGCTCGCCCCGATGGGTGTGTTTCTTCAAGGCCCCTGGTCCGTTTTTTCCTTATGGCACGTACGAATGCCTGGAGAATCCCGCTCTAACAGGACAACCATCTGCTCCGTGGGGGAACGGGGTGGCCTGAGGAGTGACCTAGCGTGCACAAGCTATTTCCCCACAACGAGTTGGACCTGGCCCTGGAGTCCGCAGTCGAGCATCCGGGGTTGTTCGAGTCCCTTGCGGATGCATTGATTGAAAGGCTGGATGGCGAGGACTTCGAGCTGGAGATTTGTGACCCCCAGTCCTGGCGCCGCGGTACGAGTCCGGCCAAGACATCCTTCGCCCAGCAGTTCCGTGCGGACGTAGATGCGATCATTCCCCTCAGCCGGAAGGAGGAGGGAAGGCTGGCCCGACGTATCGAGTTCGCACGCCGTCGCCAGCAGAAAGCTCAGCGTGATGCGGATCCCCTCTCTCGACGCCTGATGCGCCGGAGCACGGAGCTCCACGCCCTGCGCAGCGAGATGGTCGAGCGCAACCTCTACCTGGTCCTGATCAACGTCGAGCGCTACGCCCAGGCCCACGCAAGCCGCCTGGATCTCCTCCAGGAGGGCTGCGTCTCCTTATTCCGAGCCGTCGATGGATTCGACTGGCGGCGTGGACTCCTCTTTCGAACCTATGCGGTTCACTGGCTCAACCAGGCCTTTCGCAACTATCTCTACAACCACGGTCACACCGTTCGTGTGCCCGTCTACCTGCAAAAGGCCCTGAAGGGCATCAACCAGGCGGCTGCACGCCTTGGGGATGCCCGCGCGACGCCCAAGGAGATCGCTGCCAACTCGGAGTTCGAGGAGAACATGGTCGCTTCGGCACTCTCGGCAGCCAGGGCGACCTACTCGCTGGACACCGACCTTTCTGCCTCCGAAGACGGGTCACGCCTTCGTGATCTGATTGTCGACTCAGGTGCGCCAGAGCCTTACCGGCCTGAGATCGAGGACGTTTCCCTCGCAGGCGGTCTGGGAAGGGCTCTGGACGACCTGGGCGAGCGTGAACGGTTGGTCCTCAGGATGCGCTTCGGAATGGGGATGGACCGAGAGTACACCTTGGCGGAGGTCGCTGGACGCCTCGGCGTGAGCGTGGAACGCGTACGCCAGATCCAGGTTCGCGCTCTTTGCAAGCTCGATTCGCCCGCGCTCCGGCGAGAGCTCGAGCCGTTCCTGAACTGAAGGCCTGGCCAGATCCCTGGAACCCGGGGTTCTGACCCGTCGGTCGGGTAATGCAGGGTTGGGGTGTGTGTAGAGTGGAGGCATGGAGCTTGGTTCGAAGCTGGGTCCAGCCGATCTTTGGCTGCGCTCCTCGAGAGGAATCCAGGAAGGCATACCGTCAGATCCACTCGACCACGGCAGCCTGCGCTGCCTGTTCCTGGACTTCTTCGGACGGCCCCCGTTTGCGGGTGAGCGTTCAACTTGGATCGGAGGACCGCGGAGCGCACTGGTCGACTCGGCGTTGCCCTCTCGAGAGTTCTGGCAGAGCTGGCTCGATGAACAGCTCTACTACTTCCTACTGATCGACAACTTTCGCCCGACCACCGAGAGCGTCCGGGCAATCCCAGCCCAGCTCGCCGAAGGCGAGATCGGGGTGCTCGAAGCCTTGCATCGCATTTGCCTGTCGTCGAGTTTCGACCGGAGGAATCCTGGCCCCGACACTTTCGTGTCCGTCGTGATGGAGCAGTTGCTCGGACTCGAAGTGCAACGGAGTGTCCGCGAACTCGAGATCGGCAAGAAGATCTACGACGGAGCTAAAGGGACTTTCCTGGGACGACCTGGCAGTTCACAGGCGGATGTCGTTCACACTGCCATGGGGGATCGTCGCGCCGTACGACATCTGCTGCAGCGGGAATACGAGCGCTGGATGCGTAAACCGCCATTGGAGGGTGACCTCTCCACTTGGACAGGAACTCTGGTGCGGGATCCGCTTGCCCTGCGCTCGATCCTGTCTGAGTGGTTCCGATCAAAGGCCTACGAAGCACGCCTCGAGACGCGGGTTCCACTGCCCAACCGGCTCTTCATTCGCGCGCTGTACGTCGACCTGCTCGACCGGATGCCCGACGAGGACGAGGCAGAACGTCTGCGTAGCGCTCTCGACGGGCTGGCCAACGCTGGTCCCCTGCGATCCTTGGTTGCGCGTCTCATCCTGGATTCTGGCAAGACGCCCATTCCTGAGCGCGCACTCATACTTGATGCCGAGGCCTGGGTGCGAGGGCTCTTCGAGCGCTTGCTCGGAAGGTCCCCACGCGCGACGGAGCTCGGCGCCTTCCTCGAAGCCTACGCAGATCCGGCCTGCCGAACTGGAACAGTGCTGTACGCTATTGTCTCACATCCTGAGTACCAGACTTGGTGAAGCTATCGGAGTGATTGCCATGACAAGCCTCGACCGCAGGACGTTCTTGAAAGCGGGGGCATTGGGCGCTTCGGTCCTCGGGACCACGCAGCTCGGAACAGCGCTGGGCGCGCACCCGAGGAACCGGACCAAGCGCCTGATCTTGGTCGCGATGGCCGGCGGTGTTCGAACGCGTGAGACCCTTGCTACTCCCTCGAACGTGCCCAACCTGATGCGCATTGTCGAGCAGGGTGTCGTCTATCCACGCGCGCGCGCCACGAACCTCGGGCACTTCGGAGCAACGCTGTCGATCTTCACCGGGATCTCGGAAGCGCGTGGGATCAGGGACAACACGCGCGGCACCGATCCGACCCTGTTCGAATACCTGCGCAAGGACCTGGGCCTGGATGCGAACAGCGTGTGGGTGAGCACGTCGGGCGGAGTCCAGGAGGCGAACGTCTCGTACAGCCTGCACCCGGACTACGGGGCACGCTACGGAGCCAACACGCTCGACGGCGATGGAGTCTTCAACGCCGAGTTCAGGGGTCTCCTCGACACCTACGGTCGTCCACGCGAGATGGATGTTCGAGAGCTCGCTCTGCTCCAGAAGATGCGCGACTCGATCGGAAGCGCGAAGAGTGGGAGCAAGGAAGAGGCAGATGCAGCTTCGCGTGTGGAGCGGTTTCTCCTCGACGAACTCCGCCGCGGTACCCAGGACCTGAAGGGGATCGGTGCTGCCGATGCCAAGGCTTTCCGCGTCGCCCGCAACCTCCTGGCCGTGTTCCGCCCCGCGCTCCTGGTGATCGTCGTGCGCGAGGCCGACCTGGCGCACAGCAGCTTCAACAACTACGTGCAGGTCTTGCGACGCAACGACGAGATGCTCGGCGAGTTATGGGACACCGTGCAGAGCGACCCTGAGCTCGCCGATTCGACTGCCCTTTTCGTGTTACCCGAGTTCGGACGCGACGCCGATCTCAATGCGCGCCGCGGGCTGGACCACGGCGATGGGTCCGACGATCTCAACCATGTCTCGATCGTCTGCGCAGGACCAGATTTTCGCCGTGGCGAGAGCGTGCTGGAAGAAGTACGGACGATCGACGTGTGCAGCACGGTTTGCGATCTCATGGGAGCCGACCCGCGCCATGCACGTGGCAAGCGTCTCCCCCGGCTGATGGCCTAGCAAGAGAGTTCATGAGCCCTTGGCTGTCGCGACAGGCTCCAGCTTCAACTCCTCTCTCCTTGTCCGAGGTCTCATGAATAGGTCGAGCTAGCCGACACTCAGTCATGCCCGTTCGCCTGGATCGCAGATTGGCCGCGAGCCATGTCCTCTTTCTTGTCGGCGCGGTTTTTTCATTTGCCACGTTCGATGGCGAAGAGAGAGCGCCCTCGCGAGCGGGTCCTGATTCGAGCCAGGGGTGCATGACCTGTCACGAGGGCATCGAGCCCATGCATCCGGAGGCGGAACTGGGATGCGTGGAATGCCATGGGGGGAACGGTAATGCGACCTCGCAGAGCGAGGCTCACGTCCGTGCCCCTGCGGTCCAGCTCGAGGATGAGCGTGTCTTGCCTCGGGACAAGGATCTGGCCTGGATTCGTTTCCGGAGCCCGATGGACCTGCGCGTGGCGGAACGCACCTGTGGCTCGTGCCATCCATCGGCCTATTCGAACTTGCGCGCCAGCCTGCACGGTACGACGGCCGGGCACCTCTCCGACGGGTACTACGAGATGGGGCTCAATCCTACGCGGGGTTCGCGCTACTCCGTCTTCCCGGAATCTCGCACGCCTGAGATGGAGGGGGAAATCGTGCAGTTCGTGCAACCTCCTCCCTTCCAGGATCGTCTGCCACACGACCAGCTCAGCACGCACTACACCGATCTGCCGCGCAAGGAGTGTATGCAGTGTCACCTCTGGTCACCGGGACGTGCCCTCCGCGGGAGAGTCGGCTTCGATGGCGACTATCGGGGTGCGGGATGCGCCGCGTGCCACGTCGAGTATTCGCTCGAGGGACTGTCGGAGAGCGGTGACCGCTCGGCCGTGCGTACCGAACCTGGCCATCCTCGACGACACGAGATGACGCGCGCACCGACGACCCAGACCTGTGCTTCCTGCCACTATGGCGACGCCTCGATCGGCCTGCACTTTCGCGGACTGTCACAACTGCCTCCCAATGCGGCAGGTGGCCCGGAAGTTCCTGGGACCACCAGCCAGCAGATGAACCGCGTCTTCTACATGAACGACCCGGCCATCGTCCCGCCCGACGTGCATCACGAGCGCGGCATGCATTGCATCGACTGTCACACCGTCGGCGATGTCATGGGAGATGGTGCCATGCACGGACAGATGGAGCACGCGGTGGAGATTTCCTGCGTCGCGTGTCACGGCACGTTCGACGAAGTCTCCACGCTGCACACCGAACGTGGAACGACCCTTGACCACCTGAGCTGGGATGGGGAACACGTCGTCCTGCGCAGCAAGGTGGATGGTCGTGAGCACGTCGTGCCACAGGCTGTGCACGTCCTCGATCCCGCTCGTCCGGAGTTCAAGGCCGAGGCCGTACGCGCCATGACCCCCGCGCACGCCCAGGTCGAGTGCTACACCTGCCACGCCGGGTGGAACGCGAACTTCCTCGGCTTCCACTTCTCGCGTCAGCAGCAACTGACCCAGCTCGATCTCTTGAGCGGAAAGCGCACGCCTGGCCGAGTGACGACGCAAGAAAAAGTCTTCGCGACGTGGAAGAGCTTCTACGCCGGACGCAACGAGCGCGGCTTCGTGGCCCCGTACCTGACCGGGTTTTCTACCATGGGAAGCGTGTGGGACGAGCGTGGTCAGCTCGTGCTCGATCAAGTCATGCCCGTGACCGCCAAAGGACTGTCGGGCATGGCCATGATCCACCACCAGCCGCATTCCACCCGACCCACGGCACGCTCCTGCGTCGAGTGCCACCGCACGTCGGCTACCTGGGGCATGGGTTCGGCCAACTTCAGATTGGCCCGTCAGCTGGCTTTCGTTGCCGATCGCCGCGGAGTGGAGGTCGTGGCCATGGACCGCACCGAGTTCACGCGCTCCGCACCGCTCGCCAAGCTGCCCCTGCCGGACGTGGTCGACCTGGTCGCTCACGTCGATCCGCTGCAGGGATTCGCCCAGCACGTCTTCGTGGCCGAAGGGGGTCGCGGAATCCACGTGCTCGACGTGCGCCAGCCGACCATGCCCATCCGCGTCGCGTTCGTCGCCACCACCAATCCGCGCGGCATCGAGCTGGCAGGCGACCGCCTGTACGTCGCCGACGGAGTCGGAGGGCTGAAGATCTTCGACGTTGCCGATTCCAAGGCCCCGCGCCTCGTTGGACGTCTTCCGACGGTCGATGCTCACGACGTCGAAGTGCGCTGGCCGTGGGCCTACGTCGCCGATGGGCAGGCGGGATTGTGCATCGTCGATGTACGCAATCCCACGGCGCCGCGCTTCCTCGGCGACTGCGACCTCAATGCCGAATCCGTTCGGCCGAACGAGGCCATCCTGGTGGAGAGCTTGTTCCAGTACAGCCGCCCTACGGTCAAGGACCAGCGCCCTGCGGACCGCCGCACGCGCGCGCGGAACTTGTGCGCCGTCTTGGACCGCACCGAAGGGTTGATCCTGGTGGACGTGACCGAGCCCGAGCATCCGAGCATCCTCTACCCGACGCCACAGGACCGCACCCGCACCTCGGGGGCGGGCGAACAATCGTTCCGCGGCCTGGCTCTGCTGTCGCAGATCGACCTCGCCGATCCCAAGGGAGGGGAGAGCACTGCAGAACGCGATTACGCCTACGTCCTGTCCGAACGCAGGGGAGGCCAGCAGCGCTCCACCATCACGCTGCTGGACATCACCGATCCGACGCGAGTAGCTCGCAGTGACCGCGCGCGGGTCGACGCCGGATACTCCACCGAGCAGCTCATCGTCGCGGACTACTACAGCGTTCCGACCCGCCGCCGCATGGGCTTTTCCTTGGGCTTGCGTGGTGTCTACGTGGCGGACCTGTCGACCTCCAAGAAGCCCAGTCAGGTCGGTGTCCTGCCGGGTCTGCGGGAGGTCTTTGCCATGGCAGTCGAGGAGTTCCCGCTCGATCGCATGCTGGACGAGCGCGGTCGGCCCGAGAAGGACGTGAGCCACGAGGGTTCTCGCTGGCTGTGGCTCGCGGAGATCGAGCGCATCCTGTCGGTGAGCAGCGAGGAACTCGGAACCGATCTCCTGTATCCCGACGCGGGTGCGAGTCCCTACGAGACCGCCCGTCTCCACCTCGCGTCCCTCGACGCGGACAGCACCGGGATGCTCGAGGGCGAAGAGTACGAGCGCGCCGGCGGGAGGAGCGTCGACCTCGACGGGGATGGACGCATTGCCCTGCTCGAGCTCGCCCGCGTCGCAGAGACTCCGGGCGCGCCCGACTCGGACGCGCCTTCGTCGCTGTCCGGTACGACGGCCGCGCGCACCCTGCAGGATGGCGACCTGGCGCGCTTGCTGGACGGTGTCGATCCCTACCATCACGATCGAGACAAGAACGAGAGCCTGTCGCGGGTCGAGGCCGAGCGCGCGGTTTTCGATGCAGTGGACCTGGACGACGATCAGGAGCTCACGCGCGACGAGCTCTCCCGCTATCCCGGTGAGCTGCGCGAGCTGCGCCATGGCGATGCGCGCGCGGCCGAGGCCTTCGAACGCGTAGACAAGAACCGCGATGGTCACGTGAGCCCGCGCGAGTTTCGACTCGCGGATCCCGAGTGGGCAGCGCTCGATCCCGATGGGGATGGAGCCACGCGCCTCGTGAAGCCGCCCTTCGCGTTCCAGCGCGAGCGCGGCCTCGTCCTGGCCGGCTCGGAATGGCCCACGAGGCGCACGGACCTGGTGCCCCTGCCGCCAGGCATCGATGTCGCCACGCTCCTGAAGGAGTTCGACCGCGATGGCGACGAGAACCTGGACCAGCGCGAGCTCGAGAAGAGGCCCGAGCTCCTGCGCTACCTGGACGCCAACAACGACCAGCGCGCCGAGCGCTCCGAAGTGGCACGCGTTCTCGCCCGACTCCAGGACGAGGGTGTGCACTCCCTGGCGGACGACTTCCTCGGTCGCTGGGACCTGGACGGCAGCGGCGTCGTCGAGGTGGACGAGCTGCCCGACTGCGTGCGCGCACGCCTCGAGGCCGAGTAGCTCTCTACCCCGGGGTTCCCGTTGCGGGAGGCCGGAGAGGGCATCGCGAGGAGGCTCCTTTTTGCTACCTTGCCGGTCTTTCGTGGTCCCTTCGACGTCTTCTCCGAACGCCTCCGCCGCGCCCCCGGACCTCCCCGCCAGGAAGCCCGCCTGGCTGAAGGTTCCCCTGCCCGGCGGAGAAGGCTATGCCCGCCTCAAGGGGCTCGCGCGTGGCATGCGTCTGCACACCGTCTGCGAGGAGGCGCGCTGCCCCAACGTGGGTGAGTGCTGGGCCGGCGCCCATCCCACGATGACGATCATGGTCCTCGGGGACGAGTGCACGCGCCTGTGCCGCTTCTGCGCGGTGAAGACGAGCTCCCACCCGGCTGCGCCCGACGCCGAGGAACCGCGCAACGTCGGTGCCGCGGTGGCGGCGATGGGGGTCGGCTACGTGGTCATCACCTCGGTCGACCGTGACGACCTGGAGGACGGTGGCGCCGGGCACTACGCCGAGTGCGTGCGCGAGATCCGCCGCCAGAGTCCCACGACCGTGGTCGAGACCCTGATCCCGGACTACGTCGGTCCGAGCCTCGAGCTCCTGCTGACCGCGTGTCCCGATGTCCTCGCGCACAATGTCGAGGTTGTATCCCGCCTGCAACGCAAGATCCGTGATCCGCGCTGCTCCTACGAGCGTTCGCTCGAGACCCTGCGCGCGGCGAAGGAGCTCGCGCCGGGAGGCTTCACCAAGTCGTCGCTCATGCTGGGCCTGGGCGAGACCCACGACGAGGTCCTCGAGGCCATGCAGCTCTTGCGCGGGGTAGGAGTCGACTTCCTGACGCTCGGTCAGTACCTGCGTCCGAGCGAGAACCACGCCCCTGTGCGCGAATACGTCGAGCCCGCGCGCTTCGCGGACTTGCAGGTGCGCGGCGAGAAGATGGGCTTCCGCTACGTGGCCGCTGGGCCGCTCGTGCGCTCCAGCTACAAGGCCGGGGAGTACTTCTTCGAGCGCCTGGTCCGCGAACGCCAGCCCGCGAACGACAACCGAGGCCAACCGTGACGACGACGGAACCGTTGAGTGTGATCCAGGCGGACGGGGGCGTGAACGGCTACGACCCCGGGCTGTCGGAGCCGGAGCTCCTGCACTGCTACCGCGCCATGCTCCAGGTGCGCGCCTTCGATGCCATCTGCCTCAAGCTGCAGCGCTCCGGACGAATCGGCTTCTCGATCCCGAACGAAGGCATCGAGGCCACCCAGGTCGGAGCCGCGAGCGCGCTGCGCAAGACGGACTGGATCTTCCCGAGCTACCGCGACTTCGGCATGGCGCTGTACCACGGTGTCGCGCCGCTCGAGATGATGAACAACATGTTCGGCAATGCGCGAGATGGCGCGAAGGGCCGGCAGATGCCCGTGCACTTCAGCTTCGTCGAGCCGATCCGCTTCGTCTCGATCTCTTCCCCGATCGGCACGCACATCCCGCAGGCCGTCGGCGCGGCGCAGGCTGCCAAGCTGCGCGGCGAGGACACGGTGTGCCTCGCCAGCTTCGGCGATGGCGGGACCTCGAGCCTGGGCTTCCACTCGGGGCTCAACTTCGCCGGCGTATGGAAGTCGCCAGTCGTCTTCCTGTGCCAGAACAACGGCTGGGCCATCTCCTGTCCGGTCGAGGAGCAGACTGCCTCCGATGGCTTCGCGGTCAAGGGCGAGGCCTACGGCATGCCGGGCATCGTCGTGGACGGCAACGATCTCCTGGCCGTGCGCAAGGTCACGCTCGAGGCGGTCGAGCGCGCCCGCGCGGGCGATGGCCCGACCCTGATCGAGGCCCAAACTTTCCGCATGGGTGGCCATTCGACCTCCGACGATCCGAAACGGTACGTCCCGGCCGAGCAGGTCGAGACCTGGAAAAAACGCGACCCGATCCCGCGCTTCGAGAAGTTCCTGGAGGCTTCCGGTCTGCTCGACGCGGCCAAGGCCGAAGCATTCCGCAAGGAAGTCGCCGAGGAAGTCGCCGTGGCCGCGCGCGCAGCCGAGCAGGTCGGGCCCCCCGGCCTCGAGACGATCTTCTCGGACGTCTACGCCGCGCTCCCCGCACACCTCCGCAAGCAGGGCGAGGAGCTCTTCGACCTCGGCCGGCGCCGGGGCGACGCCCATGCCGGCGATGGCAAGTTCCCGCTCTGAGTCCTCCTGCCGACCACCATGGCAACGCTGACACTCCTCCAAGCGATCAACGACGGCCTGCGCACGGCCATGAAGGACGACCCCACCGTGCTCGTCTTCGGCGAGGACGTGGGCAAGAAGGGCGGCGTGTTCCTGGCGACCGAGAACTTGCAACGGGACTTCGGCGCGAACCGTTGCTTCGACACGCCGCTGTCCGAGGATGGCATCGTGGGCGCGGCCATCGGTATGGCCATGAACGGGCTCCGACCCGTGGCCGAGATCCAGTTCCAGGACTTCATCTTCCCGGCCTTCGACCAGATCGTCAGCGAGGCGGCGAAGCTGCGCTATCGCTCGGGTGGGCAGTACACCGCTCCGCTCGTGATCCGTACGCCCTACGGCGGCGGCATCCGCGGCGGGCTCTACCACAGCCAGTCGGGCGAGGCCTACTTCTGTCACACGCCGGGCCTCAAGGTGGTCGTGCCGTCGACGCCGCACGACGCCAAGGGCCTGCTCTTGGCCTCGATTGCCGACCCGGACCCGGTCCTGTTCCTGGAGCCCAAGGCGCTCTACCGCTCGGTGAAGGGTGAGGTCCCCGAGGGCAGCTTCAAGGTCGAGCTGTCGACGCTGCGCGAGGCGCGCGCCGGCAAGGACGTGACCGTGTTCTGCTACGGCGCGATGGTGCCGGTCTGCATCAAGGCTGCCGAAGAATGCGCCGCCAGCGGTATCGAGACGCGCGTGGTCGATCTGCGCACGCTGCTTCCGCTGGACGAGGAGGGCGTGCTGGAGCACGCGAAGTCCACGGGCCGGGTAGTGGTCGTGCACGAGGCCCCGCGCTTCTGTGGTTTCGGCGCCGAGATCAGCGCACTCATCGCCGAGCACTGCATCGAGTACATGGAGGCGCCCGTCGTGCGCGTCGCCGGCTTCGACACCCCGTTCCCGAACACGCTCGAGCACCACTACCTCCCCGACCACCGCCGCGTCCTCGATGCGATCGAGCGCGTCGCTCACTTCTGACCGCTGCTCCCACCATGGCACTCGAATTCAAGCTGCCCGACATCGGTGAAGGCATCGCCGAGGGCGAGATCGTCAAGTGGCTCGTCAAGGCCGGCGACACGGTCACGGAGCACCAGCCGGTGGTCGAGGTGATGACCGACAAGGCCACGGTCGAGATCCCCGCGCCGCAGGCTGGCCGCATCACCGAGTTGCGCGCGAAGGAGGGCGAGGTCGTGCCCGTCGGCAAGGTGATCTTCGTGCTGGATGGCGGTGCCGGCGCCGCCAAGGCTGCCGCGCCCCCCGCTCCGCCGCCGGCCAAGCCCGCGGCGGAGCCCGCTCCGGCCGCCGCGAAGTCCGCCCCGGCTCCTGCGCCCGCCGCAGTGCTCCCGAAGGGCGCTGCGACGCTCGCATTCAAGCTGCCCGACATCGGCGAGGGCATCGCCGAGGGCGAGATCGTCAAGTGGCTCGTCAAAGAGGGCGACACGGTCATCGAACACCAGCCCGTGGTCGAGGTGATGACCGACAAGGCCACGGTCGAGATCCCCGCGCCAGCCGCGGGCGTGATCGCGGCGATCAAGGTGAAGGCCGGGCAGGTCGTGCCGATCGGCACGGTGCTCTTCGACCTGGCGACGAGCGGGGGCGTGAGCGCGCCCGCGGCGCACGCCCATGTCCAGGCTCCGGCGCTCGTTGCGACGGGCGCGCCCGCCGCTGCCGTCGCGCGCAGCGGCAATGGCCACGTGCGTGCCGTGCCGAGCGCGCGGCGCGTCGCGCGCGAGCTCGACGTCGATCTCGGCGCGGTCCCGGGTTCCGGCCGCGGCGGCATCGTGCGCCGTGCAGACGTCGAGGCCTTCGCAACGCGCGCTCCCGCGGCCCCGGTCGCGCAGCCCGCAGCGCAACCGGCGACTCCCGCTCCGTTGGCAGCGCCGGCGCCCGCAAGGCCCAGCTTCGCACCCCTCAGCGTGCCGGCCGGCCAGCGCGAGACGCGCACGCCCTTCCGCGGCGTGCGGCGCAAGATCGCCGAGGCCATGGCGCGCTCGAAGACCACCGCCGCACACTTCACGGTGGTCGAGGAGCTCGACGTCACCGAGCTCGTGCGGCTGCGTGAGACGGCCAAGAAGCTCGGCGAGGAGCAGGGCATCAAGGTCACCTACATGCCCTTCATCATGAAAGCCACCGCGCTGGCTCTGGCGCGCCATCCCGAGCTGAACGGCACGCTCGACGAGAAGGCCCAGGAACTCGTGCGGTTCGCCTACGTCAACCTCGGCATCGCCATCGACACGGCGACCGGCCTGATCGTGCCCGTGATCCGCGAGGTGCAGGCGAAGGGCATCCTGCAGCTCGCCAGCGAGCTCAGCGACCTGGCCGAGCGCACGCGCTCCGGCAAGGTGCGCCCCGACGAGCTCCAGGGCGGCACCTTCACCATCACCAACGCCGGCAACATCGGCGGCATTCTCGCGACCCCGATCATCAACTTTCCGGAGATCGCGATCCTCGGCGTGCACCGCATCATGAAGAAGCCCGGTGTGGTCGAGACTCCGCAGGGCGACCGCATCGAGGTGCGCCAGTACATGAACCTCTCGGCCAGCGTCGACCACCGCCTCGCCGACGGCGCCAACGCGGCGCGCTTCCTGGTGACCATGAAGCGCCTGCTCGAGAATCCGGGGCTGCTCGCGCTGTGAGGGCGGACCCGATCGACCTGTCGGTTAGGGAACGGCGATGACGAGCACGGCCAAGACCGAGCCCCTCCCGCGCCGCAGGCTGCTCGACGACGAGGGCGTGCCCGTGGTCGAGCTGCGCGGCTATGCCGACGGCTGGCTGAAGGGCCTGCTCGTGCACATGCTGCGCGTGCGCTGCGTCGACGAGCGCATGCTCAAGCTACAGCGCGCGGGCCGCATCGGCTTCATGGGCAGCATGCTCGGCCAGGAGGCCGCGATGATCGGCACTGCGGCCGCGCTCGAGCCGCGCGACTGGCTGTGGTCGGGGTTGCGCGAGGGCGGCGCGGCGCTGATGCGCGGCCTGCCGCTCGCGGAGTACGTCGCGCAGATGTACTGCAACTCGAACGACACCGCCAAGGGCCGCCAGATGTGTAACCACTTCCAGCACAAGGCGTCGCACTACCCGAGCTGGTCGTCGGTGATAGGCACCCAGATCGCACACGGCGTCGGCGCGGCCTACGCGGCCAAGCTGCGGAAGCGCGACGAAGTGCACGGGATCTTCTTCGGCGACGGCGCCACCAGTGCGAACGGCTTCCATTCGGGTCTCAACTTCGCCGCGGTGTGGAAGGCCCCGTGTGTTTTCGTGTGCGTCGACAACGGCTGGGCCATCTCGGTGCCTAGCAGCGCTCAGAGCGCGCAGCCAGAATTCGTCAAGAAGGCCAAAGCCTACGGCATGCCCGGCTTCGAGGTCGACGGCAACGACGTGCTGGCGTGCTACGAGCTCATGCACTGGCTGGTCGTGCACGCGCGCTCGGGCGCCGGTCCGGCGCTGCTGGTGGTCAAGACCTACCGCATGCTCGGGCACTCGAGTTCCGACGACCCGACCAAGTACCGCGACAAGGCCGAGGTCGAGCTGTGGGCGCGGCGCGATCCGATCCGCCGCTACGCGCGCTTCCTCGAGCGCCGAGGCGTGCTCGGCGCGGGCGAGCTCGATCAGCTCGAGGCCGGGCAGTACGCCGAGATCGACCGCGTCGTGCACGAGCAAGAGGTCGCGCCGCCCATGCCGCTGCGCTCGCTGGTCGAAGATGTCTACGCCGAGGTCCCGCGCCACCTGCGCCGCCAGTACAACGAGTTCGTGCGCATCGCCGAGCAGCGCGGTGAAGCCCAGAAGGGCGACGGCGTTTTTCCACTCTGATCCCGGGCTGTCCACACCCCTTCCATGACCGCACCCCGCCACGTCGTCGTCATCGGCGCCGGCCCCGCCGGCTACGTCTGTGCCATCCGTCTGGCCCAGCTCGGGCAACGCGTGACGGTGGTCGAGAAGGACTACCTGGGCGGCACGTGTCTCAACGTCGGCTGCGTTCCATCCAAGGCCATGATCGCCGCGGGCGCGCTGCTGGAACGCATGCACGAGGCCACGGCCATGGGCATCACGGTCGAGGGCGTGAAGCTCGACCTGGCACGCCTGGTGGCCTGGAAGGGTGAGATCGTCAACAAGCTCACCAGCGGCGTCGGTGGCCTGCTCAAGAACCACAAGATCGAGCACGTCGTCGGCAAGGGCCGCATCCACGACGCGCGTACCGTCAAAGTCGCGACCGCGAGCGGCGAGAAGACGATCCCCTGTGACGACATCGTGCTGGCCACGGGTTCGGTGCCGATGTCGATCCCGGGCTTCGATCTGGACGGGAAGCGCGTGTGGTCGTCGACCGAGGCGCTCGCTCCCGACCGCATTCCGAAGCACCTGCTCGTGATCGGCGGCGGCTACATCGGGCTCGAACTGGGGTTCCTGTACAAGAAGCTCGGGAGCGCGGTCACGGTGGTGGAGTTCACCGAAGGCGCGCTACCCGGCCAGGACCGGGACTGCGTGCGCGTGATCGAACGTTCGCTGAAGCAGTCCGGCATCAAGCTGATCACCCGGACCGCGGCGAAGAGCTACGAAGCCCGTTCAGAGCAGACGAACACCGGCACGAAGCTCTTCGTCAAGACCGACACACAAGGCAAGGCGGACACGATCGAGTGCGATCAGATCCTGTGCACGGTCGGGCGCAAGCCCTACAGCGAAGGCCTGGGGCTCGAGACAGTCGGCCTGAAGGTCGACCCGCGGGGGTTCGTCGCCGTCGACAAGCAGCTGCGCACCAGCGTCCCCAACGTCTACTGCATCGGCGACCTGGCCGGACAGCCGATGCTGGCCCACAAGGGCAGCAAGGAAGGCCTCGTCGCCGCGGCTGTCATCGCCGGCCAGAAGGACGAGTACGACGCGCGCTGCGTGCCGGCCGTGATCTTCACCTCACCCGAGAT
Source organism: Planctomycetota bacterium (assembly GCA_031413955.1). Classification (GTDB taxonomy): domain Bacteria; phylum Planctomycetota; class UBA1135; order UBA1135; genus JABFRZ01. The sequence goes on along the minus strand of JANOGB010000432.1, from coordinate 7,042 downwards.
GGCCTCGGTCGGCTTGCTGGAAGAAGATGCCAAGAAGAAGGGCCACGAGATCGTCGTCGGCCAGTTCCCCTTCGCAGCCAACGGCCGTGCGCTCTCGCTCCTGGAAGGCGATGGTTTCGTCAAGATCGTGGCCGACGCGAAGACCGACGAGGTGCTCGGCGTCCACATGGTCGGCCCCGAGGTGACCGAGCTCATCGCCGAGGCCGCACTGGCGATCGAGATGGGCGCCACGACCGAGGACCTCGCGCGCACGATCCACGCGCATCCGACCCTGCCCGAGGCGGTCATGGAAGCAGCCGAGGCCGTGCACAAGATGGCCGTGCACATCTTTCAGCGGAGATGACGGTCCTCGAAGTGCGGCGGCTCGGGCGCACGCTCTACGCGGACGCCCACGCGCTGCAGCAGGAGCTCCTGGCCCGGCGCGTCGACGACGACGTCGGTGACCTCTTGCTCCTCACCGAGCACGAACCCGTCATCACCGTCGGCCGCGGCACGCCCGCCGAGGAGCAGCGCGTGCTCGCCGCCACGGGCATCCCCGTGGTCGAGGTCGAGCGCGGTGGCGAGGCCACCTATCACGGCCCCGGGCAGCTCGTCGCCTATCCAATCCTGAAGCTCGCCGAGGGCCAGCGCGATCTGCATCGCTACCTGCGCGCCCTGGAGGAGGTCGTGATCGGCGTCCTCTCCGAGCTCGCTGTCGAGGGCACGCGCCGTCCCGGTCTCACGGGCGTGTGGATCGGGGACAGGAAGGTCTGCTCGATCGGGGTCGCCGTGCGCCGCTGGGTGACCTGGCACGGCCTGGCGCTCAACCTGCACACCGACCTCGCCCCCTTCCGCCGCTTCCACCCCTGCGGTCTCGCCTCCGACGTGATGACACGCGTGGCCGAGCACGCCGAGCTGCCGCCCACGAACCTGCTCGGCGAGGTGCTGATCGTGAAGCACTTCTGCCGCGTCTTCGAGCGCGAGCTGCCGCCCATGCCTCCACTCGCGCCGCCCTGCGAGCCCGCCGGGCCTGGATTCTTGCCGTTGCCGGTGCTGTAGCGGACCGAGGAACTTTTTTCGCCCCGTTTCCTGGGCGCGGCTGATCACAAGTTCGCTGGCGCAGAGGCCCGATGATCGAGCCCACGAGTGCGTCTGCCCACGTGGCGCCTCGCAGAACCGTCATCGATGGCCATCAGCACGCAGAGCGGAACAGCAAAGCGCTCCAGGTCCGGCCGTGGCGCCCTGCTCCTGGCCGGGGCGCTCTGCGCCAGCGCCTGGCTGGTGGCCATGACCGGCGATGCCGAGGGCGCGGCAGCGACCTTCGTCGGTCTGACCGCCTTGCACGCCGCCTTCTTGTTCACTCGCGAGCGCAGAACGGCTGCGCCGCCAGCAGCCCAGCCTGCGCCGCCCTCTGGCTCGCGCGAGCTCGACGAGCTGCGCGCGGCACGCGCCACAGCCGAAGCCGCCAACAGGAAGAAGAGCGAGTTCCTGGCCAACATGAGCCACGAGATCCGCACGCCGATGAACGGGATCATCGGGATGGCGGAGCTCATGCTCGAGACCGACTTGACGCTCGACCAGCGCGACTACGCGCGCACGATCCACGGCTCGGCCAAGGGCTTGCTCACGACCCTGAACGACATCCTCGATTTCTCCAACATCGAGGCCGGGCGGCTGGAGCTCGAGGAGGCGGAGTTCAGCCTGCGGCACTGCGTCGAAGGGGTCGTGGATCTGCTCTTTCCGCGCGCCTACGAGCGCGGCATCGAACTCGTCGCCTTCGTGCCCGCTTCCGTTCCGGACCGCTTGATCGGTGACGGGGCCCGCGTGCGGCAGGTGCTGCTCAACCTGGTCGGGAATGCGGTCAAGTTCACCGAGCGCGGCTGGATCCAGGTCGAGGTCGGCACTTTCGAGAGCGGTACAGAGCGCATCGGACTCGAGCTTCGCGTGATCGATACGGGCATCGGGATCCCCAAGGAACGCGCCGATCTGTTCCAGCCCTTCGTCCAGCAGGACGGCCTGCTCCGTCGGTCCGGCGGGAATGGACTCGGCCTGGCGATCTCGAACCAGCTCGCGGGCCTGATGGGCGGGAGTCTCACGGTCGAATCGGAGCCGGGGAAAGGCTCCACGTTCGCCTTCCGCGCACGCCTCGGACGCGTGCCGGTCGACGCCGATCCGTCTCGCAACGAGCCCATGGCTGGCCGCCGAGCCCTGGTGGTCGACTCGAGCGGGGTCGCGCGCGAGGTCGTGCGCCGTCACCTCGAGTCATGGGGGATGGAAGTCGTGCCGGCGTCCAGTGCGCGCGAGGCCCTGGCGATCCTCGGGCGAGCCAAGGAGGACTCGTGCGGCTTCCATTTCGCGATCCTCGATCGCACGCCGCCGGATCTGGATGGCAAGGAACTGGCGTCGCGCATCAAGAACGAGCTCGGCATCTCCTCCCTGCGGCTGGTGCTGACCACGGTTCCGGGCCGGACGGAGAAGCCCAGCGCGCTGGTGCGTGCCGGTTTCGATGCCTGGATCGCGAAACCCGTGAGCGAGCGCAAGCTGCGCATGGCGCTGCTGCACGTGGCCGAGGATCTGGCCGTCCTGCCCAAGCCCGTCGCTGCGCCGGCCGCACCCGTGCCTTCGGCGCCCAAGCACGCCGTGCTCCTGGTCGAAGACAACCTGGTCAACCAGAAGGTGACGGCCCTCACGCTACGGCGCCTGGGCTTCGAGGTCGAGACCGTCAGCAATGGCCGGCTCGCGCTCGAGGCCGCCGCCAAGCGACGCTTCGCCGCAATCCTGATGGACTGCCAGATGCCCGTGATGGACGGCTTCGAGGCCACGGAGAAGATCCGCGAGCTGACGAACGGCGACGTCCCGATCATCGCCATGACCGCCGCGGCCATGACCAAGGACCGCGAGCGCTGCCTGGCCGTCGGAATGAACGACTACCTCTCCAAGCCGGTCCAGAAGGCCGAGCTCGAAGCGATGCTGGAGAAGTGGGTACACACCCCGCCTTTCACCGAGAAGGCCATCATGGAAAAGGATGGCGTAGGAGTTTCTGGAAGAGAACTGCCCATGAACGAGACCCAACCCGTCCTGGACCAGGGCGTGATCGCCTCCTTGCGCGAGCTCGGGGGCGAGGACGATCCCGGCCTGTTCATCGAACTCGTCAACCTGTTCCTGTCCGACACTCCGGAGCGCCTGCGCGCCATGAGCGAGGCCATGGAGCACCGTGATCCCACCGCACTGGAGCGCGCGGCCCACGCGTTGAAGTCCAGCTCGGCCAACCTGGGTGCGCTGGAGCTGTCGGCGCTGTTCCGCGACATCGAGGCGGCCGGCCGTGAGAAGGATCTCTCGCGTGCCGCCAAGCTGGTCGCGCGCACGCAGCCGGAGTTCCAGCGGGTCGAGGCAGCCTTGCGCTCGGAGGTGCACGACTAGCCGGCCGTGCCAGAGAAGAGCGATGCTGCAAGAACAGTTCGAGGAGCTGAAGAGCTCGGGGAAGTTGCCCACGCCCTCGGGCGTGGGGCTGCGCATCCTCGTGCTCACGCGTTCCGAGGACTGCTCCCTGGACGACATCGCCAAGGTCATCCAGGCCGATCCGGCGCTCACCGGCCGCATCCTCAAGCTGGCCAACTCGACCATGGCTGGCGGAGTACAGCCGGCCACGCACGTGCGCGATGCGGGCGTGCGGCTCGGTCTGCGCACGGTCTGCAACGTGGCCCTGGGCTTCAGCCTGGTCTCGGGCAACCGCACCGGGCGCTGCGCCGGCTTCGACTACGACGCCTACTGGTCCTGGTCGCTGGCCAGTGCCGTGGCCGCGGAGCACCTCAGTCGCGCGCTGCGCCTCGGCGTGCCCGGGGAGGCCTTCACCCTCGGCCTGCTGGCGCGCGTCGGCCGCCTGGCTCTGGCCAGCGTCCACGCGAACGAGTACCAGCGCCTGCTCGTACGCCTCGCCGCAGAGCACTCGCTCGATCTCGCGCAGCTCGAACGCGAGGCCTTCTGCATCCACCACCGCGAGGTCGCCGCCGCGATCGCCGAGGACTGGGGCCTTCCGCCAGTGTTCTCCGAGGTGATGCTGCACCTTGGCGTGCGCATCCCCGAGACGCTCGACTGGCCCGAATCTCGCAACTACCTGCGCCTGCTCGCAGCCACCGCGCATCTCGCCGACGTGCTCGTGGCCGGGGCGGAGTCCGGGGCAATCTGGCCGGCGGCACGCGAAGGCATGGTCGAGCTGGGCATCGCGCGTGAGGATTGCCAGCGATGCTACGACGAGATCGGTGATCGCTGGAAGGAGTGGGGCCAGCTCCTGCACGTCCCGGCCGATTTCAGTCAGCGTGCCCGGCAGATCGAGTCGCACTCGCCGGCTGCAACGCCTGCCAACGACGAGCCCGCCAATGAGCCCGCCTCCAGCCTGCGTATCCTCGTGGTGGACGACGAGCCCACCTCGCTGCACCTCGTACGCGCCTTGCTCGAACGGGCCGGCCACAAGGTCGTGACCGCGCGCAACGGCCACGAGGCCCTGGCCTCCGCCCTGGCCAACCCGCCGCAGATGGTCGTGACCGACTGGATGATGCCGGGCATGGACGGGGTCGAGCTGTGCAAGCGCCTGCGCAGCACCGAAGCCGGCCGCGACCTCTACATCCTCATCCTGACCGGCCAGAACGAGGAGCAACGCATCGTCGAAGCTTTCGAGGCGGGTGCGGACGACCACGTGGCCAAGCCCGTCAATGCCAAGCTGCTCCTGGCGCGCATCCGCCCCGGCATCCGCGTGATTCACCTCCAGGAGCACCTGAAGGGCGAGGTGCGCGAGAAGGACGACGCCAATCGGCGTCTCGCGATCGAGAAGCGCAAGTTCAAGCAGGCCTCCAGGACCGACTCCCTGACGGAGCTGCCCAACCGGCGCTACGCCATGGAGCGCCTGGACAAGGAATGGGCCTCCAGCAAGCGGGCGCACCTGCCGCTGTCGGTCATCCTGCTGGACATCGACCACTTCAAGCACGTCAACGACACCTACGGACACGACGTGGGCGACGAGGTCCTGCGCTCGACTACGCGCGCCGTGCAGCGCGTGCTGCGCACCAGCGACACCTGCACGCGCATGGGCGGAGAAGAGTTCCTCGTGATCTGTCCCGGCACGCCGCTGGAAGGAGCGCTGCAACTCGCCGAGCGCATCCGTGCCGCGGTCGAGGCCAACCAGGTCCAGCTCCCGGTTTTCACGCAGGGTCATGTCACCATCAGCCTCGGAGTGGGCTGCAACGCGTGCGCCGGCAGCGACTCGATCGACGCCCTGCTCAAGGCCGCCGACGAGGGCGTCTACCAGGCCAAGCGCCTGGGCCGCAACTGCGTCGCGCTCGCACCGGGCGCGCAGGGCGGACGCAAGAGCGCCTGAGAACAGAGGAAAACGCACCGCGGAGACGCGGAGAACGTGGAGACTCGCGGAGAGGGAAGGAGGATGGGCCTGCAGGGCTTCAGCCCGCGGGGACCCTACGATCCGGAGGTCTTCCCATCCTCTCCCCGTTTGTCGCTCCGCGCGTCTCGGCGTTCTCCGCGTCTCCGCGGTGCGTTTTGGGGCGGGCGCTGAGCGACAGCGCTCGGCGTTTGCGCTTGCGTCGCGAGTCGCAGCGGGCTTGACTGCCTTATCGCATGCAGCCGAGCGCACCGAAGCAGAGCTGGCTCGCGCGCTGCGCACTCGACCGGCCCGAGGCGCGAGCCTGGGCGATGTACGACTGGGCCAACTCGGCCTTCTGGACCACGGTCGTGACGGCCGTGTTCCCGGTCTACTTCCTCGATCTGGCCGGCGAGCTGGGCAAGGAGCGTGCCTCGGAGCGCTTCACGCAGGCGACCACCCTGGCGCTGCTCGTCAGCGCGCTGATCGCGCCCGTCCTCGGGTCCCTGGCCGACTTCCGCGCGCTGAAGAAGACGATGCTGGCCGGCTTCGCGCTGCTCGGATCCCTCGCCACCTGCGCCCTCTTCTTCGCACTGCCCGGCGACTGGCTCTTCGCGCTCACCTGTTTCGCGCTCGGGAACATCGGCGCGGCGGCCAGCACGGCCTTCTACGACGCGCTGCTGCCGCACGTCGCGCGCGCGGGCGAGATGGATCGACTCTCGACCAGCGGCTTCGCGGTCGGGTACATCGGCGGCGGGACGTGCCTCGCACTCAACCTGCTCTTGATCCTCTTCCCGCAGTGGTTCGGGCTGCCCGCCGGCGAGGGCCTGACGCCCGCCCAGGCGACCCTCCCGGTGCGGATCGCGCTGCTCACCGTCGGACTGTGGTGGGCGCTGTTCACGCTGCCGCTCTTGCTGCGCGTCAAGGAGCCGCCGCGCCTGCTCGAAGCCGACGAGCAGGCCGGCGCCGCTGTGCTGAAGGTCGCGTTCCAACGCCTGGGCGAGACGCTGCGCGAGCTGCGCCGCTACCGCCAGGCCTTCACGCTCCTGATCGCAGCCCTGATCTTCAACGACGGGATCCAGACCGTGCTGCGCATGGCCGGGCTCTACGCGGCGGCGAAGGAGCTCGACCGCTCCGTCGTGGTCATGACGTTCCTCGGGATCCAGTTCGTGGGCATCCCGTTCGCGTTCCTGTTCGGAGCGCTGGCCGGGCGCTTCGGGGCCAAGCGCCTGGTCATGATCGGCCTCTCCGTTTTCGCGCTGATCAGCGTGCTAGCCTTCTACATGAGCACGACCTGGCACTTCGTGTGCCTCGGGCTGCTGGTGGCCCTGGTCCAGGGGGGTACCCAGGCGCTCACGCGCTCGCTCTTCGCCAGCGTGATCCCCGTGCACAAGACCGGCGAGTTCTTCGCCTTCTTCAGCATAGGCGAGAAGTTCGCCGGCATCCTGGGGCCGCTGGCCTTCGGCCTGATGATCGCTTGGACCGGTTCCCTGCAGTACGCGATCCTCTCGGTCATCCCGTTCTTCGTGGTGGGCGCGCTGCTCCTCGCGTTCGTGGACGTGGACGAGGGCCGGCGCGCCGCGCGTGAAGCCGAAGCTGGCGTGCGCGCCGTCTGATTCACCTGGGAGCGCCGGGCTCCAGCCCGGCTCTTTCTCTTCTCCGAAAAACAGAGAAGAGCCGGAGAGAACGGAGCCG
>JANOGB010000431.1:0-39349 GCA_031413955.1 Planctomycetota bacterium | reverse complement strand
TGTTCCGAGACCAACCTCGCCATGGAGTACTACCGCATCGAAGTCAGTTTGCTCGACGTGAAGCCGGCTCCTTGGAGGCAGTTCCTGCTCAAGAAGACGGTGACGTTCGAGAAGCTTCACCTGGCGATCCAGGATGCCTGCGGGTGGACGAACAGCCACCTCTACTCGTTCACCCAGACCGCTGATGGACCGGTCATCGCCACGATTCCGGACGACGACGTCGCAGCGCAGGAACCCGACGCGAAGAAGGTCAAGCTCTCAGCGTTCCTGTCCGACATGGGGTCCAAGCACCTCTTCTACCTGTACGACTTCGGAGACAACTGGAGGCATGAGGTCACCGCCCTCGAAGTCGTAACCATGCCTCAGCGCTTCGTTCGCCAATTGCTGGCCGGTGAGCGCGCGTTCCCACCCGAGGACTGCGGCGGGATCCCGGGCTACGAGAACTGCGTTGCGGTCGCCCTGGACAAGGCGACGGGTGAGATCGACGACCCTGAACACCTGCGGCAGTGGCTCGGGGATTGGCGCCCAGACCGGTTCGACTTGGCTGCCGCGAAGAAGCGGTTCGACTGCTGAGCTGCTCTTCAGCCGTGCCCGAACACCGCGGCGGCAGGGCCTTGGCCTGGTGTGTGGCCTGGCGAGCCTCGACGGCCGCAATCTCGGCTTCGAGAGCGGACGATCTGGTCGGGACTGGCCGCCGCCCCGGTGGCGCTGGAAGATGGTCCACATGGGCACAGCTCAGGCAGTCCTGCCGGAGACCCGCCCTCCGGACCACTCCGCCTTCTCCGGTCCCCTGGAAGTTGCCCGCGCCCAGGAACTCAGGGAAGAGGACAAACGGCGCATCCTCCTCGACTGGCTCCAGGACGAGCTCGCGCTCCTCGTCGCAGACAACGAGGGCATGGTCGGGGACAGATCGCCGAGACCGGACCTCGTGCGAGCGGCGCTCCTGGTGCTCTCCACGGGCCAGGAAGCATGGCAACGCTCCACGCGCTCTGCGAAGTCTTGAGCGCCCACCACCCGATTCGTTCCCGCGGTGTCCGCGCACGAGATCGCGATCTGTAGCATGGCTGGCCGCGTGGGGGCGTCGCCTCCAGCCGAGTCAGCAACCAGCGAGGTGTCCCGTGGCCAAGGGTCAAGTCAAGCAGTCGAGGAACAACAAGCCCAAGCTGACGGCGAAGGAGAAGGCCGCGAAGAAACAGGCGCAACTGTCGTCGATGGGCTCGGGTCGCCGGGCAACCGTTGCGAAGGCCAAGCCGGGGAAGCGTGGCCAGCGCTCCGTCAAGAAGGCCATGGTCGTCTATGACCAAGCTCGGGTAGATCTTCTCGCGTCGCTCTAGCTCGGACCACGGGCGAACTCGACCTGGCGCCTCAGGCTCCGGGGCTCCTGGCGGTCTCGCTCGGTCTCTCGCGCCTTTTCCGCGACGACCACGAGATGCTGCGCCACGGCATGGTGGTCTACGACGCGCTCTACGCCTGGTGCAAGGAGGGCAAGGAGGAGGTCCACACCTGGAATCCGGAAGCGTACCGGGTTGCTGCCGTGAACTGAGGCCGGATGCCGTGACCGAACGCTCGCAGCGCCTCCGCGCCCCAGCCGCAAATGACCGAGGGCTACTCGACCTCCACGTACTCGAAGGCTCCACGTACTCGAAGGCGGAACACCCGATCTGCGCGCTGGCATCAGCGGGCGAAGTCGAGCTCGGGCGGCGCTCGGGCCGGCGCGAGCGCTGGGGGGGATCGCCAGCTTCGAGTATGGCGGCTAGCGGCTCTCCGACCCGGCCAGCTAGACTTCCTGGATGGCATCAACACGAACCATCAAGACGCCTGCAAAGAAGACCGCCGCCAAGCCGACCGTCGCCCGCATGTCCCTCGACGAAGTGATGCGCGCGCTCGAGAAGGCCGGATCCGCGCAGACGAGGAAGACCTACGCTCGTCACGGAGCCAAGGAGCCGATGTTCGGCGTCCGCTTCGGGACGCTGAAGGTGCTCGTGGATCGGATCGGCGTCGACCAAGAGCTCGCGCTGAAGCTGTGGAACACGAAGAATCAGGACGCACGCAATCTGGCGATGAAGATTGCCGATCCGGCGCAGATCCGATCCGCCGATCTCGATCGCTGGGCGAAGGAAAACAGCATGCGCATGTGCGGCGCCTACATCGCGTCACTGGCGGCGGAGAGTCCGCACGCGGCCGCAAAGGTACGCGATTGGCTCGCGTCCTCCGACGAGGGGCTGCGTGCCTCAGGTTGGACACTGATCGCCCAACTGGCGAATCTCGACGAGAAGACTCCCGACGATCGGTTCGCGAAGCGTCTCGCGCAGATCGAGAAAACGATCCACTCGTCTCCCAGCGTCGAGCGCGGATCGATGAACGCGGCCGTCATCGCGATCGGAGGCCGTAGCGCCGCCTTGCGCAAGCTCGCGAGCGCCGCGGCGAAACGCATCGGGCCGGTCGAAGTCGACCACGGCGACACCGCGTGCACGACGCCCGACGCCGTGACCTACATCGCCAAGCTCTGGGAGCGCGCGAAGAAGTTCGAATCGCCGGCCGCCGCGGAGCGCGCTCGCGAGTCGATGCGCACGCGCTGCTGAGCCGTAGTGTCCGACCGGTCAGCCGAGGCTTCCCCGGGCCGAGGGCAGGGTCGCTTCCGACTGCCGTCGCACAGCCAGGGCAGACTTCGAGAGAGCGTGTCCGCGTATTGGTTGCATGGAACCGAAACCAGGCATCAAGATTCCCTTTGACCGGCTCACACCGGAGACGCTGCGTAGCGTCATCGATGAGTTTGTGACGCGTGATGGAACCGACCTGGTTGAAGCGGAGACGAAGATCAGCAAGGTCAAGGACCTCCTGCAACGCGGCGAGGTCGAGATCTGGTTCGACGAGGCGACCAGCACCTGCAACATCCTCCCAGCCTGACTCCGTGGGGTCCCACCGGCCGGTCCGAACCGGATCGCCGCGCACGGGCGCGATCGTCCTACCCGTCCACGGCCGGGATCGGGGCGGCCGATTCATGCACCAACGCCGCGTGGATCGGGCCCGGCGGCTTCGTCGTTCTCGACCTGACGTTTCTCCTGCTTCCCGGCATGGCCGCCCGTAGGCTGGTGGTCCCATGACATCGCCGTTGCAGCTCGAGTTCGTCGTCTCGGCTACGCGGTTGGCCGATCTGCCCGAGTCGCCGGCCGAGGTCGCGCTCGTGGGGCGGTCGAACGTCGGTAAGTCCTCGCTGATCAACGCGCTGGCCAACCGCAAGCAACTGGCGCGGGTGTCGAACACGCCGGGGCGAACGCAGCTGATCAACCTGTTCACGTTGCCTGCGGGAGCAACCGTGGTCGACCTCCCGGGATACGGCTTTGCCGCGGTCCCGGCCCGCGAGCAGGCGAAGTGGCAAGCAATGATCGAGGGCTACGTACTGGGTCGCGACTCACTGCGGGCGTTGCTGCTGCTGCTCGATGGCGAGATCGGACCCACCAAGCTGGATTTGCAGATGATCGAGTGGGTCCGCGCCAACGACATCACCACGGTGCTCGTGGCGACAAAGGCCGACAAGGTGCCGCCATCACGGCGGGCAGGCCGCAAGCAGCAGGTGGCGAAGGCGTGTCAGCTGCACGAAGGCGACATCTTCTGGGCCAGCGCGTCGAAGGGCACAGGCATCGACGCCCTTCGCTCACACGTGCTGATGCTGCTCGACAGCCCGCGCTGACCCTTCAGGTGACGTCGAAGTGGGGGGGCGCCGAGCTCGGGTGAGGCGCGGCGAGCAGATGTGGATCTCGGCAAGGTGCGCGTCGAGAGCCAACTTGCCAAGCTCGGGGACGGACGACGTGACCTCGACCTACATCGCGGGCGAGGCAGTCGAGAACTCGGCGACCAGAGTGCCGAATGTCCGCGTTGGCAGCTGGGCGAGGAGCGCAAGCAGGGACTGGAGTGAGTGGGCGAGGGGGGCCATCGGACCATGCTCTCCCTCGTAGAGCAGGCGAGGGGCCGACATGCCCCGTTGCACGGTAACCATGCAATAGCTAGGATGTTCCGGTGATCGTCTCCTTCGGGGATCTCGCGACCGAGGCGCTGTACCACGGAACGGCCGATCGTCGAGCGAGGCGCTTCTCCCGTGACATCGTGAAGACCGCAGTGCGCAAGCTGGACATGCTCGAGGCGGCCTCGGTGCTCGAGGATCTGAAGGCCCCGCCCGGGAACAGGCTCGAAGCCCTGAAGGGCGATCTGAAAGGTCAGCACTCCGTTCGCGTCAACGACCAGTGGCGGATCGTCTTCCGCTGGACCCCACAGGGGCCGGCCGACGTCCGCCTGCTCGACTACCACTAGAGGTGACTCCTATGCTCCCCAAGAACCGCACCCCTTCGCATCCGGGCGAGATCCTCCTCGAGGACTTCCTGAAGCCCTTGGGCGCGACCCAGGTCGAGTTCGCCGCGCACATCGGAGTACCGCTGCAGCGCGTGAACGAGATCGTGCGCAAGAAGCGCGGCGTGAGCCCGGAGTCTGCGTGGCTCTTCGCCGGGGCGCTTGGAACGACACCGGAGTTCTGGATCAACCTGCAGGCGGCCTACGACCTCGTGATCAGCCGACCCGCGCGGCCCTGTGCGGCGGCTCCGACGGACGGGTTGAGAGCTGTGGGCTGTTGCTGTTTGATGGCGGTCGCGCGCGGCTCGCCGCGCTACCCGTGACTCGCGACTTCAAGGCCAGCAGGGCGCTTCTTCGAGGCGCCGCGGTGAGTCACCGCGCTCGCACGGTCCGACGGCTCCGAGCGCTGGCGACCTCCGCACTGCTCTGCGCGGGCTGCAGGGCCATCCCGGTCGGAGATTCAGCCGCCCCGTCTGCGCTCCCTACGACGCTGGAGCTCGATGCCGAGGTGCAGCGCCTCATGGCCAGCGCGGACGTCAAGGGGCTCGCGCTGGCTGTGATCGATGGGGGCGAGGTCGTGCACGTGGCGGCCTACGGAATGCGCAGCGTCGAGCGGGGGTTGCCGCTCGAGGCAGACACGGTGATGTACGCGGCGTCGCTGACGAAGGCCGCGGTCGCGGTGCTCGTGCTACAGCTGGTGGACGAGGGGCAACTGGAACTGGATCGGCCGGTGGCGGAGATCCTGGCGCGGCCGCTGTGGGAGTACGAGGACCACGTGGATCTCATGGGCGATCCGCGCTGCACACAACTCACCGCGCGCAACGTGCTGAACCATGGAACTGGTTTCGCAAACTTTCGCTGGCTCGAGCCGGACGAGAAGCTGCGCTTCCACCACGCGCCGGGCACGCGCTACGGGTATTCGGGCGAGGGCTTCTACGTGCTCCAGACGGTGCTCGAGCAAGGCCTAGGGCTCGATCTCGAGGCCGAGATGCGCCGCCGGCTCTTCGAGCCGCTCGGCATGACGCGCACCTCGCTGCAATGGCGCGCGGACTTCGCCGCCAACCTCGCCGATGGCTACCGGCTCGACGGCAGCCTCGAGCCGCACGACGAGCGCAGCCGCGCCAGCGCGGCGGGCTCGATGGACACGACGATCGCCGACCAGGCGCGCTTCTGGGCGGCGGTGATGCGCGGCGAGTGTCTGTCGCCGGCCGCGCGGGCCGAGCTCGTGCGTCCGCAGCTCGCGATCACGAGCGCAGGGCAGTTCCCGAGTCTCGACGAGCAGACCGACGCGCGCGGGCCAGCCATCGGACTCGCCGCCGGACTTGGCCTCGTCGTCTTCGAGGACACTCACGGTCGCGCCTGGTTCAAGGGCGGCCACAACGACTCGACGGGCAACATGGTCATCGGGCAGGAACATGGCCAGCGCGTACTGGTCCTGCTCTCGAACAGCGTGCGCGCCGAGCGCATCTATCCTGCCATCGCGCGCTTCGTGCTGGGCGCGAGCGCGATGCCCTGGTGGTGGGAATACGGCCTCGCGAAGAAGGCGAGCCAGTAGCGATGTTGCGCCTGACTGCCGGCGCTCACGCCCGGTGAAGTAGATTCGAGCACGGCGGCATCCGGCGGTCATGAGCGACACGATCCATCCCACGCAGGCGCTGAGCCGCGCTCAGTGCGCCGCGCTCTTTTCGATGCGGGAGAACTCGACCTTGGACTCGGTCAAGACGGCCCTCACGGCCTCCTCACGGAGCGGCTCTTCGTTCGGCAAGAGGATCTCGATCGTGTCCTCGAAGTAGACGTCGAGCGCGCCGGTCTTCTCGATCAAGGCCACACGGACCTTGGCTGCGGTCACCGCTCATGTGACGCCGGAGTCGACCTCGTAGCGCACTGCGGCTCGCGGTCGTTCGACCTGTTCGAAGGACTCGAGCTTCATGCCCTGCTCCGCGAACGCATCCGCGATCTCTTCCTTCTTCAGCGTCTCGCCCTTCTCCATCTGGAACACGGCGCGCGCGCCGCTCATGTGGAGCTCGGTAACCCCTTCCAGGGACGCCATGGCCGCACGGGCCTTGGTAGCGGCGCCTCAGGCACCGCCCGAGGCCTCCGCGATGTACACGCTCTCGTGGGTCGAGGCCCCGAGCATCGCACAGGAAGAGACGAGGAACGCGACGCCGAGGAGGAACGGGGTCTTCATGGGAAGAGCATGCAGGAGGAGACGGAAACGCGGAAGCGGCCCTACGGCAGAATCAGCCCATTGACAGCGATTGAGCATGAAAAATGAAAGCGCATGACGGGGCAGCTTGGCAAGGCGCTGACCGCGATGTCCCCGGTTTTCGACGTCGTCTCGCGCGCCGTCACCGTCGACGTCGAAACCTACTGAACAAGCTGGCGCTTCCACGCCGGCCCGTGCGGCGGCCGCGACGGACCGGTTGAGAGCCGTAGGCCGTGCTGTTTGGTGGCGGTCAGGCGTTCGGAGTCCTGCTTGCTTCCAACGCCAGCGGACTCCTCCATGGTGCCATGCCCGACCATCCGATCCTCGATCGCGACCGACAGCGCCTCCCTGAGCCCATGACCGATGAGGACCTCGAAGACCTCCTCACCGAGGCGATAGGGCTCTACGCCGAACAGACGAAGACGCCGGTTTCGCGGATCCAGACGTTCGCGGAGGCCAAGCTGCTGCTCAAGAACCGCGGGTTGGTGCTCGGCATCGGCGGGAGGGAGTTCCGGATCTTGATCGTGAAGACCCGCTGAGCCCGGGTGATCACCCGGGGATGCGCCCTCCAACCGGGCGAAAGTACGGAGCCTGGCACGGCTTCGCGCGAGTCCGAGTTCGCGCAGGAGTGCGTGGCGGTTCCGGCGGACTCGTGCAAAACCGAGCCAGGCACCTCCCTTTCGCCGTTTCGGCGCCACGAAGCGCTTGTTCATTCTGGGGCCAGCCGTCTCTACTTGCGCGCCACGCCCGCCACATGGGGTCCGACCAAGTCGAGTGGCGAATGGCGCAGCACGCGGAACTCCTCGAGCTCGAGCGAGCCGAAGCCAGCCGCGCGGATGGCCGTGCCGAGTTCGCGGTCTGGACGGCATCCATCGGCCATGAAGCTCCACAACGGCCCCAGGAGGTGCTGCAAGCGCCGCAGGAACGTCCCCCGCGGCGCGGCCACGTGCTCGATGAAGACGAAGCGTCCGCCGGGGCGCAGGACCCGGCGAACTTCGGCGAGGACGGCGCCCGGGTCGGGAACGGAGCACAGAACGAGCGTGCTGAGCACGACGTCGACGCTCGCGTCGTCGAGTTCGAGGCCATGGGCCGAGGCCAGCCGGAACTCCGCCGCGATGCCCGTCGCGGCCGCGCGCTGGCGCAGGCGCGCTTGCATGTGGGGGTTGGGTTCGATGCCGATCCAGCGCACGTGGCGCGGCAGGTGGGCCAGGTTCGCGCCCGTGCCCGGCCCGATCTCGACCACCGTGCCGGCCAGGTCGGCGAACATTGCCGCCTTGCGTGGCGCCATGCGCGCGTCGTAGGAGGCCTGGACCCGGTCGTAGAGGAGCGCGAACAGGCGCTTGCGAAGGTCCCTGACGAAGGTCACGCCCTATCCTACGGCAGTGAAGCGCGAGCGCCGGCGCAGGGTCGACGCTCTGACCTCCGTGGCAGTCAGGCCTCGTACGACACCTGGATCTGGCCCAGCGCGGTTGCCAGAGTGGCTCCGGGGCAACCCGACCACGCATGAGCACGGAGAATCGGCGATCATCGACTGTTGCAGCGCATCGGGAGGGAAGTGCCCGGACGTCCTCTGCGGGCTCCTCATGCCCGCCTGCCCAGGATCAACCGCCTCCGGCCACTGGCGGTCCCAGCGGATCGCTTCGAGGAGCGATGGGCCATGCGCCGCTCGTTCTCGCCGGACTCGCCGTGGCCGTCGTTGGTTCCGTGTCGCTTGCGGTGGCCTGGTTCGTCGCAAGCCGTCTGGCGTACGTGGTTCTCGTGGGGCTGTGGCTGCGCGCCCAATCGAAGGCCGGAACCCTCTCGCCGCGTGGGGGTCCGGATGCCGCATGGCGTAGGTTCCGCGACCGGGCGTCGAGGCTCATGGTCGGTGACGCCATCGCGTTCGGCGCCCTGTGCGTGGTCACGCGGGGGACGTTCGCCCTTCCGGGACCTACGTGGCTCGGGCTGGCCGCTGGCGCCCTTCTCGTCGTGCTGGGAGTCGGCATCAAGGTCTGGGCGACGAGGCACCTGGACGAGGGCTCCTTCTACTGGCGCGACTTCTTCGTGCCGGCCGCGCACGGGCGCCGATCCGCGAGCGGGCCGTACAGGTGGATGTCGAATCCCATGTACACCGTCGGCTATGCCCACGCGTACGGATTCGCCGTCCTGCTGGGTTCCGGCCCCGGCCTGGCCGGAGCTGTTTTTGCCCAGCTGGCGATCGCGCTTCTCGCGGCTCTGGTCGAGCGGCCTCACGTCCACCGGCTCGGCCTGCAGTGATGGGGTGCGAGGTCTCGAGCACGAAGGTGCTCGGCGCCGCGCCTCCTGCCAGGTGACAGGCAGCCTCGTGGGCACTTCGCGGCAGTCAACCCGGGCCGCGGCCGTATTCGGCGATCCGGGTGACGGCCTTCACAGCCGGCTCGAAGTGCTGCTTGCGGATGGCGAGGTACTGCGCGTCGGCGAAGAAGCGTTGCATGACTCCGGCGCTCGGGAAAGCGATCACGAACACGCGGTTGATCGCCTCGGGGGTCTCGCTGCGCAGCACCTCGCTGACACGGAAGTCGTAGCGGAAACGACCGCCGCAGGCCTCGAGCAGCGGCGTCATGCTCGCGCGATAGCGCTGGTAGCTGGCCTCGTCCGTGACCTGCAGGCCGACGAGGGTCTCGTGCGTGGACGTCGGGGAGCTCATGGGCGAGGCCTCTTGGTTGGCGTGCGGGCTCCGGAGAATCCGGTGGCCCGGTCAGCCCCGCAGCGAAGCTCGAGAGAAGAAGGAAAGAAGACGAGCGGGAGATCCCGACGCCGTTCCATCGGCATGCTCGCCGGCGCTACACCGCCGCGTAGGTCATCCCACGCCTCTGGCCCTCGGTCGCGACCTTCCCGTCCGCGATCAGCCGCTTCATGACCGGCCGCATCGTCGTCGTGTCGGTGTCCAGCGCCGCCGCGATCTGCTCGCCGCGCTGACCGGGGTTGCTGCGCACGAAGGCCAGGAGGGGGTCGGCCAGCTCCGCGACCTTGGAGGTCGAACGGCGCGTGCCGTCGAGCCCGAGACACGCTCCCAGTGACGAGCGCGCTGCGGTCAAGGCCTTCTTCGTGGCCACGTCTTCCACAGCCGCCAGCGCCTTGTCGAGCGACCGCAGAGCTGCGGATGCGTGGCGAAGGGCCGGGTCGGCCTGCGCCTGCTTGCGGGCCTCGCGCGCCTTGATGGTGGCGATCTTTCCCTCCAGATCCGCGATCCTCTGATCGACCCCGCGGCGCTGACGGCGCGGGGGTGATTCCTTCTTCTTGGCCATTGGAGACGTGTTGGGGTGGGGGACTTTGGGGGGGCTGAGATTGGGCCAGCGGACGTGAGGAGGATCAAGCGCCTGCCCGAGCCCCCGGCCTCTTTCGAGCCAAGTCAGGGAATGGTTCC
This sequence comes from Planctomycetota bacterium, assembly GCA_031413955.1. Classification (GTDB taxonomy): domain Bacteria; phylum Planctomycetota; class UBA1135; order UBA1135; genus JABFRZ01. The sequence continues at coordinate 29,414 of JANOGB010000431.1, read as the reverse complement.
AGGATTCCTGGCCTGTGTTGGCATGCGCAGCGCGTATCGTGGCGCCTTCACATTTCCTGGGCGCGAACCGCGCTCGACTCTCATTCTATCGATCCCCATGGGAAGCAAGCTCTACGTCGGCAACCTCAACTTCACTACCACCGAGGACGCGCTCAAGACCGCGTTCTCCGCAAACGGCCGCTCCGTCAAGGAGGTCGCGATCCCGAGCGACCGCGAGACCGGGCGTCCGCGCGGCTTCGCATTCGTGACCATGGGTTCCGATGCCGACGCCAAGGCCGCCATCGCGGATCTCGACGGCAAGGATCTCGACGGGCGTAGCCTCAAGGTGAACGAAGCCCAGGACAAGCCGCGCTCGGGTGGCGGCGGTGGCGGTGGCGGTGGCTACGGCGGTGGTGGTGGTCGCGGCGGTTCCGGCGGCGGCGGCGGCGGCGGTCAGCGCGAGCGCTGGTAGCAGCGGAAGAGAGCTCAAGCTCTCGCATGCGACACGCGGGGGATGAGGTTCGGACTCCGACGCCTCTCCCCGCCTAAGCGGAGCGCCGCCCCCACGTCGGGGAAGCGCTTCGTCCGAAACTCGCCGGGCCGGAAGGCTGCGCGCGGGTGGGGTCGGCTCGCTAACCCGAGGCGCGGCCTACAACAGGGTCTACAACCGGACCACGAACCGTCGTGGTCCGGTTGGGCCTGATCCAGCATCAGCGCGAGGACGCGCGTAAGGCCCGCTCTTGTATGCGCTCGTCGTGAGCGAGAAACGTAGGCGGCTGAATCGCGCGCGGCCTGGTCCGAGGACTTCGAGAAACGAACCGGGGCGCCGTAGACTCCCCACGAGCCGTAGACTCCCCACGACCTGGCGGGCCGTGCGCCTCGTGGGCCAGTCCGCAGGTGGGCTTCCCCTCCCCAGTTTCCAAGAGAGAGAATCCTCATGCCCTTCGTCCTCCTCCGCCACAGGGTTGCCGACTACGCCAAGTGGAAGCGCGTGGTCCACGCCGCTGCCGCCTTTCGCAAGGCCAACGGGGAACTCAGCTTCGAGGTCCTGCGCGGCAGCGACGATCCCGACGACGTGACCGTCATCTGCGAGTGGGCCAGCGCGGCCAAGGCGCGCAAGTTCGTGGAGTCGGATGAGCTGCGCAAGCGCATGAAGGCTGCTGGCGTCGTGGGCAAACCGAAGATCCAGTTCTTCGGCAAGGCGGAAGACTTGAGCGTGCGCTGACGGGTCCTGGGCCTTGTGCCCGGCACCGCGATCGACTATCCAGCGCGCATGGATCGAATGCCCAGCCGAGAGCGTGGCGCGCGCGTGGTCGAAGTGGCGCGGCCTACCGAGGTCGAGAAAGCCGCGAAGAAGGTCACGAAGGGAACGACAGCGAGTCGGTCGAAGCCATCGGTGAAGCCGAATCGCGTCAAGGTCGTCTGGGAGGTTTGCAGCGGGACCGGCAAGACGGTCAAGACCTTCCCCTACCCGGACAAAGCTGCCGCCGAAGCCCAGACCAAGGCGCTCACCAGATCCACGGGCCGCGCGCACATGCTGCGGGCGACAAAGGTGCCGATGGAGTGAGCTGAGGCGTTGGGCGAGGTTGTCTGCCTAGTACTAGGCGGCCTCGCCCTCCGTTGCTGCCTCGTGGAACTCCTCGGCCGTCAGCGGACCGACTCGAGGCTCGCGAAGTAGGAACCCGGTGATTGCCCAGCAGGCTCCGAGCAGGATGGACGTGGCGAGCCAGGCTTCCAGGAGGATCAAGTTGAGGATCATGTTCGTCGAGTCTCCCTTTCTGGGACCAGCGTAGGCCGGCCGACCCGGAACTGCCGTGAAGTGACGGCAAAGTGATCATGAGGCGGGAGACAACGGCCGGGCCCCCGCACGCCCGCGGCGGCACGCCACCCGAGCCTCCAACTCGATCGACCAGGGTCCGTCCTGGGGATGCGCTGGAACAGCGCATGGATCCAGCCTCACGTGGATAGATAGCGCGTGCTCACGTTCATCCGACCCATCTCGTGCAGGCGGTCGGCAGACTTCTTCAGGCCAAGGTGGTGCGCCTTGGAGACGATGCTCTTCTCCGATCGACCCAGGCGCCGAGCGAGCTCGACGTTGGATAGGTCGGCGTAGTCCCTGCTGAGGGCGTCGCGCTCGTCCGCCCTCCAGCGCGGCATCTGCGTCGAGGGTGTGCCCTGGAGTTTCCTGACGAAGGCCTTGTCCTTGGAGAGCATGTTCTCCTGCGCAAGCCTGCGGATTTCCGTCTCGCTCCGCCCGAAGATGCGCGCGAGGTCCTCGTCGGTGCGAGTTCCGTAGACGCGCTTGAACCGCGCGATCTCCTCGCGCGTCCAGGAACCCTCCTGTCGGATGCGGCCGAGCTCGAAGATCTGCTCTTGGACCTCTTCGACTCTCCGGCCCAGGATGCGCGCGATTACCTCCGGCGTGGAGGCTCCGAGGTAGCGCTTGAGTTCCAGCGTCTCGTTCGCCGTCCAGGGGCCGCTCCGCTTCACCTCCTGCGGAAAGAGGCTCAGGGCCATCCGGCGCACGCCGGGGATGGGGCGCTTCAGCTCGCGCGCGATGGCGGACTCATGGCGCAGTCCGTAGAGCTCCCGGAGTCGCGCCTGTTCGGCTCTCGACCACGGGCCGCACTTCGTCTTCTCGTGGGCGCAGGTCTGGTGGGATCGCACGCGTCTTGGCTCCGGAGTCCAGGGCACAGCGCAAAGCAGGGGCCAGGAGCCGCGGATCGAGGAGTGTGGCTTCTCATCCCGGAATCAGCGCTGTTCCGTGGCCTCGGACGCGATGCGGTCCAAGGACTGGAGGCTCGAGTGCATGATCCTGGACTCGAAGCAACCGGTCGAAGGGCTGGCCCTGACCGAAGCCTCGCTGCCGCGGCACCCGAGCGTCCGGAGCTGTCGGTCACCGCAGGCGGTGATCTCGTCGAACCCCGCCACGTGCAACACGGAGTCGAGCGCGTCTCGGTGGCCGTTGAGGTCGCCGAACCGGTGATGGCGCGAGGCCCGTTCACCCGGCCAGGCGCAGCGCGCGCCTTTGCCTCGCGAAGTACTTCTTCAACAGCCTGCTACGCCGCCGCGTACGTCATGCCCCTCTTCTGTCCCTTGGTCGCGACCTTGCCGTCGGCGATCATCCGTTTCATGACCGGGCGCATCGTCGTCGTGTCCGTCCCCAGGGCGGCCGCGATCTGCTCGCCGCGCTGGCCAGGGTTGCTGCGCACGTAGGCCAGGAGAGCATCCGCCAGGTTCTCACTGGCAGAACGTCGGGTTCGGGCCTGCCCGTCCAGCCCGGGGCACGCGCTCAGGGACGAGCGCGCCGCGGTCAGGGCCTTCTTCATGGCCGAGTCCTTCGTCGCGGCCAGCGCCTTGTCGATCGACTTCAGCGCGGCAGATGCGTGTCGGAGGGCCGGATCAGCCTGCGCGAGCTTGCGGGCCTCGCGCTCCTTGATGGCGGAGATCTTCGCCTCCAGGTCGGCGATCCTCTGCTCGATGCCGCGGCGCTGGCGGCGCGGGGGTGCTTCCTTCTTCTTGGCCATGGGACGTGTGATGAGTGGACCTTGGGGCGCGGATCGGGCCAGCCTACGTGACGAGGACCAAGGTTGTGCACAGGCGCCCGTTCAGTCGTATCCTGCCGACCTGTCTGACTGTCCGGCGCTCCTCGCGCTCAAGCCATCACGGTCGATCCCATGGGAACCAAGCTCTACGTCGGCAACCTGAACTTCACCACCACCGAGGACGCGCTGCGTGCCGCGTTCGCTGCGAACGGGCGCACCGTCCGAGAGGTCGCCATTCCGAGCGATCGCGAGACCGGCCGTCCGCGCGGCTTCGCGTTCGTCACGATGGGCTCGGAGGGCGACGCCAAGGCCGCCATCGCGGCCCTGGACGGCAAGGAGCTCGACGGTCGCAGCCTCAAGGTGAACGAAGCCCAGGACAAGCCGCGCTCGGGCGGCGGTGGGTTCGGCGGTGGCGGTGGAGGTGGTGGCGGTCGTGGCGGCGGCGGCGGCGGCGGTCGTGGCGGCGGTGGCGAACGCTGGTAGAAACCCGGGGAGCGAGAAAGGCTCCCGAGGTCGTCAGCTTGCAGTTCCCCTCCTGACGCTGCCCGCGGGTACCCGCCGCGGCCGGTGATCCGGTGCGCGGTGTTCGGACTCGGGCCTTCAGGGATGGAGCTGCCGAGAATCGAGCGCCCGCAGGGCGTCGCGGAGCGGTCCGTCCGCGGGAGAGGTCGAGGGCAGCAGCGGGATGCGAAACCGCGGCAGGCCGTTCGAGTCCAGAACCAACGGGCGGTGGCTGTTGAAGCGACCCAGCAACGGGCCTGTGGACCGCTGTTTCTGCACGGCGCGCTGCGCGGACCGCGCGCGGGAGTTCCGTTGCCGTATCGGGAAGCGCGCGAGTCGCTGGCTCGGCCAGCGCACGAGCGCGACGTAGAGCGGCAGGAGAAGGGTGAGGGGTGGAACGAGCAGCAGCGACGCGAGGGCGGGCGGGAACCCGACGCGTTCGAACATGCGCTGCCAGATGGCTGCGTGGATGCCAACCAGAAGGACTACCGAAGCCACCGCGATGGGCTGGCTCATCAGTGCGACGAGTACTGCTCGAAGGCCGTCGAAAGACATGCTCCCCCCCTTTTCCGGCCGCTGTTGGCGGCACATGGAGCGCGCCTTTCGACGGTTGGCCAGTCACGGGTTGAGCAGGCGACGCAGCCCTGACGCTTCCCGAGGAAGCCCGAAACGAGAAACGCGCTGGGCCTCCGCGAGGAGGAAATCGATTCGAACGGATCGGGAACCCTACGGACCTACACCGCCGTGTACGTCATGCCGCGCTTCTGCCCCTCGGTCGCCACCTTGCCGTCCGCGATCAGCCGCTTCATGACGGGGCGCATCGTGACGGTGTCGGTGTCCAGCGCCGCCGCGATCTGCTCGCCGCGCTGGCCGGGGTTGTTGCGGACGTAGGTCAACAAGGCGTCGGCCAGGTCCTCGAACTCGCTGGGCGAGCGTCGAGTGCGAGCCGGCACGATGACGCTCCCACTCATGCCGAGGCACGCGCCCAGAGACGAGCGCGCCTGGTTCAGCGCCGTCTTGGTGACCGAGTCCTTCACGGCAGCCAGTGCCTTGTCGATCGACTTCAGGGCCGCGGCCACATGGCGGAGAGCGGGGTCGGCCTTGGCCTGCTTGCGGGCTTCCTGCTCCTTGATGGATGCGATCTTCGCCTCCAGGTCCGCGATCCTCTGTTCGACGCCGCGGCGCTTGCTGCGGGTTTCTTTCTTGGGCATGGGCATGGGGATGGGGGATTCGGGGGCCGAGATTGAGCCAGCGTACCGGGCAGGGATCAAGCCCGGTCGCGACGATTCTCGCCGCCGAACGGCAAGAGGAGCATCCGTCGGGGCGCGAGCGCCTCCGGTCGCCCGAATCCGCCTGCTGTTCGCACGTCTCGCCGGTCGGAGACGAAATCCGCGCGGCAGGCCGTTGAAAAAGTCCCGTCGGCTAGACTGTCTCGAGAGCGCAGAGCCGCTCGGCCGGATCTGAACCCGCCGCGGGGCCGCGCGCCAAGCGACCGTCCTCGATTCCCGTCCTCGGAGATCCTCATGAACAAACACGTCTACGCGGAGCCTGAGGCCGAGAAGCTCCTGCCCTTGCTGGTCTCCATCGGTCGCGAGGTGAAGAACCGCATCCGCGCCATCGACGAGCTCGAGCAGAAGCTGGCTCGCTACGGCCCCACGAATCCGGCACGCGACCAGGCGGCCACCGAAGCGATCGCGCAGCTCGCGGTGCACAAGCGCGAGCTGCGCTTGGCGCTCAAGGAGCTCGAACGCCTGGGTTGCGACCTCGATGCGGACCACCCGCTGCGCATCCTGATCCCCGGCCTCAACGGACCGATGGCTTTCGAGGGGTCGCTCGAGAAGACGCAGTTCCGCTTCCGACCCGGGATGCTCCAGCCCTGATCTCGGGTTGGACGCGACTTCGCCGCGCGGCGTCCGCGCCGTGAGGAGGTGCGCAGAGCGCTCTCTACGAGCGAGGCGCAATGTAGAGACTCCGCGCTACCGAACAGCGGGTCGATAGCCGAAGAGTGTTCTCGTGGCCCCGGGCGAATCTTTGAATTCGCCCCCACCCCGATCAGAACGCCTACAATGAGTGTGACGCCCCTGTGGGGCAAAGGACTCACTCGCTTGATAAGAGAAACCTTCAACGCAGACAGGGAACTTGCCGTCACTTCGGATCGCTGGCATGTCGTTCACGCACGCTGGTCGGGAGCTCCCGGAACTCCCCGCTTCGAGTGCTCGATCGTGAGCGAGCACGTGGACAGCACGTCCGCCGTGCAGGCCGCTCGCGACCTGAAATCGTCGCTCGTGCCCGGGATGGCCTCACGGCCCATGGAGGCGCGCGATCAGGTCATCGTCCGCCGCCCGGCGGCCGCGTCGGCGAAGAGCACCGGGCGACTCGAGAGACGCAAGAAGTAGCGGCGGACATCCGCGGGGACACTCCTCGTCACTCGTCGGCTTCCGCGGCTGGGTCGGGGCGCGCCCCCGAGCGGAGGAGCTTCGCCAGGTCTTTCCGGACTTCTTCGAAGGTCGGATTCGACCTCTCGCCTTCGCGCAAGAGCTCGATGGCTTCGTCACGCCGACCCTGCTCGACCAGGAGGTACGCGAGGCTGCGCCTGGCCAGGTAGTAGTTGGGATTGCTGCGCAGTGCGGCGCGGTATTGCTCAGCCGCTTCTTGCGGCCTCTTCTGTTCCTCGATGTGCTTGCCGAAGCGCGTGCGCGCACGAGCTCCGGTGGGGGGCAGGTTCGGAGTCGCGATCGCATCCCACTCCAGGCTGGGCTGGGGTAGAGAGCGGGAGAGCTCGGCGTGACGCTGGGCCTTCTTGTCCATTCCCAGAGCCAGATAGGCCTGAGCGATGGCGACATGGGCCTCGACGTGCCGCTCGTCGCGGGTCAGAGCCCGTTCGAGGTGGCGGCGAGCCGCATCGAAATCGCGCCGCGAGAGGTAGACCAGGCCCATGCCGGTCTCTGCCTTCGGATCCTCGGGATCCAGGCTGCTCGCGCGCCTGTAGAACTCGAGGGCTTCGTCGCTCCGAGCCAGGCGGACGAGGACGTCGGCATAGACGACGTGAGCCGGCGCGTAGTTGCCGAGCATGCGCAGGGCGCGCTCGAGGGGCGCAGCGGCGAGCTCGGGGTGGTCCTTGATCCAGCTCAAGCCCAGACGGTATGGCCACAGGAAGCTCTCGGGGTCGAGCTCTTCGGCCTTGGCGTAGCAAAGCACGGCCTGCGCGGAGAAGTCGTGGGCAAAGAACTGATCCCCTAGCCGTCCCCAGGCCTTGCCCGATTCGGGCTCGCGCAGCAGCGCATCGCGCGCCGCGGTGATGGCCTCCACCACCTCGGCTTCCACATCCGCGAGGGAGGGCAACTGGATCTCCTCGATCGGCGACCCTCGTTCGCAGGCGGCCAGGGCGAGAACCAGAACCAGGAGCGCGGAGAGGCGTGTCGGCCGGAGGATCGAGCTCACTGAGTGCGCCCCTCGCCCTGGCGCAAGGTGAGCACTCGATCGACCTCCGTGCCCGGGAACGTCTCGCTCTGCCCGTCCGGCCACAGCACGGCGATGTCCTCGATCGACGTGATCGGACCGAGCCCGAAGTGGGCGCGCGGATCGTTGCTCGAGCCGTAGCTGTAGGCCGCCAGTGCCAGGCCGAGGAACTCGCGCGCGCCGGCACGCAGCCGGATCTGTGCTCCCAGCGCATCTCGTCCCTCCGTCAGGGCGCGCACCAGCAACCAGTGACTGCCCTCTGGTGGGGCGTCGTTCCGGTACACGCGTAACGAGTTGTCGACGTTGGACACGACCAGGTCGAGGTCGCCGTCGGAATCGAGGTCGCCGAAGGCGAGCGCGCGGCTCACCTCGACCTCGGACGCGAAGGACCCGGCCTTCGCGTCCACCAGGGTGAAGCTCGCGTTGCCGTCGTTCTCGAAGAGCTGATTCGGCTCGGCGTAGTCGGCCCAGAACCCGGGCGGAGCTCGCGCGAGCGGCGGCCGGCGGTGCACGGCCCCGTTCACCACGGCCAGGTCCTGGTCGCCGTCGTGGTCGAAGTCGAAGAAGCCGCAGCCGAAGCCGGTCCGCTCCAGGTCGTGGCGCGAGAGCTGGGACTCGATCGTATGGTCGCGGAACACCGGCAGCTCGGATCCGAGATAGAGCCGGTTGTTCTCGCCCCACAGGTGCGTCACCAGGAGGTCGAGCAGGCGGTCGCCGTTCACGTCGCCCACCGCGACGCCCATGTTGGCCTCCGTGCGTCCGTCGCGGTTGAAGGCGACGCCACGCTGCACTCCCTGGTCGACGAAGGTGCCATCGCCCTGGTTGACCCATAGCTGGTTGGCCTGCGCATCGTTGGCGACGAAGATGTCGGGCCGGCCGTCCTGGGTGAGATCCAGGAAGGCGATCCCGAGACCGGTCGCGCGCGCGCCTCTCTGCGCGAGCACGATGCCGACTTTCTTCGTGCAGTCGGAGAACGTCCCGTCACCCTGGTTCCGGAACAGGATGTCCTGGTCGCCGATGATCGGACCGCAGTAGTCCCGTCTGGAGCTGGCATCCGTGCAGACCTTGCCCGGGTCGAAGCGCTGGTAGTGCACGACGTACAGGTCCTGGAAGCCATCGGCGTCGTAGTCGCAGAACGCCGCGCACGAGCTCCATCCGTCTTCCACCAGGCCCGCCTTCTCCGTCGCGTTCGTGAAGCGGCCGTCACCTGTGTTCAGGTAAAAGACATCCGGCCCGTAGTTGGCGACGAAGACGTCCAGGTCCCCGTCGTTGTCCGAGTCGCCCACCGCCACTCCCTGGCCGAAACCCGGCTCGGAGATGCCCGACTCCGAGGTCACGTCCTGGAAGGGAACGTCGGTTCCGCGCCGCCGGTACATGCGATTGGAGATCTTCGCATCCGAACTGCCGGGAGGAGGCACGCGCACGTGCAGGAGTTCGAGGATGCCGTCGCCGTCGCAGTCGAACAGTCCGACGCCGCCCTGGGTGATCTCGGGCAAGAAGTAGGTCCCGTCCGGCCAGGTGCGGTCCGCGCCGGGCAGGCCCAGCTCCGCCGTGATGTCCGCGAAGACAGCCTGATCCACTGGCGGCCGAGCGGGTCCGCAGGCCTGCGTCAGAAGGATTCCAGGGAGCGCGAGCAGGGCAACGCGCGCTCGTCCATCGATAGCCGGCATCGCGTCATCTTAAGGGGAATCCGGGGCTCCGCTTGAGCGGGCCAGTGGGTTTCGCGTCGCCGTCACCGACGCGATCCCGTTCGCGCGTGCGAGCCGGAACCGCAGGCGCGGCGCGAACGGAGTGCGACAGGATCGGGTTCCTTGCCGCTCACGACCGCTGCTGCTACCCTCGCGCGCCGGGCCTGCTGGCTGCGGCGCTGGCACTTCGCCGACCGTCGAGTGCAGGGCCCCCCCCCGAACTCCCTCCGGCTGCGCGGGCCACTTGGTCCGAGCAGCACAGGTGCTCTCGAGTTGCTCGACGGCGTTCGGCCACCGTCTCCTACTGCCGCAAGAGCCATGAGAACACGAACCGCGCGCGTCTTCCTCGTGTCCCTCGTCTTCGTCCTGGCGTGGGCCTCCGCCTCCGGCTCCCAGGAGAAAGGGGGCACGAGCGGACACCAGAAGATGCTGGCTGCGCTGCGCGAGATCCTGGATCGAACGGACGAAGAGAACTGGCTGCTGGGCGACGTCAAGATACGCGAGCTGCGGCAGAAGCTGGCCGCGATGAAGCCGGATGCGCCGAGTGCGGCTCGCTTCCAGACCCTCGTCGACCTCGGCGATGCCGTCGTCTACTACGGCGACGAGCGCGAAGGCCTGGACATCTTCAAGGCAGCCTTCGCGCTGGATCCGGCCGGGATCCCGAACGGCCTCTACCAGGACTCCAAGATCCGCCACGCCGCGGCCTGGCTGCGCCTGGGTGAAACGGAGAACTGCTGCGCCAACCACAACCCCGAGAGTTGCATCTTGCCGCTGCGAGGAGCGGCCGTGCACACGAAGCAAGAGGGCTCCCGGAACGCGCTGGCGATCCTGAAGGAGGTCCTCGACGCCACCAAGCCGCGCACGCCGAGCCACCTCAAGGCCAAGTGGTTCTTCAACCTGACGGCCATGACTCTCGGGGGCTATCCCGACAAGGTTCCCGAGGAGCAGCGCATCCCGCCCGCCTTCTTCGAGGGCGACGAGGCCTTCCCGCGTTTCGTCAACGTGTCCGCCAAGCTCGGCCTAGACATCGCGAACCTCGCCGGCGGCGTCGTCGCGGACGACTTCGACAATGACGACGACATCGATCTCTTGCTGACGGGCTATGGATCGGACGGGCAGCTCGAGTTCTTTCGCAACGAGGGCGACGGCACCTTCACCCGCCGGACGAAGGAGGCCGGCCTGACCGGGCTGTTCGGCGGCCTGAACCTGATCCAGGGCGACTACGACAACGACGGCTTCGTGGACGCTTTCATCCCGCGCGGAGCGTGGCTCGGGGCCAAGGGCCGGCACCCCGATTCCCTGCTGCACAACAACGGCGACGGCACCTTCACGGACCGCTCGTTCGAGGCGGGCCTGGCGGCGGTGTCGTACCCGAACGTGACGGCGGTCTTCACCGACTACGACGGCGACGGAGATCTCGATCTCTACGTCGGGAACGACTCGGACCAGAGCATCGATGCTCCCTGCCAGCTCTTCCGGAACAAGGGCGACGGGACGTTCGAGGACGTGGCCAAGGCCGCGGGTGTCACCAACGACCGCTTCACGCGCGCGGTGATCGCCGGGGACTACGACGCGGACGGGCGTCCCGACCTGTACGTCTCCAACCTGGGCCAGGAGAACCGCCTGTATCGCAACAAGGGCGACGGGACCTTCGAGGACGTGGCGCCGAAGCTGGGCGTCACGGGCCCGCTCCGGAGCTACCCGAGCTGGTTCTTCGACTACGACAACGACGGCGTGCTGGACCTCCAGGTGAATGCCTTCGGGGCCTCGCCCGCCGATCTGACTTCGGCGGCGCTGGGTCTACCGTTCGAGGCAAACCTTCCGGCTCTCTATCGCGGAGACGGGCAGGGCGGCTTCGTGGAGATCGGACGCGCGAGCGGCCTGGTCGAGCCCTTTTCCGCCATGGGCGCCAACCTGGGCGACTTCGACAACGACGGATACCTCGACTTCTACGCGGGCACCGGACGGCCGGAGGCGCGCGACCTGGTACCCAACAAGGCCTATCACAACCTGCGCGGCAAGGGCTACGCGGACGTCACGCTGCCGAGCGGACTCGGACACCTGCAGAAGGGCCACGGCATCGCCTTCGCCGACTTCGACTGCGATGGAGACCTGGACATCTTCGCGCAGATGGGCGGGGCGTTCCGGTCGGACAAGTTCCACAACGCGTTCTTCGAGAACCCGGGCTTCGGGAACCACTGGCTCGCGGTCCGGCTCGAAGGCAAGGGCTCGAATCGTTCGGCGATGGGCGCACGGATCCGCGCCGTGATCACCGAGAGCGGCGCGCAGCGCTCGGTCTATCACACGGTCGGGAGCGGGGGCAGCTTCGGCGCGAATCCGCTGCGCCAGCATCTCGGGCTCGGACGCGCCGAGAAGATCGAGACACTCGAGGTCTTCTGGCCCACGACGGGCAAGACGCAGGTGTTCCGGGACGTCCCGCTCGACCGCTACATGGAGATCGTCGAAGGCGTGGACCAGCCCGAGATCCGCGCCCTCGAGCCAGTCGAGCTGGGCGGCGGCAAGGGCTAGACCGGGATCCAGGCGCGGCGAGGGCTTCCGAGCCGCATGCCGGGAGCGGCGTTCCGCTGGCGCGTCCGCTGCGAATCCGTTGTGGTATAGAGGACCTCCAGCATGCGATTCGCCCTGCTGGCGCTGCTCCTGGTGGTTGGCCTCCTGCTGTGGACGAGGCTGCGCGTTCCGGAACCAGGCGAACCTCCCTCCGGCTCGGGTCCGATCACCTCGGCCGAGGAGTTCCGGCAGATCGGCGAGGAGCTCTACGCGGGGAAGTGTCCGCAGTACGGGCGCGCGCCGCGCGCGAAGTTCGAGGCCGAGCTCGCCGACCCCAACCTCCCGAACGGGAAGCGCCTGCAACTCCAGCTCGATCTGGCGGGAGAGTACATCGAAGCCGGTGAGGTGACGCGCGGCATCGCCTTGCTCGAGGAGAACCTCGCGCTGGCGCGCAAGGTCGGCAACGAGCGCCAGTACCAGAAAGCCCAGCGCGATCTGGCACAGGCCTGGCTGCGCGAGGCCGAGAACCAGAACTGCATCGCGCGCCACAACGCGGACTGCTGCATCTTGCCCGCGCGCGCGGGCGCACTCCATGCCGTGCGTCGGCCGGCCGAGGAGGCGCGTAGGCTGTACCAGGCCGTGCTGGCGGATGCTCCGGACAACCTTGCCTCACGCTGGCTGGTGAACTTGACGACGCTGCTCCTGGGCGAAGCGCTCGACACGCTGCCCGAGGAACAGCGCATCCCCGCGCAAGCCTTCGGCGAGGTCGTGGGCGAGCCGCACTTCCGCGACGTGGCCGGCCAGGCCGGCGTCGACGTGAACAGTCTGGCGGGCGGCGTGGCGATCGAGGACTTCGACGGCGACGGCTGGCTCGACGTGTTGACATCGACCTGCGATCCGCGCGGCTCGCTGCGCTACTTCCAGAGTCGCGGCGACGGGACCTTCGAAGACCGCTCGGATTCGTCGCGCGTCTCCGAGCAGCTCGGCGGCCTGAACCTGATCACGGGTGACTACGACGAGGACGGGGACCAGGACGCCGTCATCCTGCGTGGCGGCTGGCTGGTGGACTACGGCCGCATCCGCCGCAGCCTGCTGCGCAACGACGGGGGCGAGCACTTCGAGGACGTGACGCGCGCGGCCAATCTCGCCGAGCCCGCCTATCCTTCCCAGGCCGCGGTCTTCGGCGACTTCGACGGAGATGGAGACCTGGACCTCTACTCGGGCAACGAATCGTGCGTCGAGGTGCAGAAGGAGGAGTGCATGGGCGACTACCCATCGCAGCTCTTCCGGAACGACGGCCGGGGCGTCTTCACCGACGTGGCCGCAGAAGCCGGGGTGCGCAACGACCGCTACGCCAAGGGCGTCGCGGCGGGTGACTACGACGACGACGGCGACCTCGACCTGTACGTCTCGAACATCGGGTACAACCGGCTCTACCGGAACGACGGCCAGGGCCGTTTCGCGGACGTCGCGCCCGAGGCGGGCGTGCTGGAGCCATCGGGCCGCAGCTTCGCCTGCTGGTTCTTCGACTACGACCAGGACGGGCGGCTCGACCTGTGGGTGAACGCGTACTCGGCCTCGATCGCGGATCTGGCCGCCGAGGCCCTCATGCTGCCGCACAACGGCGTGCCCTCGTGCCTGTACCGGAACCTGGGGAACGGCCGCTTCGATGACGTGGCGGCGAAGGTCGGGATCCAGCACCCGTGGCTCGCCATGGCCGCCAACTTCGGCGACGGCGACGGCGACGGCTGGCTGGACGTGTACCTCGGCACGGGTGACCCGCACCTGCAATCGCTCATGCCCAACGTGTACCTGCGCAACGTCGCGGGGAAGAGCTTCGCGAACGAGACGGCCGCGAGCGGTCTCGGCCACCTGCAGAAGGGCCACGGCATCGGTATCGCCGACTTCGACGGCGACGGCGACCAGGACATCTTCCACAAGCTGGGCGGCTTCGTGCCGGTGGACGCCTACGCGAACGCGCTGTTCGAGAACCGCTCGCCGCCCGGTCACCACTGGCTCGTCCTCGCGCTGGTGGGCACGCGTACCAACCGCGACGCCGTGGGCGCGCGCGTCGCCGTGCACCTCGCGACGGAGAGCGGGCCGCGCGTGCTGCATCGCGCCATGGGCAGCGTCTCGAGCTTCGGGGGTTCACCGCACCGGCTCGAGATCGGTCTCGGACTGGCGCAGCGCATCACGCGCCTCGAGGTGCGCTGGCCCGACGGCGGCGAGACGCAGGTGTTCGAGGACGTGCCGCTGGACGCCTGGCTGCGCGTCAGCGAGGGAGCGGGCGCCCTGGAGCGGCTGGAGTGGAAGACGTACCGCTTCTGAGTCCGCTCTCGGCGCTCCTCGGAGCCGCGCCGAAGCGCAGGCGGATCGCCAGGGAACGGTGCGCGAAGATGTCACCGAGCTGGTCCGCCAGGAACAGGCGCTGGGCGAGTCTTCCGAGCGGTCCGCAGGGCGGGGAATAGAGCACGCGATCCCGCATCCGGGTCGTTCCGCCAAGCGCCTCGAAGCGGTGCTCGTGCCACCAGCAGCGATAGGGACCCCGTTCCTGCACGTCGACGAAGCGCTCGGGCGCTTGCCAGGCCTCGAAGCGCGTGCGCCAGCGCAAGCCGAAGGGGCCCACGCGGATGCGATAGTCGATGGTCGCATCCGGACCGGGAGCGCCCGAACGCGCGACGATGCGAAAACCCATGGCGCGCGGCGTGAGCAAGCCGAGGTTCTCCGGGGTCGAGAAGAAGCCGAAGGTCTCAGGCAACGACGCGCCGATCTCGGTCTCCGCGGAGAGGGAGTAGGCGGGCGGCTTCTTGGCGAGATGGGGCGAGCTCATGGTCTCGCCGGCTCCACGCAGGCGCTCGATGCGTGCACGCCCGTTCACGAGTATGTCGCGCAGGGCCGACTCGAGCGTGGGATGCGTGTGCACGAAACCGAGCTCTTGCAGGCGCGCGGGCAGGGCTCGCTGGCTCTCGAGCAGGAGGCTGGCCGCGCCGCCGAAGAGGGCGTGCAGCGCGGCACTCGGTACGGGAAAGGGCGCCGGCTTCCCGAGCACAGCGGCCAGCGCACGGGTGAACTCGCGGTTGGTCGGGGGCTCGGGTGCGGTGACGTGCAGCGGACCACTGGCGCGCTCGTCCGCCAGCGCGAGGGACACGGCGCGCACCCAGTCCTCGACGTGGATCCAGGGCATGTACTGTCGGCCCGATCCGATCCGGCCGCCGAGACCCAGCCGAAAGGGCGGGAGCATGCTGGGAAGCGCGCCGCCGTCGAGGCCGAGCACGATGCCGGTGCGGAGCAGCACCACGCGCAGCCCGAGCCCCTCGGCGCGCCGAGCTGCCTGCTCCCAGTCCACGCACAGGCCGGGAAGGAAACCTGTACCTGCCGGGCTCGTCTCGGTGAGCCGTGCATCCGCGCGGTTCCCGTGGAAGCCCACCGCGCTGCCCGAGACCAGGACACGCGGGCGCCGTGCCAAGCCTTCGAGGGCTCCGACGAGCCCTGTCGTCAGATCGACCCGGCTTGTGCGCAGCTGCGCGCGCCGCCGCGCGCTCCAGCGCGAAAGGACCGGCTCTCCCGCCAGGTTGACGATCGCGTCGCAGCCTTCCAGCGCGGCGCGAAGGACGGACTGGTCGCCCGCGACGGGGACCAGTTCCGCCTGGTCGCCGAGCAGGGCGCGCGCGCGCTCCTCGGAGCGCACCCAGGCCGCGACCGCGTGACCCTCGCGCCGCAGGGCCAGCGTCAAGGCTCGCCCCAGGAAGCCCGTGGCACCCGTCAGGAAGACTCTCACTGCGTGGACTTCGCCGAAGCGCCTCCCGTGGATGCACAGCCCGCCCGCTCGCGGCGCGCTGCGCTCACTTCCGCTGGCAGAACGCCACCAGCACGAACGTCGCGATCGGACCGAGGAGCAGCGAAAGCAGGAACCAGGCCAGCCCGCTGCGGTTCTTGCCCTGTGCGAGCCCGGCGTTCACGAGCGCCAGCGTGCCCCAGCCGACGAAGTACCCGGATTGGGAGCTGAGCGGCTGGAGGACCATGTTCCCGACGCGCGGAGTCTACTGCTCCGGTGCGCACATTGGTATGCGCGGCAAACGGACGCAGGGGCCGCGCTGCAGGGCCCGTTCGATTGGCCTGGACGAGCGCGTCCGTATGATTGCCGCCGCGATGGATGCGCGCTCCCCCTGGTACGTCACGACGCCGATCTACTACGTGAACGATCGGCCCCACATCGGCCATTGCTACACCACGATCGTGGCGGACGTGGCGGCGCGCTTCGAGCGGCTCCTGCGCGGCCTGGAGCCGCCGAGCTCGCCGAGTCCGGAGGCGGCGCCCGCCGAGGTCTTCTTCCTCACCGGCACCGACGAGCACGCCGACAAGGTGGTGACCTCCGCGGCCGCGCACGGGACGACGCCGCAGGCGTGGGCCGACCGCAACGCGGCCGAGTTCCAGCGCGCCTTCCGCGCCATGGGCGTGCAGAACGACGACTTCATCCGCACGACCGAGGCGCGCCACAAGGAGCGCCTTCCCGGCTATATCCAGGGGATGTTCGCGCGCGGCGACGTCTACCGCGGCGAGTACACGGGCTGGTACGACGCGGGACAGGAGGAGTACGTCTCCGAGACTGCGGCCAAGGAAAGCGACTTCCGCAGCACGATCACCGGCAAGGCGCTCGAGAAGCGCACCGAGGCGTGCTGGTTCTTCCGGCTCTCGCGCTTCGCCGAGCCGCTCGCGCGCCATCTGGAAGCGCATCCGCGCTTCGTGCTGCCCGAGGCACGCCGCGCGGAGGTGCTCGGGCGCATCCGGCTCGGCCTGAACGACGTGCCGGTCAGCCGGCCCGTCACCGACGACCCCGCGACGCAGTGGGGGATCCGCATGCCCGGCGATCCAGCGCATCGCGTCTACGTCTGGATCGATGCGCTGTTCAACTACCTCACCGCGGTCGATTCTCCCTCGCGCCGCCACTTCTGGCCCGCGCCCGGGCAATCCGCCGCACAGCGTCCGAGCGTGATCCACGTGATCGGCAAGGACATTCTCTGGTTCCACGCGGTCATCTGGCCGGCATTGCTCATGAGCGCGGGCGAGGAGCTGCCGACCACGATCTACGGCCACGGCTGGTGGCTCAGCGAAGGCCAGAAGATGTCGAAGTCGCTCGGCAACTTCATCGATCTCGAGCAGCTCGCGGCCTACTCGGCGCGCTTCTCGCTCGACGCGCTGCGCTGGTACCTCGTGACGCAGGGACCGCTCGGCGGCAACGATGCGAACTTCGCCCACGTCAGGTTCGTCGAGGTCTACAACGCCGACCTCGCCAACGGCATCGGCAACTGTGCGAGCCGCGTCGCGAACATGATCGGCAAGTACTTCGACGGCCGGCTGCCCATCGGCGCGCAGGATGCAACCGGGCCACAGGCAGCGGGCTTCGACTGGCCAGTGCTGACGGCCGCCGCGGTGGAGAAGGCGCGCCGCGCGGCGCAGGCCTTCGACGTGCCTGGCCTGCTCGCGCCGGCCGGTGAACTGGTGCGGCAGGTCGACGGCTACGTGAACGCCACCGAGCCCTTCCGTCTGGCGAAGCTCGCGGCCACGGACCCGGCCAAGCGCGCCGAGCTCGCCGGGATCCTCGTGCACTGCGCCGAGGCGTTGCGTGTGGCTGCGCTGCTCTACTCGCCCGCCATGCCGATGAAGATGGCGCAGATGCTGGGCGAGTGGTCGAGCGTCCCGCCCGCCGGCGTGCCGCTGGCCGAGCTCGTGCGTCGCGATGGCCCGCATGCGCTGCGCGCCGGAGCATGGATCCAGAAGGGTGCGGCCCTCTTCCAGCGCGCCGACCCGGCCGAGCCGCCGCCGCGCGCCGCGTGAGAGACGCGCTCCTGGTCTCTCAGTCCCGCGCCAGACTCAACGGAGGATCGAGGAGCACGAGCCCTCGAGCCCGCCCGTCCTCGGCGAGCTCGAAGCGCACCGTCGTTCCCAGCCCCGCGCGATCGTCGTAGGCGCGGAACTCCTCGTTCGTGAGCGGGAAGAGCTCGATGCGCGGCGGGCCGCGGAAGGGGGCCTCGTCCAGGCACTCGAAGGCGAACAGGCCTCCGGCCGGGCCGAAGTTCAAACTCAGGTAGCCACTACCGCGCTCGAAGCGGGCTTCGACCAGGACGCGCGTCTCCTCGCCCGGGCGCGCGGCGGCCTCGCCGAGTTCGCGGAAAGCTCCCAGGCGCTGCGCCCAGCGGGCGCGGGCGTCGGCGAGCTCGCTCAGGATCGAGTGGGGCGTCTGGCGTCCGCGATACGCGGCCAGGAACGGCCGGTCGTCGCCCGCGCACACGGCCGCGGCCAGCGCGCGCACCTCGGCCATGCGCGCGCGCGTCTTCTCGTCGCACAGGAGCTCGGCCGCCTCGCTGCCGCTGCCCGTCAGTCCGAGGCGATCACCCAGGTTCACGATCTCGAGCGCCGACTCTGCGCCCAGGGAATACTGTCCGACGTAGCGCCCGAGCCACTCGCGATCGCGTTCCAGCGTCTCCGGGAGCGCGCGCGGCGCACGGCCGTACAGGATCCCGGAGAGCTCGTAGGCCAGCGATTGGCGCATGCGGCTGCCCACGTTCGTGGCCAGGAAGATGCAGTGCCCTTCCTCGACGAAGCGCAGGAAGTCGGCGAAGAAGACCGTGTTGCCGCCGTTGTGCGCGACAAGCTTCTTGCCGCTCGGACTCTTGTCGATCGACCAGCCGTAGCCGTAGAACGTGCCGCCGCCCTCGTCCGCGAAGGGCGTCTCGAGCTGCTCGCGCGCGGCGCGCGAGAGCACGCGATCCTGCTGCAACGCATGGTGCCAGCGCAGCATGTCGCCCACCGTCGAATGGATGCCGCCATTCGCGCGCAGCGTCCAGCACGGCCCATCGGCGAGCAGCGGGTGCTCCAGCGTCGTGCCCCAGCGCTCGCCGCTCTGGTAACCGATGGCGAAGGACTCCGATCGGAAGCGCGGCAGCAGGTATCCGGTCGCGTGCATCTCCGCGCGCTCGAACAGCCGCCGACTCAGGAAGGCCTCGTACGGCTCGCCGCTCACGCGCTCGACCACCATCCCGAGCAGGCTGAAGTTGACGTTGCGGTAGCCGTATCTCTCGCCCGGTTTCCATTCGAGCTCGCATCCGAGCGCCCAGTCCCGCACCCACTCGGCCGTGGCGCGGAGGTCGTAGTCGCCGGCCGGCGCATCGACCAGGCCCGAGGTATGCGTGAGCAGATGGTGGAGCGTTAGGCCGCGCTTGTCCTCCGGGACGTTCTCGAAGTGCTTCGCCAGCGAGTCTTCGACCGACAGCTTGCCCTCGTCCTGCAGGGCCAGGATGGCCGCGGCGGTGAACTGCTTCGTGATCGAGCCCGTGCAGAACACGGTGTCGGGCGTGACGGCCAGCCCACGCTCCCGATCCGCGAGGCCGTAGCCGCGCAGGAGGATCGGCTGGCCCCCGAACTCGACGCCCACCACGCCCGAGAAGCCGAGCCCTTCGAGCCGCGTCAGGAAGTCGTCGAGCTGGAAGGCGAGCTCGCCCTCGACGACCTCACCGGGGGCCAGGTCGTCGGGGCTCGAGGGTGTGAGGTGCAGCCAGAGGAGGAAAGGCAGAAGGTGGTACATGCGTGAGGGGGAGCCTGGTCGAACTTGGTGCTCTCGCTGTCCCCAGGATGCCACGCGCGACGATTCCGATGCAGGCGCCGACTCGGAGGGCGCGAGCGAGGCCGTCGTGTTCGTCAGCTCGTGCCGCTGGTGCAAGCGATCTGACAGGCCGGTGACCGACGAGTAGACTCCTCACGTTCCTGACGCAGTCGGGCGCGCCATTCTCCTTGGCTCCTCTCGATTCCACGCCGTCGCGCGCTCGCAGTGACTGGCAGCAGGCGTTGCTCCTGTTCCTGCTGCCGTTCCTGTACCTGCTCTGGCGTGTTCCGAGCTTCGACTCGTTCTTTTCGAACACGGACCACGGCTTCCAGCTCTCCCTCGGCCGGCAGGTCTTGCTGGGGAAGTTTCCCTACATCGATCTGTTCTTCTACTACGGGCCCCTGGCCGCCTACACCAGTGCGGCCGGGTTCCTGATCACCGACGGGCCCCTGGCCGAGATCGTGATCTGCTGCACGGGCTATGCACTGGCCGCGGGCTTCGCGGGCCTGGCCGTCCGCCGGCACACGAGCTTCCTCGTCTCGATCCTCGTGGTGGCGGCGATGCTCCTGCTGCTGAGCCGCTTCTACAAGTGGTACTACTGGTGCTTCCCCGCGCTCGTCCTGTTCCTCTTCGACCGCGCGCTCTCGAACCCGCAGCGGCCGCTCCGCCAGGCTGCGGGCCTCGGCTTCGCCGCGGGCCTCGCCGCTCTCTACCGGCTCGACCTGGGGCTGGCCTGTGCTGTCCTGGCCGGCCTCGCCTGGGTGGCTTCCGCGCTCACGCTCGACCCACGGCGCCTGCGTCAGCTCCCGGCGCTGGTCCTGGCTGGCCTCGCACCCATGACGCTCTGGCTGTTCTTCCTGCTGATGCAGGGAGGAACGGCGGCAGTCCGCGACTACTTCCGGTTCACCTACGAGGGAACCGTCAGCACCGTCACGCTGGTCAACAGTCCGATCCCGGACGTGGACTGGGGCCAGCTGCTTTCCACTCGGAGCCAGGTCGCGCTGGCCTTTCGTCTGGCGCCCGCCATCTACGCCCTCTGTCTCGTCCATTGTGCCGTGCGCCTCTTGCGCCGGCGCTCCGAGCCGCAGCGCCTGCTCGTCCTGGGCGCGGCAGCCCTCGGCGGAGCCTGTCTCTATCCGCAGGCGATGCACGCGAGCGAGCAGCAGCACCTGCTCCAGACGCTCGCTCTCCTTCCCGCTTGCCTCGCGCTGTGCCTGCGGGACCTGCTGGCGATCCCGAGTCTCACGCTGCGCCTGTGCAGCTCTGCCTGCGGCCTCGCCGTTCTGACGATGCTGGTCCAGATCCGCGGCGGACTCGACCTCGGTCCGCTGCTGGAGGGACCCGAACACAAGCTCGAGAACCTCGCGCGCGCCCTGCGGACGAAGCCGCTGAAGCCCATCCTCGTGACCGAGTCCATCGCGCTGCCCGGTCAGACGGTGCTGGTGCTCCCCAGGCCCGGGGAGGCGTATCCCACCCAGATCCATGCGTGGATCCACCGTCCGATGGCGGGGATCTTCAACTTCTACCAGGCGGGTTTCTTCACCGACGACTACTGGCGCTTGCGCAACTATCGCGAGATCCTGCGCAACCCTCCCGCCGTCGTGATCGCCGCCCCCGATGTCCTGCGGTCGCGTGGTTCCAGCGGCGCGGCGTACCTCCCGGAGATCTATGCGTTCGTGCGCGAGCGCTACACAGATGTGGTCTTTGCCGAGAACGACTGGATCGTGTTGCGGCCGGGGCCCCCGACTGCTCCGCGCCGCTGAGGGGAAAGGGATGCTGCCGCGGGTTCACGGGCCGCGGCCCGGAGCGCGATTCACGGCTCACCTCTCGAGCACTCCAGGTCGAAGCCTCGCAGCCCTCCGTCGAGGAGCGGCAGCGAGTCCGGGTGGGGACAGCGGGCCACGCTACGAGCTGACCACCTGACGGTAGCGCCGTACGATTTCCGCGGGGGTTGCCGACCACAGGCTCGACCCCCACTCGGCGTGCAGGGTCTCGAGGAACGCGAAGTAGGACTCGAGCTCGTGCTTCCCGGACGGATGGCTTGGGGGGTGGAGCGTGGTCACCACGACACCCCCGACCGCGATGATCTGCTCCACGGCCGGTAGCAGCGCAGCGTACCCGCCTGTCGCTGGATCGAGCGCCATGTCCGGTGGCAGGCTCAGCGGCAGCTGGAGGAGCCCGGACCCCGAGTGATAGGGGAGCACGCTGCAGCACCCGCTGCCCGTTTCGCGGGAGAAGAATCCGCTCGAGTTGGGGACGGAAGAGTCGTACTCGAAACAGGGTGCCAGTACGGAAGCGAGCTGTGGGCTGCGGGCATACCATGGAGCTCGGAAGCCCTCGACTGGAAGTCCCGCGAATCGAGTCCGGATCCTCTCCATCCGCTCGACTTGCCGCTCGCGCGACACGTAGTTCAGCTTCGCGTCGTGATTCCAGCCGTGCGGCGCCACTTCGTGGCCACTCGCGAGGAGCAGCTCCAAGGCCGGGCCGTGTCGGTCACGGTCGAGGCGATTCCCGGTCACGTACCATGCTCCCCGGAATCCCAGGGAAGTCTCGCGCTCCACGATCTCCCGCAGGAGGTCCGCCCGTCGCGGATCCAGTATCCACGCCGTGTCGAGGTCGTGAGTCAGGGTCAGTGCGGCCCGCCGTCCATCTGGCCAGACCGGCGATCTGCGGGGCTCGCGGCCCGTACTCAACGCACAGCAGAGCTGGCGCAACTCTTCCACCAGGAGATCCACCGGCGCGGACGGGAAACCGCCGGGTATGGAACAAATCCTGGGACTCTGGAGGAACTGCGCGAGATGTCTTGCGGTGTCCGGGAGGCGGGAATAGTTGAAGAGCGGTAGGAACGAGGGCAGCGGGCGGCGCCAGCGGACGACGTATCGCTCGGCGAGGATGCCAGCGATCCAGGCGAGCGGATCCAGGCTCCAGCGCACCTCGTCACCCTCGCGCGTGCACACGGGCACCTTGCCTGCCGTAGGCATCTCTGCGAAGAGGATGACTTCACTTGCTGGGCAGTCCTTCCCCGGCTGGAGCGGGGGGACTGCCGCGATCCGGTCGAGCTCCGGTAATGCAGTTGGCCAGCCCGACCCGCTCCCGATGCGCGCAATCTGGAAGCCGGCCTGGGTCGCCGCCGGCACTCGGAAGAGGGTCTCCTCCGAGCGGGGCGCCGACATGTACGGGCCGCGGAGAAGTGGATCGGCCGAACTCCAGCGCAGTGCCTTCGTCCCGTCGACACCGAGATTGTGCGGGCCGACGCTCAACCGCGGGAACGAGGGACCCCGAGGACGAGTTGCTTCACCGCGCGCGCCGGACTCCCAGCGACGAGCGTGCCCGGCGCCACGTCGCGCGTGACGACCGCCCCCGCGGCGACGAGCGCGTTCTCGCCCACCGTGGTGCCCGGCAACAGGATCGCGCCCGTGCAGATCCAGGCGCCGCGCTTGATCTTCACCGGGGCAGCCATGGCAGGGTAGAGCTCCTGGAGCGGAGTGCGTGTGGAGGTCGCCATGTGGGTCGACACGATGCAGCGGTGCGAGATCGTGACGCTGTCCTCGATCTCGATGAGCTCGGAGTAGTTGGTGTCGAACTCGACGTCGAATCCGATGAAAACGTCTCGACCTATCTTGATCCCCATCATGCGATAGACCCAATTGCGTCCGGACGGCAACGGACACAGGTCGACGATCTTCATGCAGATCATGCGCCGCCAGAACGCCCTGATCATCCGGCCAGGGGAGAGACCGTGCTGCGGTTCAGCGAGCATGAGCTCCGGACCCGGAAGGGCGGATCCAGTCGTCGAGGAAGACGAACTCATTCTCCTCCCGGGCCGACGACGATCCGGGCGCCGGGCATGCAGCGGCCTCGGCCGGCGGAGGGGAAACGGGCACGAGCCCGATCCTCGGAGGTAGGCAGGAGCGTGTCAAGGCGACGGCCGGGAGCGGCCAAGACGCTGCGAGAGGCGGGCTCGCCGGTCGGACAGAGACGACCGCGCGGGGCCGAGCGCACTTCAACATTCGCTTGCTGGTGGAGCTCACCGACGGTTCTCACCAGGAACTCTGAGGCCAGGGCGCCGACTCGTTGACGGGATCGTCGTTGGTTTGGCACTTGGCTCGCGCGAGATTCGTGCCCGCGGTTCGAGGCCGGAGGAGAAGAGTTTGCGGGCCGACCTCGACACCCACCGACCTCCTGTGCCGTGCCCGGCGAGTGTGCAGGTTCCAATCGCCGGTTCCCTCAACATTCGCCGCCCTGGGACCCGATGCTGGGTGGCGAGGGAAGGAAAGGACAAGGGTTATGCGAACTCTAAGACGAGTGCTGGTCATGTCGTTCCTGGGTGCCTTCGGCGCCTTTCTCGGAGCCGTGGGAGGAGAGGCGCTCTTCCGGGGTCCGGTGGAGACGCAGGTCGACTCCAGCGACCGGGACATCTGCCTCGTCTTCGACATGAGCAGCTCCATGCTCGATGTCACCAAGGAGGGGGAATCGCAGCTCGAGGCCTTGCGGCGCGCCGCGCTCGGCTTCGTGGCCGCGGACGGCTTCCAGGGCAACCGGCTCTCGTTGGTCGCCTTCTCGACCGGCGCGCGCGTGGTCTGCGAGCCCACCCGCGACGTCGAGGCGATACGTGGCGCCATCCAGGGGCTCAAGGCCGGCGGGATGACCGAGATCGGCCGCGGGCTCGAGGTCGCGCACGAAGTCCTGGGCGGGGCGGAGGGCGAGCCCTGGATCCTGCTCTTCTCCGATGGAAAGCCGAAGAGCAACTCCCTCAGGGCCGATCCGGTCGAGTCGGCACGCAGAGCCGCTGCAGCCGTTCGCGCGGCAGGCATACAGATCGTCGCCGTCGGAACCGGTCTCGCCGATCGCACGCTGTTCGAGGAACTCACCGGCGACCCCGCGAGCGTGTTCCTCTCCGCGCCCGAAGCCCTCGGCCAGGCCTTCCACGAATCGGGTCAGCGCATCCAGAACCGGCAGATGCTCTCCAGCCAGCCCTCGACGAGCGACTTCGTGCAGAGCCTGTGGCGCGCGTGCGCCTGGGCGGGCCTGCTCGCCTTCGGCGCGGGCTTGGCACTGGTCTTCGGCCAGAACCGCGAGCTCCATCGGCGCGCCTTGCGGGTGGCCCAGTTCGGCGGCGTGCTGCTCGGCGCGCTCGCCAGCGGGCTCGTGGCCGGCGCGGCCGGGCAGGGCACGTTCTACGCACTCTCAGGGCTCGAGGCTCCCGAGCTCCCCGGACGCATGGTCGCGTGGGTCCTCCTGGCGGGCGGCATCGCGCTCGGCATGAGCTTCTTCGTGCCCAACCTCCCTCGCCGCCGGGCGACGGTCGGCGGCGCGATAGGTGGGGCCCTGGCGGCCGTGTGTTTCCTGCGCATCGTCCCTGAGACAGGAGACACGGCCGGTCGGCTGCTCGGGGCGTCGATCCTCGGCCTGATCGTCGGCGCGCTGATCGTTCTCATCGAGTCCAGCGTCCGCAGGGCGCGGCTGATCGTGCACTGGGGCAAGGGCGAGACCTCGAAACTGCTGCTCGGCGCGACGCCCATCATCGTGGGGCGATCGGCCGAAGCGCACATCTGTCCCTCCTGGGAGGACGATCTCCCGCCGCTCATCGGGCTCTTCACGAGCGGCGCGGCGGGGAATCAGTACGAGGACAAGCGCACGGGCAAGAAGCGCGCGCTGCGCGCGGGAGACCGGCTCGAGTTCGGGAAGGTCGTGGTCGAGGTACAGGACGCCGAGGACACTCCCGCGGGTCCGTCCCATTCGACGTCATCGCGGACGAGCAGCCGAGGCTCGGGAGCCTCTGCACCCGCGCGAGAACCGGAAGCCCCTCTGCCCGGTCGAGCCCGACCCAGCGTGACGAGCCCGCGCCGCCCGTCCCGGTGAGGTTGGCCGAATGGGCCGGCCGGGGCCCAAGCAGCCAGATCATTCCCTCTCCGCCGGGGGCTCGCTGCCTGCGTCTGGCTTCACCAGACCCGCTGGGATGTCCTTGAGTCGGGCGATCTCGGCCCAGGTCTCGTCGTTCTCTCCCGCGAGCTCCCACGCCCGGAACCAGCGCTGGATGACTTGCTGGTTGAAGAGGATGTCCGCCGGGCGTGTTTGGCGGCGCCAGCCGAAATTGGTGTCGCTGCAAAGACCCTGCAGGAGCAGGGTCTGGATCTTCCAACCGATCTCGGCCCCCTCCGCGGTCGTGAGATCGAGGCGCTTGAATCCGTTGAGGATCGCCGGCACCGAGCGCTTGCCCTTGATCATCAAGCGGTCGCCGGACTGGACCGAGGCCGAGCCGAATGGCGGAGTGCGGTAGCGAGTCATCAGCTCGTTCATCGCGGCCCAGTCCTCGTCGCTCGTCCCTTCGAGCGGCTGCTGATCGGTCAGCTGGGAGAGGTCGAGCATCGCGACTGCCTCCGCCGCCTTCGTCGCCGGTACTTCCTTGGCGCCGCGGAAGGCGAGGAACCAGATCGCCAGGGCGCCGACGCCCGCGCCGACGCCGCCGAGCAGGACCAGATGGGGGGCTTTCTTCTCGTCCTTGCGAGCGCGGGGACGCGCCGATTCGGCCGCCGGACGCCCGGGCCTGGCGAGGCGCGCCGGGGAGGTCGGTGCCGCAGTCCGAGCGCTGGCGAGCGAGACCGCGCTGCCGCACTTCGGGCACTTGGCTCCTTCGGGCGGGATGCCGGCGTGTAGACGAAAGGAGTGGTGGCAGGACGAACAGGTTGCGCGTCGAGTGTCCATGACAGTTGAGGAGTGGCCGATCGATTATGGAGCCCGGCCCTCGACCTCTTCCACCTTTCGCCGAAGCCGGTACAATCCGCCGCGGCCCTCGCGCCAGGTGCTACCTACCTCCCGCGAGTGGTTCCCAGGACGGGGAGCACGAAGGGCTCGGAATGAGCCACGTCGCTTCGCGGACTCGCCTCCTGAAGGCGAGCCTCCTTCTCCGTCCTTCGAACAGGAGGCGCTGCGGCGCCTCCTGTCATTGGTGGAAACCGCCTCGATCGGAGGTTTCTCTGGTATCGCCCTGCTCGGTTCCTTATCTCCACCCATGTCATGCAGCGGAGCGATCCGTCTTTCCTCTTCTCCCCGTGGTTCACTCGAAGAACATGCCCACTCTCATCGAATCTCGCATCCAGGACCGGATCTCCTCGTTCGCACAGGAGCTCGATGTCCTCGTGCGCAAGAGCGCGCTCGAAGCGCTGCGGGGGGTGCTCGACAGCGGCGCCTCTCCGGCCCGTCGCGTGCCTGGCCGTCCCCGTTCGAGCCCCGTATCTAGCCTGGTCGAGGGCGTGGCTCCCGCGATCGTCGCCCATGTGAGGGCGAACGACGGTCAGACGGTGGGGGAGATCGCCAAGGCCGTGGGCGCCGCGCCGAAGGCCGCCAAGAAGGCGATCAAGGACCTGCTCGACTCGGGCCAGCTCGAGAAGACGGGCGAGAAGCGCGGGACACGCTACCACGTCGGCTCCGGCCGGAAGTCGAAGGCCAGATGAGCTGAGGCTGCTTAAAGAACCCTCGCCGGCTCCGAAATCGTTTCCCCTCGACCGGTTTCCGGAGGGAGGGATAGGTTTCGGGCATGATGCCTCGCTCGCACTTGTCCACGCTTCTGGTTCTCTTCTTCTTGTCGTGGAATGCCTCCGCCCAGGGGCAGGACGCTCGCCCGACCAAGGGACCCGCCGCCAAGCCGGTCCAGTATGGTTCCTTCGAACGCACCAAGCTGCTCCAGCAAGGGCGCAGCCGAAGCAGCTCGGAGGACGTGCTGAAACTCGGTGCTGCCGACCGCCGCGCGCTCCTGACGACGGGCAAACCCCTCCACAAGAAGAAGCCTCAGCGCCGCTTCCACCGCTGATCTCCGGAAGACGCCGCGCGCGCGCCCTTCCGGCCCGGCTCTCAACCCTTGTAGTGATCCGGAAACCGCAGCGCGCCTTCTTCGCGCTCCGGCAGGCTGATCGTGCGCGGGGTCAGCGGCTTCAGCTGCTCGACCCGGGCGGCCGTGCGCCAGGCTTCGTTCACAGCGCTCATCTGCTGCGGCTTCTGGGCCTCTGCCCAGGCGTTGCGCCGCGCCCCACGTTCCATCCGGCGTGCCAGCAAGGCCAACGGGAAGGCCAGCCCCGCGAAGGCGCACTCGTGCAGGACTCCAGCCAGGTGTCGGACACGTGTCAGGCGTAGCTCGCGCACGGAACTTCCCGGCCGCAGCGCGTGGCGCCGACGCAGAAACGTGTCCGGGGGCCAACACCACTGTGGCAGGCGTTCGATCGGATCCGGCCGGAACAGCGCCGGCTCCAGACCGCGGACGCCTGGCGGCGTGGCCGCAGCCAGGCTCCGGGCTGCCTGGTGGACCCACTCCCGCGCCCCGGGCGGGAAGCCGAGCCCCATCTGGAGGCATTCGAGAGCGGCGCGCAGGGCGGGCTCAGAGCTCCACTCCTGGGCTCGCGCGAGGACAGTACCGAGAGCAAGAGTGGCGTGGTGCGCTTCGATGAAAGTGCGCAGGTCGAGCAGGCGGTCGAGTCGCAGGGGATGCTCGTTCGAGCTGGCGGCAGAGAGGAGGTGGCGGCGTCCTCCGACCAGGGTGGCCTCGCCGGCTTGCATGGCCACGCTGGTGGCGAGATCCAGCAGCCCGTCGATCGGATCCAGCAAGAACAGCGGGTGGCCCTCGTGAGATACACGGCGGCGGCGCGCCAGGACTTCGGGCTCGCGGGCGGTGAGGCACAACGAGGGATGGTGCAGCCTGCAGCGCAACTGGACGCTCCGCAGGACGGGGGAGCTCGGGGCGAGCCGGAGGGCCGTCTCCGTGCGTCGGTACCACCACGCGGGTAGCGACGACTCCACGCGCAGGAGTCCGGCCTCCTCGCCCGCGCTCAGGGCGCGCGAGAGATGCTCCGGGGCGACGAGGAGCTCGAGCTCGCCGAGCCGCCGCACGGACGCGGGGTAGAGGTCGTAGCAAAGGGCCGAGCCGCCCACGAGGGTGACCTCTACGTGTTGCCGTGACGCCGCCGCGAGGAAGCGTTGCAGTCCGAGCCTGGAACGCTGATCGTCATTGTGCTGTTCCCTGCCACGCGCCTGGAACGAGGGCGCGATCGCGGGTGGGAGCTCGAGCGCGGCCTGGGCCATGTTTTGCAAAAAGAGCGCCAGGACTCCATGTCCCTCGAGTGCGGCCAGGAGGCCTTCCCAGTTCTTCGCCCCCAGGGCAGCGTTGCGCAGGACTTCGGAGCGCTCTGGGGTCGTCTGGACGAACAGGGAGGCGAGGAAGAGCTCGGCGGCCGCGCGATCCATGGCGCAGTCATCGACCGGTGAGAGGGGAGAGACGGAGCCGCCCGGATGGGATCGCGAAGCGCGGCTTTTTCGCTCGAAGGGTTCTCGGGTGCCGGCCGGAGTCCGTTCCCTGGATGCGGACCATCGCCGGCCCGTCCTGCCCCTCGCAAGAGGCCTGGCGCTTCTGTAACCCTCTTGCTAATATCGATTTATGTCTGCGATCCGATCTTCGCTTGAAATCCGTAGCCTCGATGGACCCATGCTGACGGACAGCGTGTCTAATGGCCTCACTACGGTAGAGACCCTACCGGTCCAGGAGTAACACGTATGGTTGGTGCCGCCGGAGGCAGGCGGGTAGTTCTCGCTCTGGCGCTCTGCGGAGCCGGGTATCTGGGAGTTTCCCTCCTACGACTCGGCCGAGAGTCCGCGGATTCGGCCAGCTTCCCGGCGGGCGACAATAGCCCCGCCGGTGTGCCTTCGTCTGCGGAGATGGAAGGCGCAAGTTCGGGAGCTCTGGCGCGGATCGCCTCCACTGTTGTCGTCGAGGCGCAGCCCTTCGCCAGCCTGAGCTTGAAACTCGTGGACGCCAGCCACGCTCCCGCCCTCGGCGTCCGTGCAGAGCTGGAGGGAAAGCGCCGCCAGGAGAGCGTGGAGCTGGGCACCGGGGACGACGTAGCCTTCTCCGTCAGCGCGGAGTCGGACGGTCAGGGCGTCGTCTCGTTTCCGAATGTCGCCGATGCGTTTCTCTTGAGTCTCGTCCTCGGGGGAGAGAAGGGATGGGTCAAGCAGACCTTGGCCCTGGCTCCCCTGAGTGTGGGTGAGGCACGTGACCTCGGCGAGTGCGTCCTTCTTCGCGGGCAGGCGATCACCGGTTTCGTCAGCGGGGACGAGGGTGTGCTGGTCGGCGGCTCCCTGGTCAAG
>JANOGB010000430.1:0-6182 GCA_031413955.1 Planctomycetota bacterium | reverse complement strand
GGTCTTCCTTCCTCGCGAGACTTTCGGAGAAGAAAGAAGAAGAAGAGCCGGGCTGGAGCCCGGCGCTCCCGGTTGAATCAGAACAGCAGGCCGCCGTTGACGTGCAGCGTCTGGCCGGTGATGTACTCGCCCTCGGTCACCAGGAAGCGCACGCAGCGCGCCACGTCCTCGGGCTTTCCGAAGCGTCCGAGCGGGATGCGCGCGAGCACGGCCTGGCGCACTTCCTCCGGGACGGCGGCGAGCATGGCGGTCTCGACATAGCCCGGGCACACTGCGTTGATGGTCACGCCGCTGCGCGCGAATTCGAGCGCACAGGCGCGCGTGAAGCCCAGCACGCCGGCCTTGGAGGCGGCGTAGTTCGCCTGGCCGAAGGCCCCGGCCTCGGCCACGATCGAGCTCAGGCTCACGATGCGCCCGAAGCGCCGCGCCAGCATGCCCGGCGCGACCGCGTGCGTGCAGTGGAACACGCCCGAGAGGTTCACGCGCAGGACCTCGTTCCACTCCTCGAGCGCCATCTTCTTCAGCGTGCGATCGCGGGCGATGCCGGCGTTGTTCACCAGCACGTCGATCGGCCCGAGCGTGCCCTCCACTCGCTCCACCATGCGCGTCACGGCCGCCGGATCGCCGACATCGCACTGGAAGACCTCTGCGCGCCCGTCGGCGGAACGGATCTCGGCCCGCACCGCGCTGGCCTCTTCCTCGTGGCACAGGTGGTTCACGGCCACGGCCGCGCCCGAGCGCGCCAGCTCGAGCGCGATCGCGCGCCCGATCCCGCGCGAGCTGCCCGTCACCAGGGCCACTTTGCCGGAGAGCGCGCTCATGCGAGCCACAAGTGGAACGTGTAGTACGAACCCGTGAGCTCGAAGCCTTGGCGCACCCAGACCTTCTGCACGGCGAGGTTCGTGACCTGCGTGGAGACGACCATGCGCGCCATGCCGCGCGCGCGGCACCACTCGATCCCGGCCAGGATCAGGTCCGCGTAGATGCCGCGCCCCTGGGCCCAGGGCGCGACGCCGAACAGCACGCCCTCGCCCTCCTCGGGTGAGTTCGTCCGCAGGGTCGCGAAGGCGGCGAGCTTTTCGTCGAGCACGCAGGTGTAGACCGCGTCGGCCACGGTCCGGTCCAGCACCGACCTCCTCACCCAGGACGTGTAGGTCGCGTCGCAGGCGGCGCGCTCGAGGCGCGGATCGGCATGATAGTGCCCGCTGTAGCCGCGGAAGGATTCCTCGGCGATCGCGACCAGGGGCTCGACCTCCTCCGTCCGTGCCAAGCGGATGCGCGGCGCGAGCGGCGCCGGCTTCTTGCGCGTCAGCTCGAGGCCGTAGTAGACGAGCGTGTCCATCAGCCGTCCGCCGGCCTCCTCGAGCGCCTGCACCGAAGGCAGGTCGGTGCTCGGGCAGCGCGCGATCAGCATGCGCACGGCGTTCGCACGGCAGAAGGCGAGCAGCTCGGGCAGCTCGGCGCGCTCGAACGCGTTCACGCGCACCGTGCGCACCCCGAAGCGCATCTCTTCCAGCGGCGAGAGCGCGTAAGACTGCCGGTCGGGGGTCATGGAGCGCTCGGGTTCGAGATCTTCCGAAAAGAGCGCGACCAGCGCAACCGCTTCCCTGGACGGGATCGAGTATGGTAGTCGGGCTTTTTCGCGCGCGTCCTGCCTCCATCCCATGCTGCCCGCAGGCCTCTCCGTCGTCGTACCCGTGTACCGCAGCGCGCGCATCCTGCCGGACCTCGTCGCACGCCTCGAGCCGGTGCTGCAGAAGTGCGCGGGGAGCTTCGAGCTGGTGCTGGTGGACGACGCGAGCCCCGACGAGAGCTGGAGCGTGATCCAGACGCTCGCGCGCCGGGTTCCCTGGGTGCGCGGCCTGTCGATGATGCGCAACTTCGGCCAGCACAGCGCGCTCCTGTGCGGCATCCGCAGCGCGCGCTACGACGTGGTCGTGACCATGGACGACGATCTCCAGCACCCGCCCGAGGAGCTCCCGGCCCTGCTGGCGGAGCTCGCGCGCGGACACGACGTGGTCTACGGCTCGCCGCGCGAGCAGCCGCACGGTTTCCTGCGCGGGCTCGCCTCGCGCATCACCAAGCTGGCCCTCAGCCAGGCCATGGGCGCCGAGACGGCGCGGCGCGCGAGCGCCTTCCGCGTGCTGCGCACCGAGCTGCGCGAGGCCTTCTCCGGCTACGTCAGCGGCTTCGTCTCGCTCGACGTGCTGCTGACCTGGGGCACGACCAAGTTCTCGAGCGTGGAGGTGCGCCACGATCCGCGCGCCGAGGGCGTGTCGGGCTACAGCGTCTCGAAGCTGCTGACGCACGCGCTGAACATGCTCACGGGCTACAGCGCCAAGCCCCTGCAGTTCGCCAGCCTGACGGGCTTCGCCTTCACCCTGTTCGGCCTCGTGATCCTGGGTTTCGTGCTGGTGCGCTACGTGGTCGAGGGCGGCTCGGTGCCGGGTTTTCCGTTCCTGGCCTCGGTGATCGTGATCTTCTCCGGGGCCCAGCTGTTCGCGCTCGGGATCATGGGCGAATACCTGGCGCGCATCCATTTTCGCACCATGTCGCGGCCGGCGTACGCCGTGCGCGCCTCGACCGAGGACTCCGCCCAGAGCAGCGTGTGAGCTATCGCATCCCCTACAACCGCGTCACGCTCACGGGCCAGGAGCTCACCTACATCCGCGAGGCCGTGGAGCGCGGGCACCTCTCGGGCGACGGCAGCTTCACCAAGCGCTGCCACGAGATCCTGCAGCAAGAGCTGGGCGTGCCGCGCGTCCTGCTCACGACCAACTGCACGCACGCGCTGGAGATGGCAGCGCTGCTGCTCGAGCTCGAGCCCGGCGACGAGGTCATCGTGCCGTCCTTCGCCTTCGTCACCACCGTGAACGCCTTCGTGCTGCACGGCGCGACCCCGGTCTTCGCCGACGTGCGGCCCGACACGCTGAACCTGGACGAGAAGAAGCTCCCGGCCCTGATCGGGCCGCGCACGCGCGCGATCGTGCCGCTGCACTACGCCGGCGTGGCCTGCGAGATGGACCCGATCCTCGCGCTGGCGCGCGCGCGGAACCTGACCGTGGTCGAGGACAACGCCCACGGCCTCTTCGCGCGCTACCGCGGGCGCCTGCTCGGCACGCTCGGCGCCCTGGCCACGCAGAGCTTCCACGAGACCAAGAACCTGACCTGCGGCGAGGGCGGGGCGCTGCTGCTGAACGACGCGGCACTCGCCGCGCGGGCCGAGATCCTGCGCGAGAAGGGCACGAACCGCAGCCGTTTCTTCCGCGGCGAGATCGACAAGTACACCTGGGTCGACGTGGGCTCGAGCTACCTGCCCTCCGAGATCCTGGCGGCTTTCCTGCTGGCGCAGCTCGAGAGCCGTGCGGCGATCCAGGCCGCGCGCGGGCGTATCTGGAAGCGCTATGAAGCCGAGCTCGCCGACTGGGCGCACAAGAGCGGCGTCGGCCTGCCGCACGTCCCGGCGTACTGCGAGCAGCCCTACCACATCTTCTATCTCATGCTGCCGAGCCTCGCGGCGCGCACGCGCCTGATCGAACACCTCAAGGCGCGCGGGATCCTCGCGGTGTTCCACTACCAGCCCCTGCACCTCTCCGACAAGGGCAAGGAGTTCGGCGGCTACGCAGGTCAATGCCCCGTGACCGAGGACGTGGCCGATCGCCTGCTGCGCCTGCCGCTCTTCCACGGGCTCAACGAACAGGACCAGGGCGACGTGATCGCGACCGTGCGCGGCTTCGCCGTCGGCTGATCGGCTTTCTTCTCTGTGAAGCTCTGTGCCCTCTGCGCCTCTGTGGTCGGTTCGAGCCAACCACAGAGGCACAGAGGGCACAGAGCCTCACAGAGAGAACGACGCCGCACTGGAGGACGCGCATGAGGGAACGCACACCGATCCCCTGGAGCTCGCGCGTCGCGCTGCTCGCGACGGCCGTGCTGGTGCCGGCCTGTATGCATCTCTTCTTCGGGCGCCAGCACCTGAACCTGGCCGACGAAGGCTTCCTGTGGTACGGCGTCCTGCGCACGCTCGCGGGCGAGGTGCCGCTGCGCGACTTCCAGGCCTACGATCCGGGGCGCTACCACTGGTGCGCGCTGCTCGCGCCGCTCGTCGGCGACGGGATCATCGGCCTGCGCGCAGCGGTCGCGATCTATGCGGCCTTCGGCCTCGCCGCGGGTCTGGCGGTGCTCGCGCGCGTCGTGCGCCACCCGGCCGCGCTGGTGCTGGGCGGCCTGCTGCTCGGGCTGTGGCTGTTCCCGCGCCACAAGCTGTTCGAACCGGCCACCGCGCTGCTGGTGTGCTGGGTGACGGTACGACTCCTCGAGCGGCCCACGGTCGCTCGTCACTTCGTCACGGGCCTCGTGGTGGGCCTCGCCGGCTACGTCGGCCGCAACCACGCGCTCTACGGCGCGCTGGCGAGCGGCCTCGTGCTCGCACTCGACTGCTGGAAGGACCCGCGTCCGGGCTGGTCGGCGCGACTCGGCGGCTGGGCCGGTGGGATCACGCTCGGCTGCGCGCCGCTCGCCGGGATGATGCTGTTCGTCCCGGGCTTCGCGCGCAGCTACTGGGACTCGGTGCAGCTCATCCTGCGGCAGGGCTCGAACCTGGCCTGTCCCTGGCCGTGGCCCTGGCGCGTGAGCGCGGCGGAGCTCACGCCCCTCGGCGCCTGGAAGGAACACGCGGAGGCGGTGGCCTTCCTGCTGCCGCTCTTCGCCCTGCCGGCGCTCGTCTGGACGGTCGTGCGCACGCCGCGCGAGAGCTGGCGCGAGCGCGCGGCCCTCGTCGGAACGACGCTGGTCGGCGCCGTGTACCTGCACCACGCCAGCGTGCGCTCGGACGCCTTTCACCTGGCGCAGAGCCTGCCCCCGCTGCTCATCGCGCTGCTCCTCGCTCCGAGCCTGCTCGGCGCGCGTCGCGCCTGGACGGTCGGCCTGTGGAGCCTGCTCGCCCTGCTCACGGGCACAGTGGCCGCCACCAGCAACCAGACCTTCGCGAGCACGCTGTACGGGCGCGAGCTGACGGAATGCACCGTGGCCGGCGAGCGTCTGCTGCTCTCGCCCCAGCAGGCCACCTACCTGCCCGCGATCGAGCACGGCCTCGGTGGGCGCGTCGGCGAGGCCCCGCTCTTCATCGCCCCCCACCGTCCGGCGCTCTACTGCGTGCTGCGCAAGCGCGCGCCGACCTGGTGGATCTACTACTTCTGGAAGGCCTCGAGCGCCGAGCAGGAAGCGACCATCGCTCGCCTCAGGGAACGCGGCGTCGACTGGGCCCTGATCGTCGACTCTCCGATCGAGGATCGCGAGGATCTGCTCTTCCGTAGCCTGAACGAGCTCGTGTGGGCCCACTTCCAGCGCGAATGGGAGCGCGTGCCCACGCCCGAGCTGCCAGACGACCACCTGCTCCTGCACCGCCGATGACGCCTCGTCCTCTGCTTTCACGTCTGCTCTACGCCGCGCGCGACTTCCGTTCGCGGGCGCTGTTCGCCGCGCTACGCGAGCACTGCGCCGGCCGCGTGCTCGACGTGGGCGGCGGCCAGTTCTTCACGGCCGCGCGCGAGCAGAGCGCACGCTTCGAGCGCTGGGTCACGCTGGAGGTCGCGGCCGGGGACCTGCCCGCGCGCGACCATCCGGCCCAGCACGGCGTCGTGGGCGACGGCTGCAAGCTGCCCTTCGCCGCAGCCAGCTTCGACACCGCGCTCAGCGTGCAGGTGCTCGAGCACGTGTTCGAGCCGATCCGCATGGTGGCCGAGATCGGGCGCGTGCTGAAGCCGGGCGGCAAGGCGATCTTCTTGATCCCGCAGACCTCCACCACGCACCTCGCGCCGCACTACCACGGCAACTTCAGCCGCTACTGGATCACGACAGCGCTGGAGCGCGCGGGCCTGGACGTCGTCCTGCACCGGCCGCTGGGCGGCGTGTGGTCGTCGATGGCCTCGCACCTCTTCTACTTCTTCCTGCAGGCCGCGCGCGTGCAGGGCATGTCCGACCCGGCGCTGAAGCGCAACGTGCTCTTCTATCTGCTCGTTCCGTTCATGGCCCTGTGGGCGCTCGTGGCGTTGCCGGTGTGCCTGGTGTTCTCGCTGGGGGATCTGCAGGAGGAGCCCAACAACCACCTGGTGGTTGCCCGGCGCCGCGCGTAGGCGCCTCATCTGGGAGCGCCGGGCTCCAGCCCGGCTCTTCGTTCTTTCTCT
>JANOGB010000429.1:0-1859 GCA_031413955.1 Planctomycetota bacterium | reverse complement strand
CTCACCGCCGGCCGCTCGGACGTGCCCATCGTGCGTCTGGCGAGCCAGCACCTGTACGGGCACCTCCTGCGCGCGGGCGTGCGCATCTTCGAGCTCCAGCAGCGCATCCTGCACGCCAAGACCGTCACCGTCGACGGGGTCTACATCTCGGTCGGCTCCTTCAACCTCGACTACTGGTCCGACCGCCGCAACCTGGAGGTCTCGGTCACGGTCCTCGACCGTGGCGCGGCCGCCACGCTGGAAGGGCAGTTCCAGCGCGACCTGGAGGGCGCGCAAGAGGTGCTGCTCGCGCAGTGGAGCCGGCGCTCCTGGCCGCAGCGCCTGGCGGGCTGGCTGGCGTATCAGGTCCTGCGGATCTGAGCGTTTTCCTCACCCTGGGAAGGCTCCAGCCTGGCTCTGCTTCTTTCTTCCTCTGGAAGGCAACGGAAGAGCGGAAGGAACGGAGCCAGGCTGGAGCCTTCCAGGGTGAGAACCTTCAGCGCTTCTCGCTGCTGACGACCACGCCCTCGATCACGACGCCCACGCAGTGGGTCGTGTACTCGAAGGGGTCGCCGTCGTAGAGCGCGAGGTCGCCGTCCTTGCCGACCTCGAGCGAGCCGACGCGCGCCTCGATCCCGAGCAGGCGCGCGGCGTCGAGCGTGACCAGGGCGAGCGCGTCCTCGAAGGCGAGCCCGTAGGCAGCGGCCTCGGCGGCCTCGAACAGGAGCACGCGCGTGCGCGGCACGTAGGACTCGTAGCCGCTCTGGAGCGCCACCCGCAGGCCGGCCTTCTTGAGTGCGCCCGGCGTCTCGAGCGAGAGGTTCTCGGTCTCGCCCACCGCGCGGAACATCGTCGGATGCACGATGACGGGCACGTTCGCGGCGCGGATCTCGTCCAGCATCCGGTAGCCCTCGGCGGCGCCGTCGAGCACCAACCGGAAGCCGAACTCCTGCGCCAGGCGCAGCGCGGTGGCGATGTCCTGGGCGCGCTGGGCGGTGATCAGCAGCGGGACCTTGCCTTCGAGCACCTCGGCCAGGATCTCGCGCCGGAGATCGCGCTCGACGGGTTTCGATTCCGCCCGCGCGCGCGCGCGCTTCTCCATCCAGCCTTGCGTCTTGACCAGCTCCTCGCGCAGCAGCGCGGCGGCCTTCGCGCGCGTGCCGGGTTGGCCCTTGTCGTCCGCGTGCACCGCGCCCTCGCCGAGCGTCGCGGCCACCATGGCAAGCGGCTGCAACACGGCCTCCTCCAGCGTCGCGCCGCGCGTCTTGGCGATCATGGTCTGGCCCGAGATCACCGCGCCCGGCGCGTGGCCGGTGTGGATGGTGGTCACGCCGAAGCTGCGTGCCCATTCCAGCAGCGGCTCGCGCGCATTGTAGGCATCGATGGCGCGCAGCTCGGGCTGGATCGCGCTCGAGCGTTCGAGCTCGTCCTTGTCGTGCGCCTGGTTGAGCACCCCGGCAAGACCAAGACAGCAGTGCGCGTCGACCAGGCCCGGGATGACGACGGCGGCCGCGAGCGTGGTCACGCCGGCGGGGATCGCGAGCGCGCGCGCGGGGCCCACGGCCGTGATCTTCCCGGCCAGCACCAGCACCACGCCGTCCTCGATCGGCGCCCCGGCCTGGGTGTGCACGATGCGCCCGCGCACGGCGATGTCCTGGGCCGAGAGCGGGAGCGCTCCGAGGGAGCACGCGAGCAGCCAGGCGAGCCTCATCGGTCTTCCTCCTCGTCGCAGCAGCCCGGCAGGCGCAGACCGCCGGCGCCCCAGCCGCCCACCGCCATGAGCTGGTCGCCCGGGTCGGCGCGGTCGAACACCTTTTCCCCCTCGACCCACGTCTCCAGGACGTGGGTGTAGACCGAGAAGGGATCGCCGTCGAGCAGCA
>JANOGB010000428.1:0-9340 GCA_031413955.1 Planctomycetota bacterium | reverse complement strand
CGACGGTGCGGCTCACGTAGGCGAGAGCGACCGTAAGCCCCGTGCGCGGATCGACGCGCACCGACGTGAGCTCGCCAGCGGCCCTTTCGGCCGGCACGGAGTTCAAACCCCGACGGCCAGGGCAGTCGTGGAGGCCGTGCTCACTTGAACACCGCGGCGGGTTCCAGCTTCAGCACGCGCGAGATCGAGATCAGCGCCGCGATCAGGCAACAGGAGAGGATTGCCAGCCCGCCGAAGACGGGCACCTGCCAGACCATCTTGAAGGCCAGGTCCGAGAGCGCCAGCGCGTAGCCCGAGAGCGCCGCGCCGCCCACGCCCAGGCCGAACCCGACCACGGCCGCGAACAAGACCTGCACGCTCACCATGCGGATCAGCAGGCCGTGCGTTGCGCCCATGGCCTTCATCGCGGCGAAGGCGCGGCTGTTGTCGAGCACGAAGTTGTACAGGAGCTGTCCGGACACGAGCACGCCGATCGCGAAGCCCAGCGCGATGGTGATGCCGAAGTTGGCCAGGATGCCTGTCTGATCGAGGATGAAATCGCGCGAGAGGGCCTCGAAGCCATCGGCCGTCAGCGCGCGCAGCTTGGTGGCGCGCTCGATGCGCGCGGCGACCTCCAGCGGGTCATGGCCGGGCTGCACGCGCGCCATCACGAAGGACAGCGAGCGGCGCTCGGGCGGCGCGAGGCTGAGCGCGCGGCTGTAGGTCGTGTAGACCACCGGCTCCCAGAAGAACTCGTGCGTGCGCCGGTAGGTGCCGACCACGATCGTCTCGTGATCGTTGATGTCGATGCGGTCGCCGACGCGCGAGGCGCGCTGGCCCTCCCCTTCCAGCCCGCGGCGCAGGCGCAGGCCGTCGTCGGCGTCGTCGGCCTCGATCAGGATGCCGCGGTCCTGCTTGAGCAGCGCCAGCTCACCCGCCACCATCGTCGGCGGCCCGCCCGTCAGCGTGGCGTCGTCGATACCGATCATGCGCACGACCTTGCGCGTGCCGTCGGCCAGGCGCACGGCGGCGAAGCCCTTGTACATGGGCACGGCCCAGGCCACGCCGTCGATGCCGCGCACGCGCAGGAGCGCCGTGTCGGACATGACCTTGCGGTCCTCGGTGAACTCGACGTCGGGGTCCATGATCCACAGGTCCGCCTGGGCCGTGTCACGGATCCACGAGCCGACGCGCGCGGTGAAGCCGAAGAAGATCGAGGCCTGCTGGGTGATCAGGAGCGCGGCGAAAGCGAGCCCCGCCACGAGGCCGGCGTACTTGAGCCGGTCGCCGAGCAGCATGCGCAAGGCGATGCGGATCACGGGCGCGTCTCCGCGCGTTTCTTGCTCTTGCCCTTGCGCGCGCTGCGCCGCGGCACGGAGCGCGACGAAGCGGATCCCGACGACGCAGAGACTCTCGGCCAGGTCCCCGGGCGCGCGAAGCCCGTGAGCAGCGCGTCGATCACGGCTGCGGCGCGTGCGGCGAGCGGGCGCAGCTCGACCCACGGGTCGCCCTGGAAGGCGATCTCGATCGAGGCCACGCCTTGTACGCCGGCCCAGAAGGTCTGGGCCAGCAGCTCGGCCTCGCGCAGCTCGGGACGCAGGAGCCCCTGGTCGATGGCCTGCTGCACTGCCTGGTGCAGGAAGGCGTAACCATCGCGCGCCGGGTCGCCCTTGCGCGCGCGCATCGCCTCGTCCTCGCTGAGCTGCTTGTGCTGCAGGAACAGCAGGCGGAAGTGATTCGGGTTCTCGGCCGCGAAGGACACGAAGGTCCGTCCGGCGGCGGCGATGCGCTCCAGCGGATCGGCCAGCGAGGAGAGCTTGGCGAACTCGGCCGAGAGCTGGTCGCAGTCGCGCAGGCACAGGGCCCGCACCAGCTCCTCCTTGTCCTTGAAGTGCCCGTAGATCGCGGCCGGCGCGTACTCGATCGCGGCCGCGATCTTGCGCAGTGTCACGGCCTCGAAGCCCTGGCGCGCGAAGAGCTCGCGGGCGGCATCCAGGATGTGCTCCTGGAGCTGGGCCTTCTGGCGCGCGCGGCGGTCGGCGGAGGTCATGCTGGACGGCGTTCGACTACTGAACGGCGTTCATTCTTCGACCAAAGTTCAGGCCGTCAAGAGGCGCAACCGCCGGCCAAGGCCGGGCCGGCACCGCACGAGCGCCGCGCCGGGGAAGTTCCACCCGGAATTCCCCGCAAAACCACGCGATGGCGAAACCCGGGCCCCACCCGAGAGCGAGCGCAGGTGGGCCGGAGTGCGGAGCTCTGGGTACGCGAAGTGCGCGTTTTTCGCGTGGAAACGAGCACTTTCTGGTGCACCTCGCTAGCACGCACGCCCTCCCCGTTCCGCTCACGACCCCAAAAAAAGCGAGAAATCCCGGGGAGTTCTCGCTTGACTACCGATGGACGAACTCGTGGACTGCCCTGGGACGGACTCTCGTCCCGCAAAAAACCCATAAAACGAAGCAAAATCACCATGGCGAAGAAAGCCAAGGCTGCCAAGGCCGCAACCGTCAAGACGGTCAAGATCACCTCCTCGTCCAAGGTCCGCACCAAGAGCGAGATCTACAACGCCATCGCCGGTCACTCCGGCATCCATCGCAAGCACGTCGTAGCCGTGTTCCAGGGTCTCGAGGCCCTGCTCTCGGCCGACCTCTCCAAGAAGGGCCCGGGGGTCGTGCAAGTCCCCGGCCTCATGAAGGTGATGGTCAAGCGCCTGCCCGCCACCAAGGCGCGCGAAGGCATCAACCCCTTCACCAAGGAAAAGACGATCTTCAAGGCCAAGCCGGCGCGCAACGTCGTCAAGGTGCGTCCGATGCGCGGCCTGAAGAAGATGGTCTGATCCACGCGGCGCTCGCGCGCCTCTTCCTGCACGCGCAAGCTCGGCTCGGTCCAAGCCTAGCGCAGCGTGTGCATGACCACGGCGGAGGCTCTCCCGAGCGGGGGAGCCTCCGCCGTGTCTTTGCTGAGGCTCTCAGAGTGGGCTACGCCCGCAACCCAAACGCACCGCGGAGACGCGCAGAACGCGGAGCCTCGCGGAGGAAGAAGAATGGGCCCCCGGATCGTCGACTCTCGGAGAGCCGAAGCCCCGGAGGCCCCATCTTCTC
The DNA here is from genome assembly GCA_031413955.1 of Planctomycetota bacterium. Classification (GTDB taxonomy): domain Bacteria; phylum Planctomycetota; class UBA1135; order UBA1135; genus JABFRZ01. The sequence goes on along the minus strand of JANOGB010000428.1, from coordinate 6,263 downwards.
TGACCTCGTCTCCGCGCTCCTCCGTGTCTCCGCGGTACGTTTTCCTGGCCGACAGAGCTTTTTCTGGGCGTGCGGACCGAGCTGCGCCAGGAGAAGCTGCGATTGATCTTGGGCGGGCCTGGAGCCCTCGAACCGGCCGCGCCGGCTACTTCCCGCGCTGCGCGGCTTCGGCGTCCGCAGCCTTGGTTTCCTCCGAGTCCTCGTACAGCCACAGGCCGTAGTTCTCGCGCAGGAAGTCGAGATCCAAGCCCTGGCTGATCTCCATGGCTGCGCGCCCGCGCGTCGACTGCTTGTAGCGGTCGTACTGGGTCGGAGTCATGTTGTCGATCGGCACTTCGCGCTTGCCGGTCAGGCGCACCAGGTAGACGACGGTCTGATCGCCCGCGAGGCCCGGCTCGGCCAGCTCGTCGGCCTCGAGGGCGTAGAGGCCCCAGGAGTTCGCCATGCTGGAGAGCGCACGGCGCTCCTCGTCGTTCGCCAGCGGATCCTTGCTGGCCGGTCCAGCCTTGTTGAGGTAGTCGCGCGACTTGACGGCGAGGCCCGCGGCCTGGGCCGCGGCCTGGAAGGCCTCGGCGCTGGCGCGGTAGTGGACGCCCCTGTCCGTAGCCGCAGGCGCCAGCGCATCCTCGTCTTCCTCGGGCGCGGGCTCGAACTTCTCGCAGCCCTCGCGCAGAGCAGCCAGCCGCTTCTTGGCCAGCTCTTCGGCCTTGGGCTCCAGCCACTTCTCCACCGCTCGGTCGCGGATCGACTCGAAGGGTGGCAGCTCGGGCTCGCTGCGCTCGTTGGCACGCACGACGGCCAGCCCCGAGGGCAGGGCGAAGGGCGAGGCGTAGAACGAGCCGTCGGGCGGAGTACTGAAGATGGCGTCGGCAAGGTCCTTGTTGCCGGCAGCGTCGTCGGCGGCGAACTCCCCCTGCGTGAGCGGCTCGGGGAAGCCCTGGTGGTCGAGGCCGAGCCCCTGCGCCTCGGCCGCGAGGTCGATCGTCTCGCCGTTCGTGCGGCGCGCGTTGAGGTCCTCGAGCCAGCGCTGCAGGGCGAAATACACCGGGGCCTCGGCCAGGCAGCGCTCCTTGACTTCCTCGAACTTGAAGTAGAGATCGCCGCTGCTCTCGTCCGCGCCCTCCTCCTTGGGCTTCGCGAAGCGGCGGAAGTAGACGCGCCGGTAGTACTGGTTGGCGAGCTCCTCTGGCGCGGTCGGCTCGGTGCCCTCGGGCGGCTTCTCGGGGTAGGCGGCCAGGAGCTCGGTCGCGGGCGTGGTCTCGCCGTCGCGGAAGAAGGCCAGCTCGGCCTTGCGCTTCTCGTCCGTCTTGAACTCGTCCTTCGCGCTCTCCTCCAGCCCTTCGAACCAGGCCTTCAGGCGCACGTCGTCAGGCAGCTCCTTGCGCGCATCTTCCTTCAGATCCGCGACCGGCAGGGTCACGTAGTCGAAGGCGAACTCGACGTTCTCCGTGTGCCACTGTTCCTCGATCTTGGCCGGATCCGGCAGCGCGCCGGCGAATCCGACCAGCTGCTGCAGGCGCACCACGCGCAGGAGCTTGCGGATCGAGCCCTCGACCACGACCTGGTCCAGGCCGAACGCGCGCACGGCGTTCTTGAAGTCCTCGGGTGTCGCGCGCTGGAAGTCGAGCGTCTCGCGCAGGTGCCCGGCCAGATCGGCGTCGGTGACCTCGATCCCGGCGTCCTGCGCGATCTGATCCAGCACGAGGATGCGCGTGATCTCACTCGGCTCGGGCTTGGAGCCGTCGATGCCGAGCTGCATGGGCAGGAACATGTCCACCCGGAAGGCATCCATCACCGCGGCACGCATGAAGAAGACGTCGGTCCCCTTCCATTCGACTCGACGTCCGCTGGGCAGCTCGAAACGCACCGCGACCAGGTTCCTCGACGGGGTGAAGATCTCGTTGATCGAGCCCGGCACCAGGAAGATGATCAACAGGAGGATCATCAGGAGCACCAAGAAGATGAACGCGCCGCGCGAGCGACCCTTCGGGACGTGCAGGATGTCGTCGTCGATGAGCGGTTTGTGGGCCCCCTCGTGGGGGCCCCCGCCCGGGTGAGGGGCAGGCGCGTGGGCTGTCGGGTGCTTGGACGATTTGGACATGAACCTACGCGCCCCCTCGGGGTGAGCGGGGAATCGGTCGGAACGGGGGACGCTACGGGGGAAAGGACGAGTCTACGGCCGCCGGAGAGCACGGCGCAACATGCCTTCGTCCGGGAGCGGTTGCCCCGGGAAGGCTCCAGCCTGGCTCTTCATCTCCTCCCGCCAGCAGCAGAGCCGGGCTGGAGCCCGGCGTGTCCCGGCTGAGCTACTCCTCGTTCAGCTCGCCGTCGCGCGGCAGGTCCTTCAGCGCGGACAGGCCAAAGCGCTCCAGGAACTCCTTGGTCATCCCGTAGAGGAGCGGCTGGCCGGGCAGGTCGGCGCGTCCGGTGATGCGCACCAAGCCGCGGTCCACCAGGCTGCGTAGCACGGGGCCGGCCTGGACGCCGCGAATGGCCTCGATCTCGGCCTTCGAGACCGGCTGGCGGTAGGCGATGATCGCTAGCGTCTCGAGGGCCGCTGCGCTGATGCGTTCCGGCTTGGGCTCGGAGCGCAGGCGTCCGATGACCGGCGCGAGCTCCGGCTCCGTGAGCAGCCGCCAGGCGCCCGAGATCTTGCGCAGCACGAACGGCAGGGCGCCGCCGTCGAGCTCCGCCTGCAGCCGTTCCAGGGCCTCCTGCACGCGCGCAGGGGCGGGTCGCTCGAGGAGCTCGACCAGTCGCCCCGGGGTGAGGGGCTCGCTCGCGGCGAAGAGCAGCGCGGCGATCTCGCGCTGCAAGGCGTCGTCGCTCTTCGCTTCGCCGGGTCCGAGCTTGACCCGCTCGGGCAGGCTCTCGGCTCCACCGGGGCCCGGATCGGGTGTCCCAGCCTGGGCGGGCGGCGCGGACTCGCTCACGGCGATGTCGATTTCCATGGGGAGGGACGAGGATCCGATCCGGAGCGCGTGAGTGCAAGCCTCACTTCGCCGCGCCGATCAAACTCCACAGGGGTCCGAGGTCGATCGGGTAGCGCCCCTCCATGGTGTACTTCCAGTGCACGAACTCGGGGCTCTCCACGGGCGAACGCGCGAGGGAGTCCTCGACCAGGGCTTCGATCGCGGCCCAGTCCCCCTCCCGTGGCGTGCGCCGCTCCTCGACGCGGATCCAGAAGTGGTGCTCGGCGATCGCCAGGGGGCCCGCCACCTCCCCCACCGCGGTCTGGGAGGCGAGCCGCGCCAGCTCTGAACGCGGGTCCTGGACGACGAAGGGCACCAGGCCGCCGTTGCGCTTCGAATCGTCGATGGAGAGCTCGCCCGCCACCTCGGCGAAATCGCGGCCTCCAGCCAGGGCCGTCAGGACGGCCTGCTTCTGCTCGTCGTTCGCGACCACGATGAGGCGCAAGGCTACGCTGTCGCTGGCGAGCGACGACGCACGCACGGCACGCTCGGCCAGCATCTGACGGATGGTCGCGCGCCGCACGCGCTCGAGGTAACGCGCGGGCTCGAAGCCGAGCTCGCGCTCGATGAACTGCTCGAGCTCGAGCTTCTTGCCGCTGCGCACGACTTCTTTCTGGAGCTTCTCGCGCTCGGCGGCAAAGCGCTGCTCGACGGCCTCGGGCGCGAGGCGAATCCCCAGACGCTCGGCCTCGGCCAGCGCGAGGCGCGTGGCCACGAGCTTGTCGACCATCAACTGCAGCTCGCGCGAAGCCACGTCGCCCCACTCGAGCAGGAGCTCCTCGGCTTCCAGGGGCTTGCCGGCGATCCAGCCCAGGGGTGGAGACTCGGACTTCGGCAAGCGCGGAGCAGTGGCGGGCGGTTCCTCCGCAGGCGGCACGGAGGGCGGCGGCGCGGACGGCTGGGGTTGCCGCGCGTCGGCCGCCGCACTTCCCGGAGCCTGCGCAGGGCCGGGTGGCGTCTCGGTGCTCGCTGGAGTCTGCACCTCGGTTGCTTGCGCGCGCAACGCGGGCGGCGGCGGCGGCCGGGCGACCTTGGACGCCGCGCAGCCCGAGGCGAGCGCGCCGGCGCCGAGCGCGCTCGAGAGCAGCCACTTCATCCGCTCAACGATAGCGAATGCGGCGCACGATGCCGATCGTGTGGCAGGCAGGGCAGGGTACGAGCACCTCGCCCGCCTGGGCCGAGGCCTTGTTCTCGTCGCTGGAGCTGCTCGCATTGCCGGTGAAGAGCATGTCGCGCGCGCCGGTCCCGCCGCACTCGCGGCAGTTCTCGAAACGCGCCTGCTGATCGCGGAACTCGCCCGACTTCTCGGCGAAGTACGCCAGCACCCATTGCGCGCGCCCGGCCCAGTTCCACTTCTCCCAGAAGACCTCCGGGTCCTCGCTGTCGTCCGCGCTCGACTGGGCCGACTGGCGCGTCAGCTTCTGGTTCTCGAGGTAGCGCTGGATGCGCTCTTCGAGCTTCTTGCGAGCGGCGGACTGCGTGCCCTTCTCGGGTTCGGCAGCCTTTTTCTCCTTGGTCAGGTCCAGCTCCGTGCGCGCACTCTCGCCCAGGAGCCAGGTGCCGAGGCCATAGGTCGCCGTGCGATATTTGCCGCCCTTGCGCTCGCCCCACAGGCGCCGCACTCGCTCGACTTCGACGGCCGGAGCGATCGTCTGCACTTCGTCTCGCACCTTCTGGGCCAGGTCCTCGGCCATCTTCTCGTCGAGGTACCCCTGTACTTCCTCGAAGGAGGGCTTGCGCGCGGCCTCGCGCGCCAGGCGCACGGCCCAGAAGTGCCAGCGGCTGATGATCTCCGCGCGCAGGTCGCGCTCCTGGGCCTTGGCCACGCGCTCCTGCAGCTTCGCGAGGTCCACGAGCAGCGGGCTCTTCCCGTACTTGGCGCGGAACTGCGCCACGAGATCGATGGCCTTGTCGTAGCGCTTGCGTGCGCGTTGCAGGTCGATCTCGGCCAGTTGGTCGACCTGCTCCTGCAGCGCCGCGTTGGCCTGGGCGCGGGCGATGTCCAGGGCCAGGCGCGAGGACTCGTAGGTGGGATCGCGCTCGGCCGCGCGCTGGTAGTGCTCCAGGGCGTGGGCATAGTCGAACAGGCGTTCGGCAAAGTGCGCGAGCTCGTCGTGGGCCTGGGCGCCGATCCGGCCCTTGGCCACCAGGCGCGTCTCGAGCTCGAAGGCCTTCTCCTGGTAGAGCTCCTCGCGCGTGAACAGGTCCAGCGCCGGCACCTGCACGCTGGTGATGGCACCGCGCACCTGCGTCTTCGGGATCGGCACCGTGCCCTCGGCGCGCTTGACCCACAGATCCGTGTCGGTGCGCTTGACGATGCGGCCAACCAGCTCCTTGCCCGTCACGAGCTCGATGCGGTCGGCCTCGAGCATCAGCTCCTCGGCCTCACTCGCGACGTAGCCGTAGGCGAGGCGCAGCTCTTCGGCCTCGGTCGGATCGAGGATGCTCCAGGCGAGCGGTACCTCGCCCCCGCTCTCGAGCATGCGAAAACGGATGCCGTCCGGATCGTGAGACAGGATCTGGCCGAAGGCGATCGCGCCGCTCTTCAGGCGCAACATCGTGCTGGGTGCGGCAGAGGCAACGGCATCCTGGGCGCAACGGGAACTCGCAGGCGCGAGGCAGAGGACCACAGAGGCGCAGAGGACGCGGAGGAGCACGGAGGACGGAATGGAATGGAGCAAGGCGAGCCGTCGCGGGTTCTTCATCGGTTTTGTCTTCCTATCCTTCATCTCTGTGTTCCTCCGTGTCCTCTGCGCCTCTGTGGTCACTCTCTCTTCTCCGGCTTCTTGCCCTCGATGATGCGCGCGCGCAACCGCTCGCCGAAGGGCACCTCGCGCAGCAGCAAGGTGGTGAACCGCTTCGAGCGCGTCGTCCCGCCCACGGCCCAGCTGATCTCGACCTCGACCTTGTACTCCAGCGGGTTCTCGGGGTGCGGCGTAGAGCGTGTCGAGTAGAGCAGCCCAGGAAACCCTGGGATCTCGCGCGCCTGCACGTCGCGCGGCTCGCCCGCGACCTCGTCGCCCAGCTCGTCGACCTGCAGGGGGAAGAGCGTTTCCTCGAGGTCGGCCACGACCGCCTCGATGGCTCCGGCCGCGCCGCTGCGCAGGGAAGCCGTGCGCGAGAGCGCGGCGCCGAAGGAGAGCAGCCCGAGGATCGAGGTCATGCCGATCAGCAGCACGAACATGGCCAGCACGACCTCGATCAGCGTGAAGCCGCCTTCTTCTCGCCTGGGAGCGCCGGGCTCCAGCCCGGCTCTTCTCCCTCTTCTTCTTCTCGTGACGCCTCCAGAGC
>JANOGB010000427.1:0-5566 GCA_031413955.1 Planctomycetota bacterium | reverse complement strand
CGAGACGACCGTGCTGGCGACGGAAGGGATGACCGTTCCCGCAGGGATTCGACTCGTCGGCGCGACGTGCTTGGGCAACAACGAGCACATCCTCTCGGTGAACGAGAACGGAGACTTCATCACCTTCATCGCCAACGAAGGCAACCAAGCGCTGGTGATCAACATGGAGAGGATCGTGGCGCAGGTAGCTACGCCATCACCCGTTGGCAAGCCCTGGAGGGTGCTCACTCTTTCGAGGGCGGCGCTCAACGATCGCGGTGACTACGCCATCACGGGTTCGGTCGGAGTCCCCGCCGACGTGGACGGCTACTTGATCGTGAAGAACGGCCAGAAGTTCGCCCAGCAGGGCGACGTCCTGCCAGGTTTCTCCAGCAACCTGCAAGCTGGTTCGAGCGCTCCCGTGTACCTCGCCAACACGGGAGATGTCTTCTGGCACGCGCGCGTCGCGAACGCCGATGCCTTCATGCGCAACTACGAGAAGGTCGTGCAGGCCGGAAGTACGATCATCGCTGGCAATCTCGTCACCACCGTCAACGGCGCGGAGAACGGCTTCTCGATCAGCCCCAACGGGCGTTTCTTCGCGGCCAGCGTCGAGCTCCAGTCCATCGGTACCGCCGCCCTCTTCGTGGACTTCGGCCTGGTGCTGGAGCTGCCTGGCTGCTCCGCCAACCGCGGCAAGCTGAGCCATGTGTCGGGCAAGGCCCTGGTGGGCAACGAGTTCCAGCTCGCCATGGACGAGGGGCAGGCCGCCGGCGCCGTGGCGAGCCTGTTCTTCTCCGGACGGCCGCTGCTGTCGATGGCGGGCTGCGGCGTCGACGTTCCGCCCTATGGCGAGCTGATGCTGGCTCCTCCGATCCTCGGCCCCCGTTCCTTGCCGGTCTGGGACGGAGCGAACCCTTCGCTCGCGACCATTCGCATCCCGAATCGCATCTCCCTCGTGGACTCCGTGTTCTTTGCCCAGGGGTTCTTCCTCTCGCCTGGTCACCCCACCGAGCCCTTCCGCATGACCAACGCGATGCGCATCGAAGTCGGCGCTCCCTGAGGAGCATCGAGCGTCGGTGTGGAAGCGGGCCCGCTGGGCCCGCTCTCGTTTTGGGGGTACCCGCGAGTTGGCTCCCGGGTGTGCCGCTCGGGGGAGACGGGCCGCCCCACTTTCCGCGCGGGTTCGAGCGCCTCAGACTGCGCGGGCATGCCCGCCCATGCTGCTCACCCGAACGCCTTCCCGCCCGCCTACCTGCGTAGCCTCAAGCGGCAGATCCAGGCTTCGCCCCACTTCACCACGAACACGCTCAACCGCGACTTCGTCCAGACGCGCGGGTTCTCGGTCGTCTTCCGGGCTGGATCACGCACGCAGGCCGAGCGCGCGTTTCCGTTCTTCGCACCCTACCTCGAGCGCGCCCTGCGCCCCGACTGCAACGCCTTCTACCTGAACCCGCTGCAGCTCGAACGGGGGTCGCGCGTCGATCCGCACATCGACCGCAGCCTGCGTTCCTATTGCAAGGAAGTGTCGGTACCGCTCACCGTGAGCGTCCTCTACGTGGAGGTGCCGGATGGACTGCGCGGCGGCGAGCTGGTGCTGGCGCGGGGCAAGAAGCGCCTGGCGTGCCTGCGGCCCGTGGCCAACACGCTGGTGTTCTTCGAGGGCGATCTGACGCACTCGATCGAACCCATGGAGAGCGCAGGAACCCGCCTGAGCCTGGTGTGCGAGCAGTACAGCCTGTCCGCGGACGAGCTGGAGCGCATCCCGAGCTTCGCCGTCGAGACGCGCGCGCGCGGCTACGACTGATCAAGCGCGTTCTCGTCCGGAGCGCTCCAGGAACTCACGCAGGTCCTGCGGCAACGGGCTCGTCACCATGCGCCGCTCGCCGTTCGTGGGCGAGAGCCACGCAAGCAGGTGATTGTGCAGTGCGTGGCGCGGCAACCGCAGGCGAGCCAGATCGTCGGCATCGAGCTCGCTGCGCGCGTTCTTGAGAAAAAACTCTTCGTCCTCGCCATACAGCTTGTCGCCCACGAGCGCGTGCCCGATGGCCGCGAGGTGGACCCGGATCTGGTGCTGGCGCCCGGTCAGCGGCGTGCAGGCGAGGAGCGAGAACGCACCGTGGCGCTCGAGCACACGCCAAGTCGTGTGGGCCTCGGAACCGCCCTCCTGGACGGCGATCTTCATGCGCACGCGGCTCGCGAGGGCCGGCCCGAGCGGTAGGTCGATGGCGCCCGCGTCTTGTGCGGGTGAGCCCTGCACCAGGGCCAGGTACTCCTTCTCGATCGTTCCGCGCTCGAACTGCTTGCGGATCTGGCGATGGGCGCGGGCGCCCTTGGCGAGCAGCACGATGCCGCTCGTCTCCTTGTCGATCCGGTGGCAGAGGCGCACGGGCACGGCTAGCTCGGCCCCCTGCGAGTAGCGCGCGTGCACCTCCTGGATCAGCGTTCGGGTGAGGTTCTTCCCGCTCGGGTGGACCGCCTGACCGGCGGGCTTGTCGACCGCCAGCACGTCCTCGTCCTCGTACAGGATCACGAGCTCTCCCGGATCGGCCAGCACTTCCGGCAAGCGCAGCTCGGGCGGGATCACGACCACCACCCGCGCACCGTGCCGCAGCTGGCGCGCCGAGCGCCGCTCGACCTCCGGCGCCTCCACTCTGGGTTCCAGGCCGGGCGCCGCGGGCGCGACGAGCACGAACCCGTCCTGGATGAGGCGCTGCACCGAGGTGCGTGAGCGCCAGGACAGGCGCAGCGTCAGGAAGGCATCGAGCCGGATCAGGACGTCCTTGGGCGTCTTCTGGAAGTCGCTGGCGCGCACGAGCAGTTCGACTTGCTCGGGCGCTCGCGCGAGGTTGCGGTCAGGCGGGAAGAGCCCCATGGGTTCCCGAGCGTCGACTCGGAGGAGGCGCAACGCCGCCAGCGGCGATTCAGTGCGGCGGATTGTTGGCGCGACTTCGGGGAAGGGACACTAGCTGCGGTTGAGGAGCCAGCGAGCGCGACGCGAAGCCTTGATGATCGTGCGGATGCGTTCGCGGCGCTCGCGGCGGCGCTTGTCGGAGCGCTTCTCGTGCCAGGTGCTGGCCTTGGCCAGGCGAAACACTCCGCCGTAGTTGCACTGCCGCTTGAAGCGCCGCAGGGCTGCCTCGAGCGACTCGTTGGATCGGACGTCGACCTTGATCGTCATGCAGGGAACGAGGAAAGGAAAAAGGGCGCGCTAGTATCCGTCGCCGCGGGCTCCGGGCAAGCTCCAACTCGAAAACCCCCGCCGAAAAAGCTCTTCGTACCGTGACCTCCCCCCCGCCGAAGGACGCCCCTACCGTCCGCGCCGCAACCGATCACGGTCGCCTGCGCGGGGTGGTCGAAGGCGTGACCTACCAGCATCCGGAGAGCCACTACACCGTCCTGCGCCTGACCCTGGAGCCCGACGTGGAGACCCCGGGCGAGCTGTTCGGCGGCCGGCTCCCGCACCAGCGCCTGGTCCACGCCGTCGGCAAGGCCGGGGAGATCGACATCGGCGGCCGGGTCCTCCTGCTGGGTCAGTGGAAGACGCACGCCAAGCACGGACCGCAGTTCCACTTCGAGACCCTGCAAGCCCTGCCGCCGGTCGGGCGCGAGGGGATCGCGCGCTACCTCGCCTCGAAGAACTTCAAGGGCATCGGCCCGGTCCTGGCCAAGCGCATCGTGGACGTGCTCGGTACCGAGGCCCTGGAGCGCATCGACTCCGAACCGGACTGTCTGCGGCTCGTGCGCGGGCTCAAGCGCGCCTCGCGCGAGACCCTGGTGGCGGCCGTGCGCGTCCTGCGTGGCGAGCGCGAGCTCCAGGCCTTCCTCTACGGACTGGAACTGAACGCCGCGCAGGTCGTCGAGGCCACGCGTGCGCTCGGGACCGACGCCGAGGCGCGCGTGCGCGCCAACCCCTACCTCCTGGCGCGGGCCGTGCGCGGGGTGGGCTTCACGAGCGCCGACCGCGCGGCACAGAAGCTCGGCCTGGACGCGGAATCGCCCGAACGGCGCCAGGCAGCACTGCTGTTCGCGCTCGAGCAGGCCGTGGGGGATGGGCACACATGCCTCGAGCTCGAGCCCCTGCGCGCGCGCACCCAGGACTTGCTCGGCCGCCCACTCGAGGCCGAGGTCGTCGACGCCGACAGCGCGGCGCTCGACGCCATGCGCGAGATCGTGCTGGTGCGCGACCTGCGACCGGGAACCACGCTCGTCTATCCACCCGCGCTCTCCACCTCTGAATCCGAGCTGGCCTCGAACCTGACCCTGCTGGCGAAGAGCGGCCCCTTGCGAGCGCTGGCCGGCGAGCGCGCTCTCGACCGTGTCGCGCAGGCGGCGCGCATCGCCCTGCACCCGGAGCAGCGCGCGGCCGTGCTCGGGTGCCTGGGCGCGCCGCTCGTCCTGCTCACCGGCGGCCCGGGCGTGGGCAAGACCACCATCGTGCGCTTGGTGGTCGAGCTGGCCGAGCGCGCGGGACTCGTGGTCGCCCTGGCCTCACCGACCGGGCGCGCAGCCAAACGCCTGAGCGAGGCCACGGGCCGACCCGCGAGCACGATCCACCGCCTGCTCGGCTGGATCCCCGAGCTGCACCGCTTCCAGTACAACCGGCAGAACCCGCTCGCGGCCGAGCTCGTGATCGTGGACGAGATCTCGATGCTGGACGTGAGTCTCGCGCACCACCTGCTGAAGGCCATCCAGCCGCCCGCGCGACTGGTGCTGGTCGGCGACCCGGACCAGTTGCCATCGGTCTCGGCCGGAAACGTGCTGGCGGACCTGCTGGCTTCGCAGCGCATCCCTGTCTTTCGCCTGAGCCACGTCTTCCGCCAGGAAGCCGGCAGCCTGATCGTCGAGAACGCGCACCGCATCCTGCGCGGCGAGCTCCCGCGCCTGCTCGCGCGCGACGATCCGATGGGCGACTTCTACTTCTTCCCGGCCGAGACCGACGAGCAGACCGCCGAACGCACGCTCGAGGTCGTGACCGCGCGCATCCCGCGGCGTTTCGGGCTCGACTGGGTGCACGACGTGCAGGTGCTCGCGCCCATGTACCGCGGCGCGTGCGGCGTCGACGCGCTCAACGAACGCCTGCGCGCGGCTCTGGGCTCGGACGCGAGCGAGCTGCGCTGGCGCGAGCGCGTCTGGCGCGTCGGCGACCGCGTGATCCAGACGCGCAACGACTACGAGAAGCAGGTCTTCAACGGCGACATGGGCCGCATCGTGGGCGTGGACACGCACAAGCTGACCGTCACCGTGCGCTTCCCCGAGCGCGAGCTCGTCTACGAGGCCGGCAGCCTCGCCGACCTCGCCTGCGCCTTCGCCATCACCGTGCACCGCTCCCAGGGCGGCGAGTTTCCGGCCGTCGTGCTGCCGCTCGTCACGCAGCACTATCCGATGCTGCAACGCAACCTGCTCTACACCGCCGTGACGCGCGCCAAGAAGCTGGTGGTGCTGGTAGGCCAGCAGCGCGCCTTGCAGCGCGCGGTGGCGAACGCCGAGCAGAGCCTGCGCGAGAGCGGCCTGGCAGAACGCCTGCGCAAGCTGCTCGTCTAGTCAACCGGGAGCGCCGGGCTCCAGCCCGGCTCCGCTTCTTGGC
>JANOGB010000426.1:0-3698 GCA_031413955.1 Planctomycetota bacterium | reverse complement strand
CGCGTTCGTGTCGTTCCTGGCTTCAGCGTCGGTGTTTTCGTTCCAGTTCGGACAGGGCGACTCGGCCGCCAGCGGCAGAGGCAAAGCCACCGGGCCCACCATGAGCGTCGGCATCAAGCAGGTGAGTGCGTGCGACCCAAGCAGCGATCCGGACGACTGGTGCGCGTGCGGATGCTGCGGTTTGTGCTGGTACTACGGGGACGAGTGTAGACGGCCGCGCCTTTCCGTCGGAATCTGGCCACGGCTGGCGTCACGATTTGGCCTTCCTCGGCGGGGATGACGGTGACGGGGTTTTCGTTTTCTGGCGCCAGGAGTCGGCGTCGATGTCGAGGACGTGGCAGTGCTGAGAGAATCTGTCGACGAGGGCGACGACGCAGGCGGCGCCCGGGAAGACGGTGCTCCACTGCTTGTAGGGCAGGTTCGTGGTGATAACGACGGACCTATTTTCGTGGCGACGGGAAACGATGTTGTAAAGCAGGTCGGCGGAACGGCTGTCACAGGGCAGGTACCCCAACTCGTCGATGATCAGCAGTCTGGGGGCCAGGTAGCGGTGCTTGAGGCAGCGCTCGACGGCGGGGAGTGATTCGCGGCGGAGCAGGTCAGCGAGGACGGAGGCCAGGGAGCAGAAGCGGACGGTGTAGCCGCGCGTGATGGCGGCGAGACCGAGATTCTGGGCGAGGGTCGTCTTGCCGACGCCGCTTGGGCCGCGGAAAAGGACGTTGTCACCACGCTCGATGAATTCGAGAGTGCTGTACAGATTCTCGTACAGGTTGCGGTCGATGGTCTTCGGGTGATTCCAGTCAAAGCGATCGATGGTGGTGAATTTTCCCAAGGTGGCCGTGCGGGTGCGGGCGGCGAGGTTTCTGGCTTCTCGTTCGCGTCGCTCGGTCTCGACGAGTTTCTCGCAGACCTCGAGGGCACCCAGGCGGGCGTGAATGGCGTGCTCGATGAAGGTTCGCAGCACGGCCAGGGACGAACGAAAGCCCAAGGAGCGAAGCTGCGCGGCGATATCATCGTTTGGCATCGTAGCCTCCGAGATCGTGTGGAATGACGTCGCGGTCGGGCACTTCGTCGCCGATGGCGATGTTGGGGATGGGGCGAAAGGCGGCGCGGCGATGATGTTCGCAGTGCACGCCGATTTGTCCCGGGTCATGGGTGCCACGCGCGATGGTGTCGGCGATGGCCTTGGCGAAGATCTCGTCGCCGTAGAGGTCGAGGATTCTGCTTGCCTGCGACACCATGCTGCCGATGTTGCGGCCGGCGTTCACCCAGCGTTCGATGAGAATGTCGATCTCGGGAGCGGCCGCGCGCAGCCGGTTGCGGCCGATGGCCGGCGCCGCTCCGCGCTTGCGCCGCAAGATCTCGGACCGGTGTTCAGTCGCTTCGATCTTCTGGCGGTGGCCCCAGGACCGGCGATGCTCGGCAACGACGATGGGTCCGTCGACGATGCGGACCCATCGATCGTCCGCCACGATAGTGAGCGTTTTTTCGACGTGGTCGGGCGGGACCGAATAAACGTTGGTATCAAAGCGCGCGAAGGCGGTCTTGTCGATCGCGACGGGCTCGACCAAGGCGGTGGCGGGCATCGGATCTGGCAATGCCAAGAGGCGTGTCTGCTCTTCGGCGAGACAGTCGGCGATGGTGCGTTCAGGGAACTCTGGGTGCCGCTGCTGGTGCGCGATCTGGTCTATGAAAGTCAGCAGCTCAGTGTTGCCTTGTTCGATGTTGTAGATCTCGCGTCCCGCGAGGAAGCGTTCGCGCAGGAAACGAATCTTGCGTTCGACGCGGCCCTTCTCGTTTCCGCGGTACGGCCTGCAAAGCCGAAGCTGGACATGCAGGGCGCTTCCGAGTTCGAGCAGCAGCGGATGGAACCGGACCGCATCGCCGTACCTTTCTAGGACGACGGTCTTCGGATTGTCGAAGAGCCACTGGCGGGCGACGCCATGAAAGTACACCGCCGCCCGGGCCAGGGAGCGCAAGAGTGAATGGACAGTGGTGTCGAAACAGAACTCGCCCCACATCGCGCGGGACCAGCCTAGGACCATGACGAAGAGCCACAGAGTTCGGCTGCCGCCGCCGGGTACGGCAACTTGCCCCACGTGCGCCCAATCGACCTGCGCCTGCTCGCCGATCAGGGAATCAAGCCGCAGGAACGCCTCCTTTTTCGGCATTGGTCGCACCGTCGTCACGAAGCGGCGAAGTGTGCGGTGGCTGCCCTCGAAGCCGCGAGCCTTGATCATGTCGAACAGGCGTGTGGACCGCAGCCTTGGATAGCGTTGCAGGGTCTCGTTGATGAAATCGATGTACGGCGTGACCAACAGTGATGGCGCGGGCGCGGAACTCTCACTTTCTGCTGCTGTTTTTCCAAGCCCCAGCACGCGCAGGACCACGTCCCGGTGCACGCCCAGCTGGGCTGCAATCGTCCCCGGCGGCCAATGCTCCGCATGGGAAAGCCGGACAATCTCGGCCTCGGTATCGGGCGAGACGGTCATCGGCGCTCCCCGCCAAGCAGGCTGAGCTGCCGTAAATCGCGAAAATCACCGACGCCGCCCACCTTCCTTGGTCGGCGGCGGACCGGTCGCTCGACGATCTCGACGCTGTAATAGACGCTGGGTTGCGGGCATCCAAAGTCGTCGGTCAGTCCGAAGAAGGATGTACCGTCCAGATCGTCCGCAGACAACGCAACGCGGACAGGCCGGTCCAGCCACAGCGCCAGTCCTTCCAGCAGCATCTGCGCCGCTCGTGGATGGCGGACATGCTTCGCCGTTGGCAGAGCCGCTCGCATCAACTCGTCTGCACCGTCGGTCACCAAGATCCGCGTCCGCGTGTTCGAGAAGGACATCGTCACCGTGTACTGGCTCATCCTGCTTGCTCCCGCCATCGGTCACGGGCCCGCCCACCATGGGCGGCACCGGATCGCTCGGCGCCGTCGAGTCAGCAGCAAACGCAAGTTTTTCGAGACCCATATCCGTCACCAATCGTCGCGCGAAGGCTGACGTCGCTCGCCGTCGTGCCCTGTGGGCGCGTTGGTGATCACGGTGATCCTTGCGGCCAGCTTCGCTCGCTTGGTGGCGCGCGTTCGATGCGCGCTGGGCTCGCAGGTGCCCGCGGGTGCGACAATCGAGACTGCAGTAGATCTGGCCCCGATAGTCCGTGGGGCACACGAAGAACGGAGCCCGGCAACCGCTGCAGCTCAGCTGAAACAGGGTCGTTTCGTCGTCCATCCGTGCGCGGACGCATGAAAAATGGACCCACCGACCTTCCGCACTTAACGTGCTTCCGTCGGCCTCATCCGCCAGACAAATGGACTCCGAGTCCATCGGCGGGCCCAGGGAGGGGAAGTCCCTGGGTCCGCTTCTCTTTCATCCGCGCCCGAACGGCTCTACGCCCTTCTGGCCACCTCCGCGACTTCTTGACCAATCCCACCGCTGGCCAAGGCCTACCCCCGGGAATGGGTCAGATCTCAGCGGATCGGGGTGGCCGTCTACACGAATTCTTTGAATCCGATGAGATTCGGAAAATCGCGCCGAAGATCGAAGAACAGATCCGCTTTGGTTTCGAACCCGTAGTAAGGACTGTTGTAGATCACCGCGGGCAGATTGGGTGCCGCGGCAAGGACTCCCGCGAAGTGCGCTCGCTGAGCTGCTGGAGACGTTCCCCGTGACATGAGGCGGGGGATGACCATCAGCCCTTTTGCC
>JANOGB010000425.1:0-2612 GCA_031413955.1 Planctomycetota bacterium | reverse complement strand
ACCCGGAGTCAGAAGGAAGCGGAAGAAGCGGAGCCGGGCTGGAGCCCGGCGCTCCCGGATGAGCTCACCGGTTTCAGCCTTCGTCGAGATAGCGCCGGCGCACGCGCTTCGTGAGCGTGGAGAGAAGATACGCGACCAGCGCCGCCGCGAGCACCGGCAGCCAGAAGGACATCCAGTCGATCGCCTCGGGCGAGAGCTCCGTCCGTCCCACGCCGAAGTAGCGATTCAATCTGCCCTCGAAGCGCCCGCTCGTGAAGCGGTGCGTGACCCACCAGGCGGCGCCCATCGCGGCAAAAGCCGGCAGGCGCAGGACGACCTTCTTGCTCAGCTCCTCGCGCACGAACTCGCAGAAGGTCGTGAACTCTGCGACGAGCAAGCGCAGCGGGTTCGGGAGGACCTGGCCGCCGAAGGGTGCGAGCAGCGCCTCGCGCTCGCTGGTCGCGTCGCGGAGCGCCTTCTGCGCCGCCACCGCGCGCGTGCGTTCGTCCGCGGGCAGCGCCTCGGCCGCCGCCGCATCGGCCATGACGCGCGCGCCGAGCTCACGGAGATGGGCGGGCAGCTCGCGCCGCGCACGCCAGGCCTCGTCGCGCACGACCAGGCGGTCGAGGATCCCGCGCACGACGATCAGCCAGCGCCCGAGGTTCGCTTCCGTCGCGCGATAGTCCTTGCGGTCCGCCTCGAGCGACGCTGCCAGGCGCTGGGCGAGCGCCCGTTCGTATTCTTGGAGGGCCGCGACGCGCAGGAGCGCGTCGGCCACCGGCGCTGCCCAGGGCGTTTCCGGTCGAGTCGGGACGGTGTGGAAGCACTTGCCTGCCCGTTCGAGGGCCAAGGATTCCGCCTGCCGCAGACCCCGCAGGCGCACCCCGAGCTCGAAGTTCGCGGCCACGGCCCTCCAGCGCGGCAGCGCCATGCTCTCCATGAACATGGGAAGGATATCTCGCATGGCGGGGTGCGGATGGGCGCGGCTCGCCCTGCCTTCCTGGGATTCCCGCACCGTTCCTTCCGGGATGGCGGGGTGTTTCCCCGGATTATTTTGCGCGCTTCCGCGCCGGGGGCGGCGCCCCGCGGCTCCGCTACGCGCGCTCCGGCTCGCGCCGAGCGCCGACCGTGCCCGTCAGGTGGTCGACCAGGTCCATCTTCGTGAGGATGCCGAGCAGGCGCTTCTCGTCGTCGACCACCAGCGCCACCAGGTCCTTGGCGAAGAGCTCGGTCAGGACGCGCGCGTCGTCGTTCGCGTGCACGGTGCGCACGTTGCGGAACATCACCTCGGCCACGGCCGAGGACAGGCTGTGGCCCTCGACCAGCTTCGAGAGCAGGTCGGACTCGGTCACGATGCCGACCAGGCGTTCCTCCTCCAGGATCGGGAGCTGACTGATGCCGTGTTCCTTCATCGCCATCACGGCGTCGGCCACGGTGTCGGCGCTGGTGGCCGCGACGAGCGACTTGCGCGCCGGCATCGCGCGCAGGAGCTCGCCCAGGGTGTTCGTCTCCCAGGCCGCCTCGGTGAAACCGTTCTCGCGCATCCAGCGGTCGTCGATGAACTTGGTCATGTAGTTGCGCACGGAGTCGGCGAGCAGCGTGACGATGCGCTTCTTCGGCCCGTACTTCTTGCCGATCTGCAGCGCGGCCCACATGGCCGAACCCGAGCTGCCGCCGACCAGCATCGCCTCCTGGCGGATCAGGCGCCGCGCCATCAGGAACGACTCGCGGTCCTCGGTCTTGATCCATTCGTCGACCAGATCGCGGTCGAACACATTCGGGATGAAGTCGTAGCCGATGCCCTCGACCTTGTAGGTGCCGATCGGCCCCGGCCCGGCCAGGATCGAGCCCACCGGATCGACGCCGATCACCTTGGCGCCCTTGACGTGCTCCTTCACGTACCGCGCGATGCCCGTGATCGTCCCGCCCGTGCCCGCGGTCAGCACGACGAAATCGAGCTTGCCGCCGCATTGCTCGACGATCTCCTTGCCCGTTCCGTGGTAGTGCGCGTCCGGGTTGTCGGGGTTCGAGTACTGATCGAGGATGTGCGAGTTCGGCAGGATCTTCTGGAGCTGCCGGGCCACGCCGATGTGGCTCTCGGGCGCGTCCCAGGCGGCCTCGGTCGGCGTGCGGATGATCTCGGCTCCGAGCGCCTCGAGCACGACCTGCTTCTCGCGGCTCATCTTCTCCGGCATCGTGATGATCATGCGGTAGCCGTAGACCGCGGCGGCCAGCGCCATGCCGATGCCGGTGTTGCCGCTGGTGGGCTCGATCAACGTGTCGCCCGGCTTGATGCGGCCCGACTTCTGCGCCTCCTCGACCATGCGCTTGCCGATGCGGTCCTTGACCGAGCCGCCGGCGTTCAGGTACTCGCACTTGGCCAGGTACTCACAGCCCGTGTTGCGCCCGATGTTGCGCAGTCGGACCATCGGCGTGTTGCCGATCGCTTCGAGGATCGATTCCTTGATCTGGGGCACAGTCGAGCTCCTAGTGTGGCGTGCGGAAGTGCCCCGATTCTCACGTGTGCAGCGAGGCGGGGCAACCAGCGCGGGGAGCGGAGTACGGAGTCGGAGCAATTCTTCAACGATCCGCCTTGCGGCCAGGCGTTTTCTTGCCTTTCCGGCGGATCGTTG
>JANOGB010000424.1:0-2439 GCA_031413955.1 Planctomycetota bacterium | reverse complement strand
GGTCGAGCACCCCGACGCCGGCCACGATCTGACCACCGACGCCGGGCCGTGGGTCGTCGACGAGCTGGTCCGCTGGCGGACCGCGCTGGGCTAGCATCAATGCCGATCAGAAAGGGACGGTTCTCAGAATCCGTTCGTCCTGTGCCGCCGCCCAGAGCGGAGCGACGGGCGGCGAGTCGAAGGACCAGCCTGGCGTGCAGGTTCGTTGTGTCGTCGGGACTCCGGCGTGCGACTCGGCGCTCTGGCCCTTCGACACGCTTCCCGTCGCTGCGCGACGGGAAGCGGCTCAGGGCGAGCGGAACATGAAGCAGCGCCTATCTGACCGGCATGTGCGCCAGGCCAAGCCTGGGAGAGGAGGACGAATGAAGAGCTGAAACCTCTCGAACGAACCTTGCAGCGTGTCAAACGCTGCCCGGGAAAGGTGGCCACCACCCGGAACCGAGTGTTGCGTGGTCGTCGGGCGACCGGCGCTGCGAAGCGTACACAGGGAGTGCAGCTGCTGCGTGATCGAGCCTCGAAAGCACAATCGCTGGGAGTGTCCGCCGTATGCTAATGCGGACGCAGCACCGACGCGCGTCGTCTGGCCTGAGCGCGAAGGTCCCGCCGGGGTCAAAGAGCGGAGCGGGCTGCGCACGTGAGGTTCGCCAGGAACCTGGGAGATCCTGCGTCTCCGTCGAAAACTCGGGAGGGCCGCCGATGATCGGGTCCAGGTCCCGGTGCGCCGCGCTCGTGCGCCGTGGAAGCGAACAAGAGCGAGACGACGGTAACCGACGCGCGAAGGCAACGAAGCGCGGCACGGAACGGACGACCAGGAAGTCGGAGCTCGCCGTAGTACCGAGGAAGCCGGGGAACCAACCCAATGGGACCCGGCGGAGGGAAGGACGAGCCGGAACACGGAACTGTTGGAGGGCAAGATGACGGGAACTTCGAGTCCCCAAGACATCTCCACGAGACTGCAACAGATAGCAGAGCTGGCGAGACGAGAGCCGAGGGTGCTCACGACACTCGCCCATCACATCGACATCGAGTTCCTTCGCGAAGCGTACCGGCGGACCCGCAAGGACGGGGCCGTCGGCGTGGACGGAGAAACGGCAACCTCGTACGCGGAGCATCTCGACGAGAACCTCCGCAGCCTGCTCGACCGGTTCAAGTCGGGCACGTATCAGGCACCGCCGGTTCGACGCGTCCACATCCCGAAGGGCGATGGATCGAAAACGCGACCCATCGGCATCCCCACGTTCGAGGACAAGGTCCTCCAGCGCGCGGTGACGATGGTGCTGGAGGCGATCTACGAGCAAGAGTTCTCTGACTGCTCGTACGGCTTCCGGCCCGCGCGATCGGCTCATGACGCCCTGCAGGCGCTCTGGGACGGCTTGATGAAGATGCACGGTGGGTGGGTGCTCGAGCTGGACATCGAGTCGTTCTTCGACACGATGGTCCACGAGCACCTCCGGAACTTCCTCGACCGGCGGGTACGAGACGGAGTACTGCGTCGCACGATCAACAAGTGGCTCAAGGCCGGTGTGCTCGAAGGGGGGCAACTTCGCTACGAGGACGCTGGCACGCCGCAAGGCGGAGTGATCTCGCCGCTGCTGGCGAACGTCTACCTACACGAGGTGCTCGACACGTGGTTCGAGTCGGAGATCAAGCCGCGGCTGCGAGGCCACGCGCTGCTCATCCGGTACGCGGACGACGCGGTCTTCGTGTTCTCGTCGGAGGACGACGCTCGCCGGGTGATGGACGTGCTGCCGAAGCGATTCGGCAAGTACGGCCTGAAGCTCCACCCCGAGAAGACACGGCTGGTGCAGTTCCACCGGCCGCGGCGCGACGACACCCCGAGGAACGCGGATGCCGGCAGCTTCGATCTGCTCGGGTTCACGCACTTCTGGGGCAAGTCGCGAACCAACGCGTGGGTGGTGAAGCGAGAGACCGCTCGCGGCCGCTTCGGTCGTGCGCTCAAGCGGGTCAGCCAGTGGTGCAGGATCCACCTGCACGACAAGATCGCCTGGCAGCACCGGCAGCTCGTGGCGAAGCTCAAGGGGCACTACGGCTACTTCGGGATCACCGGAAACGCCAACGCGCTCTCGGCCTTCCTCTACGAGGTGACGCACGCCTGGCAGAAATGGCTGCATCGTCGGAGCGGACGCGGTGCGATGCCGTGGCCACGATTCATGCGGCTGCTGAAGCGGTACCCGCTTCCGCCGCCGACCGTGGTCCACAGCGTCTACCGGACGTAGCGAACCCGTGGACGAAGAGCCGGATGCCGGAAATCGGCACGTCCGGATCTGTGGGAGCCCCGGGCCATGCCCGGGGCAACCCGACTGGAACTAGAGCGGGCGCTCGAGCGCGGGCGCGCAGGTCGAGACGCCGGCGCCGACGACCGGATACGGCACATCGTCGCGCGCGACCTCGGACTTGCCGGTCTTGCGGTTGACGGCA
>JANOGB010000423.1:0-6818 GCA_031413955.1 Planctomycetota bacterium | reverse complement strand
GTTCCTGGCGCCGGACCACAAGCGCGCCGTGGTGAACGCCCACGAGTGGATGACGTGCTCGGCGCTCCTGTACCTGAAGAAGAAGGTCCCGAGCACCGGCACGGTGTTCACGACGCACGCCACGATGCTCGGACGCACGCTGTCGTCCAACGGCCAGTCGCCCGACGACGGTCTGGGCGAGCAGACGCCCGAGCAGCTCGCGAAGCAGCACAACGTGACCGCCAAGCACTCGCTCGAGAGCGTGGCCGCGCGCGAGGCGGACGTGTTCACGACCGTCAGCGAGATCACGGCCAAGGAGGCAGCGCTCTTGCTCGGGCGCACGCCCGCGCCGCTCACCACCAACGGTCTGGACGTGTCCGTGATCGACGAGCTCGCGGGCAAGACCACGCGCGAGGAGGCGCGCCACGCCCTGCTGCACACCGCTTCGCGCTTCTTCGGCGAGGACGTGAGCGACGCGGCCCTGCTGGCCATCTCCGGCCGCTACGAGTTCCACAACAAGGGCATCGACCTCCTGCTCGACACCCTGGCGCGCATCGACAAGCGCAGCGGACGGCGCATCGTGCTGTTCGTGCTGGTGCCGGCCGGCAACTCGGGCGTGCGCAGCGAGTACCTCGAGCGCCGCGACAAGCCGCTGGACGAGATCGAGGGCCCGCTGGGCCTCTCGACCCACAACCTGTTCGACACCGAGCACGACCCCGTGCACGAGCACTGCCAGCGCCTGGGCCTCGCCAACGCCGGCGACGCGCGCGTGCGCGTGATCCAGGTGCCGATCTACCTCTCGAGCAGCGATGGCCTCTGGAACCTGCCGTACCAGGCCGTGCTGCGCGCCTTCGACCTCACCTGCTTCCCGTCTTACTACGAGCCCTGGGGCTACACGCCGCAGGAGAGCCTGGCGGTGGGCGTGCCCACCGTCACCAGCGACTACGCCGGCTTCGGGCGCTGGGCGAAGAGCGCCGGACTCGGCCCCGAGCACGGCGTGACCGTGCTCGACCGCGTGCACGTGCGCTACGAGGACGTGCTCGAGAAGCTCGCCGCAGACATCGAGCGCCATCTCTCGTCCAAGAAGAGCGCGAAAGAGCTCGAGGGCATCTGCCGCGAGACCGCCCAGCGCTCGAGCTGGACCAAGTTCCTGCCACGCTATGAAGAGGCCTACAAGTCGGCCCTGGAGTGCGTGCAGAAGCGGCTCGAGGCCGGCGTGCTGCAGACGCGCAAACCGAAGCAACCGCTGCTGGTCAAGCCCGCGCCCGAGGGCAAGCGCCCGCACCTGTTCCACTTCGACGTCTCGGCCACGCTGCCGGCGGAACTGCGCGGCCTCTTGCGCCTGTCGCGCAACCTGTGGTGGAGCTGGGACCACGAAGCGACGGCGCTGTTCGAGGAGCTCTCGCCGCGCGCCTGGGAGACGAGCGGCCACAACCCGGTCACCTTCCTGCAGCGCGTGTACCCGGAGGACGTGGCGGCCAAGGCCGCCGACGCGAGCTACGTCACGCGTCTGGAGCGCACGCTCGCGCGCTTCGACGCCTACCTCGCCGCGCCCTTCGAACCGCTCAAGTGGCGTGCGGCCAATGTCCCCAAGGTGGGTGGAGCGGGCGACAGCGCCGCGCCGCCGCCCTCCCCCGACCATCCCGTGGCCTACTTCTGAGCGGAGTACGGCATCCACGAATCGCTGCGTATCTACAGCGGCGGACTCGGAGTGCTGGCCGGAGACCACCTGAAATCGGCCAGCGACCTGCACCTGCCGCTGGTGGCGGTGGGGCTCTTCTATCGCATGGGCTACACCAGCCAGCGCATCGGCCCGGCCGGCGAACAGCTCGCACACGACATCGAGAACGACCCGCGTTTCCTGCCGCTCGAGCTGGTGAAGGGTGAAGGCAGCAACGCGCTCACGATCGAGCTGCCCCTGCCCGGGCGACAGCTCACGATTCAGGCCTGGCGCGCGCGCGTCGGGCGCGTGCACCTGTACCTGCTCGATTCCAACCGGCCCGAGAACCGGCCGGAGGACCGCGACATCACGCGCAACCTCTACGGCGGCAACGAGGAGACGCGCCTGTTGCAGGAGATCGTGCTCGGGCGCGGCGGCAAGCAGCTCCTGAAACGCCTGGGCATCCGGCCCTCGGTCTTCCACATGAACGAGGGGCACGCGGCCTTCCTGACGCTGGAGCGCGTCGGCCAGCTCGCGCACGAGGAAGGCCTGACCTTCGACGAGGCACGCGAGTTCGTGCGCGCCACGACGATCTTCACCACGCACACGCCCGTACCCGCCGGCCACGATCGTTTCAGCGAGGACCTGATGCGGCGCTACTTCTCGGACGCCGCCAACTGGGTGGGCGTGCCCTGGGAACGCTTCATGGCGCTCGGCCAGGCGAACGACGAGCGCGGCGCCTTCAACATGACCTACCTGGCGCTCAACTTCGCCTCGTTCGCGAATGGCGTGAGCGAGATGCACGGCGTCGCCTCGCGCAAGCTCCTGCGCCCGATGTGGCCGGGCCTGCTGGAGAGCGAGGTGCCGATCGCGGCCATCGTCAACGGCGTGCACCTGTCGAGCTGGACCAGCCGCGAGATCGCCCGGACGCTGGGCGTCTCCGAGCGGCCCATCGAGCCCGAGGACTTCGCGCATGCACTCACGAACCGCCAGTTGCTCGCCCTGCGCGCTACCAAGCGCGAGCTGCGGCGGCACCTGATGGGCGAGATGCGCTCGCGGCTCTCACGCTCCTTCGTCGTGCGCGGCGACTCGCCGGCCCTGCTGGCGAAGCTGCTCGACGGCCTGGA
The DNA here is from genome assembly GCA_031413955.1 of Planctomycetota bacterium. Classification (GTDB taxonomy): domain Bacteria; phylum Planctomycetota; class UBA1135; order UBA1135; genus JABFRZ01. The sequence goes on along the minus strand of JANOGB010000423.1, from coordinate 4,052 downwards.
GGAGGACGCCCTGTGGATCGGCTTCGCGCGCCGCTTCGCGCCCTACAAGCGCGCGACGCTCCTGTTTCAGGATCCCGCGCGCCTCGCGCGCCTGCTCTCCGATCCCGCCAGGCCCGTGCGCATCGTCTTCGCCGGCAAGGCCCACCCCAGCGACGGGCACGGCAAGGATCTGGTCAAGCACGTCTTCGAGCTCACGCGCCAGCCCGATTTCCAGGGCAAGGTCTTCTTCCTCGAGGACTACGACGTGAACCTCGCGCGCGCGCTGGTGCAGGGCGTGGACGTGTGGCTGAACACGCCCATCCGCTGGCTCGAGGCCAGCGGCACGTCGGGCATGAAGGCGGCGGCGAACGGCACGCTCAACCTCTCGATCGGCGACGGCTGGTGGCCGGAAGCCTTCGACGGCGAGAACGGCTGGCAGATCGGTGGCAGCGAGTACAAGGAACAGGCGCTGCTCGACCAGTTCGACGCGAGCCAGCTCTACAGCACGTTCGAGGAGGAGGTCATTCCGCTCTACTTCGAGCGCGACTCCGAGGGCGTCCCGACGCGCTGGCTCGAGCGCATGCAGCGCTGCCTGGCCTCCGTGCCGCTGCGCTTCAACACCGACCGCATGGTGCGCGACTACTACGACAAGGCCTATGCGGGCCTGAGCGCCGCGTTCGGCGAGCTGCTGCGCAACAAGCGCGCGAAGCTCAAGCTGCTGGTGCAGGAGAACCAGCGCATCCGCAAGGGGTTCGGCGAGATCCACATCCTCTCGGCCCACGTGGGCGAGCTCTCCAGCCTGCACGTCGGCGACCCGGTCGAGGTGCGCGTCGAGGTCAACCTCGGGACGCTCAAGCCCGACGACGTGCGCGTCGAGCTCGTGCTGGGCCACGCCGCGGGCGAGCTCGAGCTCACCGGCCGCGTGGCCGTGCCGCTGGCCTTCGTGCAGACCCCCAGCACAAACGTGCACGTCTTCGAGGGCGTGCGCGCGATGGACCGCTCGGGCAGCTTCTCCTACGGCATCCGCGTGCGCGCCGCGACCGAGCGCGAGTACGCAGGGTCGCTCAGGGATCTGGTGCTGTGGGCGTGAGTCCCCGGCGATCGGATCCAAGGAATTCTGACCTGTCCATGTAACCCACGTCGCTCTGCCTCGTCTGTGGGCCCAAGCTCCCATGGACATGCAGCGCCACCAACGGGACCAATGCGGGCGGGTTCGTGCCCGGACCTTCCTGGAGGTCGTCGCGCGGATCCAGGACAGCCAGTTCCGAGTGCAGATGCCGCCCGAAGCGAGCATCTGCAAGGAGTGCGACCTCCGCCCCCTGTGCACGGCCGACGGGATCCTGACGGGGCCGACCGGATGAAGGCCGCGGAGCTCGCGATTCTCCTCGCCGAGGGCGAGGGCACCACGCTGGAGTACAAAGAGAGCCTCTCGGCCTCCTTCGCGCGCGAGCTCGTGGCGTTGGCCAACACCGTGGGCGGCAAGGTCCTGCGCGGGGTGCGCGACGACCGCACCGTCGCAGGCATCACAGACTCGAACGAGCTGCGCGCCCGTATCCAGGACCATGCCCGCAACTGCGATCCACAGGTGAAGGTCCTCGTGCAACGCGTCGGGCAGGTGACGGTCGTCCACATCCGCGAGAGCGAGGCCAAGCCAGTCCAGTGCAGCGACGGTTTCTTCTGGAGGCAGGGCTCGACGACGCAGAACTGAGCCGCGAGGAGATCCGCGACTTCTTCCGCAGCGAGGGCCACATCCGCTTCGACCTCTCCCCCTGCCCGGGCTTCCGCTACCCCCAGGACTTCGACCGGGCGAAGTACCTGGTTCATGGATGGGGCCAACGTCTTCGTGGAGCTCTACACAGACCGCATCGAGGTCTCGAGCCCCGGCGGCCTGCCGAAGGGCATGGTGCTCTCGGACCTCGGCCACAAGAGCATCCGCCGCAACACCCTCATCGGCGACCTGCTCCATCGCATCGAGTTCATCGAGAAGGCCGGCACCGGCATCAAACGCATCCGCGACGAGGCTCGCTCGCAGGGCTGCCCCGAGCCTGCGTTCGAGACCTCCGGCTTCTTCACCGCCACCTTCTTGCCGAATCCCGAGGTCCGCGCCCAGGCGCTGGTCCAGGAGCGCAGAGTCAGCGCGGCAGTCGGGGGCCCAGTCGGCCAAGCTGCTGGAGGCGTTGTCGGGGAACACACATTCGGCTCGAGAACTCGCCACAACGCTCGGGCTACGGAGCAAGACCGGCGCTCTGAAGCGCACCCTCAACGAGTGGTTGGGCAGCCGACTCATCGAGCAGACTCTCCCCGACACACCCAGCAGCCGACTGCAACGCTACCGGATCACGGCCAAGGGGCGCGCCCTTCTGAAGCGACAGAAGAGGGAGTCTTAGATGGTCAAGATCGACACCACGAAGCTCCATCGCATCGAGTTCATCGAGAAGGCGGGCCTCGGCATCAAGCGCATCCGCGACCACGCACGCGATCGGGGGTTGTCCCCCGCCGGCGTTCGAGACCTCGGGGTTCTTCACGGCCACGTTCCTCCCGAACCCCCGAGGTCCGCTCCCGGGCCGCAGGCGTGCCCCGCACAAGCACCGCACATGCTGCCGACAAGTCCCGCACAAGTCCGGGCGGTGCTCGAGAAGGCACGCCGGCCCCGAACTCAGGCGGAGCTGCAGGCCGCCGCCGGTCTCATCGGGGACGGCCTGCTGCTCGCCCGGAAGCGCTCAGCGCAGCTCGAACGCGTACGCGCTCCTACCGGTTCCGCGAGTGCCCCATGCTCACGCCCACCTGCAGCGCGAAGCCGTCGTCGTCGCCGTCCTCGTCGTAGCGGTCGATCTGCGCCACGAGGCTGAGCGGACCGTCGGTCGGGTAGTAGTCGAGCGCGACGCTCACGATGCGGGTCTCGGAGGCGTTGTCCGTGGACTGGATGCGGCCGGCGAGCTGCATGGTGTCGGAGAGCAGGGTCGCGGCGGAGAGAGCCCAGGGGGTCGAATCGCCTTGCAGGGCCACAGGCACGGTCTTCAGTCCGGAGCCGCCGCCGAGGCCGTCGTCCAGGCTCATGACCTCGAACTGCGCCGAAAACTTCTCGAAGCGGGCCAGGACGTCGAGGCCGATCCCGACGTCGTCATCGCCTGTGTCCTGGAAGAACACCAGGCCGAGCTCGACATCCTGCTCGCCGGCGAGGTCGTGCTGGCCTTCCTGGAGCGGGAGGTCCTGGCCCTGGAACGACCATTCGCCGCGCACGACGTAGAGCTTGTCCTTGTCCGTGCCGTCCGCGCCGTTGGTGATGGAGACGAAGTAGTCCAGCTTCTCCAGGACATGGCCGGAGGCCTGGGCCCCGATGTCCCACTCGTCGAAGAAGTTCCCGAGGACGGAGCGTTCGTTGAACATCAGGAGCTCGGGATCGACGGAGTTCGAGAAGAAGACGCGCGGCTTGAAGCTGCCGACGGTCCCGGCCAGCGCCTCGCTGTGGACGTAGTGCACGTAGGCGTCCTCGAGCAGGGCCGTGCCCGTGTCGGCATCGAAGCTGGCGCGAAAATCGTAGCCCTCGATCGGCAGCTCGGCCCAGATGTCGATGTCGTGGAAGTCGAAGCCGTTGACCGCGTTGCCGCCCAGGTCGTCGTCGGTGAGGGCCCAGAAGATGCGCACCAGCGCGCCGACCTCGAAGTCGTTGGCCCAGGCGGGTCCAGCGGCTCCCTCGGCCGGACCCACGGGGCCGAGAGCGGCCCCTGCGCCCTGCGCCGCCGACGACTGGACCAGAGAAAGCGGTCCAGCGGCAGCGAGGACCAGCGCACCCCTCTGCAGAGAAACCTGGAACCAGGGAATCGCGGTGAAGAGCATGGGAGACGAACGAGGGTCGCGGAGAAGACCATCCCGGGGCGGGAAGCCCGAGCCCGCGGGAAGGCGGGTCTTCCTGGATCGATCTCCGCGTCACGCGATCTGAAAACGAAGTCGGGGGAACCGCCCGTTGCCGAACGCGCCCTCCCCCCGGGGCCGGCCCGCGGACAGCGAGGGAGCTATGGTGGCGGAGGGCAGGCGTGAGAGCGGGGGGGGGGGCGGTGAGGTGAATAAGAGGC
>JANOGB010000422.1:0-3958 GCA_031413955.1 Planctomycetota bacterium | reverse complement strand
CCGTGACGCGCATCAGCCGCGCGCACACGATCTGGCTCGACACGGGGGCGGCGAGTCCGGCCTACCTCGCGCCGCACGCAGCTCCGTCGCCGGCGGAGCTGCCCGCGGGAACGGCGGTCCAGCTCGACTTCCGCGGCGCAGTCGGGTTCTCCGCGAACGCGCTCGATGCTCCCTTCGACGCCCGGCGGCTCGATGCCTACGGCGACCTCACGCTCGGGACGGTCATGTTCCTGAACGGGACGGCGACCTGGACGAGCAGCATCGGCGCCGTGGACGGAGCGCGCTACCTGCAGGTTCGCCTGACCTTCGTCAACAACATCGTGACGGGCTTGAGCCCGGAGATCTCGGCGCTCGGGATCCCGTTCGTCTCGAACTGAAGGGCTCCAGTCAGCCCGGAATCAGGACTGACTGGGTGCCGGATGTCGAAGCCGTAAGGCTGTCCTCGGTTTTGCCTGAGGCATTCTCCCTGGCCGAGCGAAGACGCTGGAAATACGAGAAAGGGTGCAACTCTCCGCTGGGAGCCATGGTCGTAGGAACCTCGAAGGTAGCGTTTGCCGGATCCTTCAGGAGGTCGCACCATGATGCCCATGCGCTTGACCGTGACGATCGACGAGTCTTTGTTGCGACAGGCCAGGACTCTGACCGGAGTTCGTCAGCGTTCCGCACTCCTCAGCCTCGGGCTGGAGGCCTTGATCGCGCGTGAGAGCGCGCGGCGGCTGGCCAAGCTCGGAGGGACCGAGCCACAGCTCCGGCCGATCCCGCGCAGGCGCCCGGGGAGGTCGCGATGATCCTCGTCGATACTTCCGTCTGGATCGAGTATCTGAGGCGTGGACACGAGCAACTGTCCGAACTCCTGGACTCAGGAACGGTGATCGGTCACCCCTTCGTGGTGGGGGAGATGGCATGTGGGCAGTTGCGAAACCGGCTGGAGGTCCTCGATCTGTTTGAGCGACTGCCTCAGGCTCCACTCGTTCCGCATGAGGAAGCCATCCGCTTGCTCGAGAGTGAGCGACTCTACGGGCAGGGTCTTGGCTGGATCGACCTACACCTGCTCGCCTCTGCCCTCTCCTCTGGCTGTAGTCTCTGGTCCTTCGACAAGGTGCTGTCCCGCTCCGCTGGGGCGCTGGGCATCGAAACCAGCTGACTTGTCACCGCTTGCGCGCCGTCGCGCTGCGTGGGAACGGCGAAGGAAGTAGACCCGCAAGTAGGGCGCGGGGATCGGCGCCCTGGACCAACGAGGTCCCTCAAGGTGTACGCCTTGAACATCGATAGACCCGCCAGCACGCCCCGTTGCCTCGTCCACCATCTCCATGACCCTGTACGAACTCAGCCGTTCAGAACTGGTTCTTCTGGAAGAGACCACCTTTTCGAACGAGAGCCTGCGCGAGCGCGACGACTTGCAGCGCTTGCTCCGTGAGCGCGTCGAAGTCGTGGCACCCGGCACGCTCGTACTGAGCGAGGAGTTCGAAAACTGGGAAGAGAGCCGGCGACGCATCGACCTCCTCGGCCTAGACAAGAAGGCACGCCTGGTAGTGATCGAGCTAAAGCGCACGGAGGACGTGCGGACACATGGAGCTCCAGGCCATCCGCTACGCGGCCATGGTCTCGACGATGACCTTCACACAGGCGGTGGCAGCACACCAGCGCTGGCTGAAGAGCCTTGACAGGAAGGGAGACGCGCGGAAAATCATCCTCGACTTCCTGGAATGGGACGAACCTAACGAAGAGGAGTTCGGGAACGAGGTTCGCATCGTTCTGGTGTCGGCCAACTTCTCTCGCGAACTCACGACTACCGTGCTGTGGTTGAACAAGGAGTGCGAGGTTGACATTTCTTGCATGCGACTCAAGGTCTACCGGCTCGGCGAGCGCCTGATCCTCGACGCGCAGTGCATCATTCCCCTGCCCGAGGCCGAGGAGTACACGGAGCGTGTGCGTGAGAAGGAACGCGCCGAACGTCAGGGTGCTGGGACAGCCAAGGACTACACCCGTTTCGACGTGACTGTGGGCGGCGAACTCTATGAGAAGCAGCCAAAAAACCGCACGATGCACCTGATCATCCAGGGGCTGTGCAGGGGCGGCGTCACGCCAGAGGAGATCGCCGCCACGGTGGACTGGAGAACGATCTGGAGTTCCTGCGCGGGCACACACACAAGAGACTCGTTCGTGCGCGAACTCTCTGCTCAGGACCAGGACTTCGACGATCGGCGTTGGTTCTGCGAAGACGTGGAACTCATCCATTCCGGCGGTCGCACCCACGCACTTCACAGCAATTGGGGCGGTCAGAGAACGATCGAATCGATCTTCGAACTCGCCCGCCGCTGGCCCGATCGCGGCATCACCGTCGAAAGGCACGCAAACGGCGACGGGGAGGAGCTGGCCGCCTGAGGCTACGACCTGATTGATGTCAAGCTCGCGACCTCAGCGCTTGCTCGCCGCCACGCGGATGCCGCGCAGAAACAGGCGCCAGGCGAGGAAGTAGACCAGCACGCAGGGCGCGAGGATCACGGCCGAGGCGGCCATGAGGAGCTCGACCAAGGTGTCGAAGGTGCGCTGGAAGCTCGTGAGCGCCAGCGTGAGCGTGCGCTTCTCGGGTGAGAGCACGTAGACGAGCGGCGCCCAGAAGTCGTTCCAGGTGGCGAGAAAAGTGATCAGCGCGACGGTCGCGAGCATCGGGCGCGCGAGCGGCAGGAAGATGCGCCAGTAGGCTTGCCAGGCCGAGCAGCCGTCCATGCGCGCGGCTTCGCCGAGCTCGATGGGGAGCGAGAGGAAATACTGGCGGAAGAGGAAGATGAAGAACGGCGCGCCGCCGAGCACGGTGGGGAGCACGAGTGGCCAGTAGGTGTCGACGAGGCCCAGCGTGCGGAACAGGAGGAAGCGCGGCAGCGCGCTCGTCTGCTCGGGCAGCCTCATCGCGGCCAGCACGCACAAGAACAAAGCATCGCGGCCGCGGAACGAGAGGCGTGCGAAGGCGTAACCGGCCAGCGAGCAGGTGAAACACTGGCCGAAGATCGAGAGCACGGTGACGAGCACGGTGTTGGCGAAGAAGCGCTCGAACCCGCCCATGCGTTCGAGCGCCACGCGGTAGTTCTGCCACTGCGGCTCGGCCGGCGGCACGAGCGCCTCGAGTCCCAGTCCCGTCCCCTCCGGATGCAGCGACGCCATCACCACGAACCACAACGGCAACCCAAACCGCGCCGCAACGACCCCCAGTCCGATCATCTGGGAGCGCCGGGCTCCAGCCCGGCTCTTCTCTCCTTCCGCGCCCCTCACGCCCCTTTCCCCCGATAGTGCACCCACCGCCGCGCCCCCACGAAGAGGAGCGCACAGGTCCCCGCCAGCCCCGCGAACAACACCCACCCCAGCGCACACGCATACCCCACGTCGAAGTGCTGGAACGCGCTCTCGTACACGTACAGGACCAGGAACCGCGACGCATCCCCTGGCCCACCCTCCGTCATCACGTACGGCTGCGCGAAGATCTGCGCCGCCGCGACGAGCCCCGTGAGCAAGTTGAACAGGATCATAGGCCCGAGCTGCGGCAGCACCACGTGCCACAGACGCCGCATCCGCCCGGCGCCGTCGATGCGCGCCGCTTCCTCCAGCGCCGGATCGAGCGCCTGCAGCGCCGTCAACCACGAGGTGCTGATGGGAAGGTGGCCCGGGGCGTGTCCCCGACGTCGGCGGGGCGCATCGCGCGCAACTTGCGTAGCTGGTGGCGCAACTCCCTGCTCTCCAACGTCGCCTTCCCCAATCGCTACTACGACGAACTCGGGCTCCCCCGACTCGCCACGTGACCTCAACTCTCCGAACCGCCGGATGCGGATCCGCACGTCCGGTGGTGTGGGAGGGGGCGGGGAGGAACAACCCTCCTCCCCCCTATCCCGATTCTTTCTCAGACTTTGAGTTACCGCGCCGCGCTCACGCGCCGAACTGGCGCAGGTGGTGGTCGAGGTGCTTC
>JANOGB010000421.1:0-12583 GCA_031413955.1 Planctomycetota bacterium | reverse complement strand
CTGCGAATATTTTGCACAACGCGACTGAGCAGAGCTTGGTGCTACTGGACGAAATTGGGCGCGGCACATCGACCTTCGACGGTTTACGACCACGCTCGGCATCTCGCTCTTCGACTGCGCCGACCCGGACCTCGAGAGCGCCTGCGAGAAGGTCTACGCCAAGGTCGTGCACCACGGCCGCGACCTGGTGCGCGTGGCCGAGTCGATCGCCGCCGACTACGGCGTGCCGATCGTCAACAAGCGCATCGCCGTCACGCCCATCGCCTGGATCGGCGCGGCCAGCGGCGCGGACGATCTCTCGCCCTTCGCCAAGGCTCTCGACGCGGCCGCGGCCGAGGTCGGCATCGACTTCATCGGCGGCTACAGCGCCTACGTCGAGAAGGGCTTCACGCGCGCGGACAGGGCCCTGATCGATTCGATTCCCCGAGCCCTGGCGGAGACCGAGCACGTGTGCTCGTCGGTCGTGCTCGCCAGCACCAAGGCCGGCATCAACATGGACGCGGTGGCGCGCTTCGCGGCCGTGGTGAAGGAGACGGCGCAGCGCACGGCGGACCGGGGCGCGATCGGCTGTGCCAAGCTCGTGTGCTTCGCCAACGCCGTGGCCGACAACCCCTTCGTGGCCGGGGCGCACATGGGCGTGGGCGAGCCCGAGACCGTGCTCAACGTGGGCGTCAGCGGCCCGGGCGTGGTGCGCTCGGCGCTGCAGCGTCTCGGGCCGGATGCGGACCTCTTGGCGGTGGCCGAGACGGTCAAGCGCATGGCCTTCAAGATCGCGCGCGTGGGCGAGCTGGTCGGACGCGAGGCCGCGCGTCGCATGGGCACCGTGTTCGGCATCGTCGACGTGTCGCTCGCGCCGACCCCGGCCGCGGGCGATTCGGTGGCCGACATCCTCGAGCTGATCGGGGTCGAGATGACCGGCGCGCCGGGCACGACCGCCGCGCTCGCGTTGCTCACCGACGCCGTCAAGAAGGGCGGCGCCATGGCCTCCTCCAGCGTGGGCGGCCTCTCGGGCGCCTTCATCCCCGTGTCCGAGGACGCCGGCATGATCCGTGCGGTCGCCTGCGGCGCGCTCTCGCTCGCCAAGCTCGAGGCGATGACCGCAGTGTGCTCGGTCGGCCTCGACATGGTGGCCGTGCCCGGCGACACCCCGGCTTCCACCCTGGCCGGGATCATCGCCGACGAGATGGCCATCGGCGTCGTCAACTACAAGACGACCGCCGTGCGCATCATCCCCGTGCCGGGCAAGAAAGCCGGCGACAGGGTCGAGTGGGGCGGGTTGCTCGGCACCGCCATCGTGCAGGACCCGGGGCGCTTCGGCTGCGAGGTGTTCCACCGGCGCGGTGGGCGCATCCCGGCACCGCTCGTCAGCTACCGGAACTGAGCAAGGAGTCGGGAGACGGGAGGGGGGGTGACCCGGCCGGCGCAGGCACGCGCTCAAGCCCCCGGACGATCTGGCCGAAGCTCACCTGCAGGAAAAGTATCCCGCATGAACCGACGCATCTTGCTCGTGGACGATCACGCGGACTTCCTGGAGGGAGTGCGCCAGATGCTCGCGCCGCACTTCGAGATCGTGCTGGCGCACAGCGGGGCCGAAGCCCTGGCACTGGTCGAGCGCCGCGGTCCGTTCGCGGCGGTGGTCAGCGACTACGGCATGCCGGGCATGAGCGGGGTCGAGCTCCTGGGCGAACTGGCCGAGCACTGGCCCGACACGGCGCGCATCCTGCTGACGGGCTGTGCCGACCTCGGGCTCGCGCTGGAAGCGCTCGAGCGCGGCGCGATCCTGCGCTTTCTCACGAAGCCGCCGGATGCGAAGCGTCTGCTCGAGGCCGTCTCGGCCGGGGTGGAGCGCTACCGTGCGATCGAGGAAGAGCGCCTGTTCACCGAGCAGCTCGCCTTCGCGCGCGAGTCGCTGCAGACGCTGAACGGCGTGCTCGAGCAACGCCTGGAACACGAACTCGCACGCCTGGACCTGCTCGCACACGGGAGCGAGCTCATCGCCTCGTCGCGTTCGGCCGAGGACGTGCTGGAGCGCACGACCGAGGCCGTGCGCGAGCTCTTCGGCGCACGCGCGCCCGAGGTGCACAGGAACGGCGACTCCGAGCTCGAGATCGTGCCCTCCCCGGCCCTGCACGCGCGCGAGCGGCGTGCGCTGGCGATCCTCTCGTGCTCGGCCCGCGGGGCCCTGGCGACCACGCAGCGACGCACGCGGGCACGCGAGGCCCAGTGCGCCACGCTGCGCGCGCTCGAGCACATGGCGCGCGAGCGCGACGACGAGACCGGCGAGCACCTCGCGCGCGTCAGCGTCTACACCCGCATCCTGGGCAATGGACTGCGCGCGGCCGGCCACCACTCCGAGCTCAGCGACGAGTTCATCGACGACCTGGCCCTGGCCGCGCCGCTGCACGACATCGGCAAGGTCGCGATTCCCGACGCGATCCTGTTCAAGCCCGGCAAGCTCGACGAGCGCGAGTGGGAGGTCATGCGCACCCACGCCGGAGTCGGGGCCGAGATCCTGCGCGGCGTGCAGGCCGGACAGGACGGCGCGACGCTCTTGCACCTCGCGCGTCAGATCGCCTGGACGCACCACGAGCGCTGGGACGGCACCGGCTATCCGCGCCGGCTCGCGCGCGAGGCGATCCCCCTCGCGGGCCGCATCATGGCCCTGGCCGACTGCTACGACGCCCTGACCAGCGAGCGACCCTACAAGCACGCCTGGCCACACCACGCGGCCGTCACGCACGTGGAAGAGCAGCGCGGCCTCGCCTTCGATCCGGCCCTGGTCGACGTCTTCCTGGCGCACCAGACGGAGTTCGAGGCGTTGATGAGCGTCCGCACGCGCGCGTAGGCTCGAACGCACCGCGGAGACACGGAGGACGCGGAGCCTCGCGAGTTAGAAGAATGGGCCTCCGGATCGTCGACTCTCGGAGAGCCGAAGCCCCGGAGGCCCCATCCTCTCTGACTTCTTCTTCCGTCTCCTCTGTGCTCCTCCGCGTCCACCGCGCCTCCGCGGTGCGTTCGTGTCGATTCCTCCGGCGTGCTTGAGCCACATGCTCTCGCTCCCCATCCTGCTCGGCTCGCCATGGGCGCGCCCACTCTCCCCGGACCCGCTGCCGAGCGCGCGCCCGACCACGGCTGGCGGCGCACGTTCTGGGTCGTCTTCGCCTCGAACCTGATCTCGGGCGTCGGGCTCTCGGCCTTCCTGCCCTTCTTCCCGACGCTGCTCGAGGAACTGGGGATGCAGGACCCGCACGCGCGCGCCGTGTGGTCGGGAGTGCTGTTCGGCGCGGCGCCGCTCTCGGCCGGCTTCAGCGGCCCGCTGTGGGGCTCGATCGGCGATCGCTACGGCCGCAAGCTGATGGTCGTGCGCTCGCTGCTCGGGCTGGCGCTCTTCGTCGGCCCGATGGGCTACGCGCACTCGGCCTGGCAGCTCCTCGGCCTGCGCCTCATGCAAGGCGTCTTCTCAGGCTACATGGCGCCGAGCCTGACGCTGGTGAGCGTGGTCGCGCCCATCGACCGGCAAGGCAGCGTCACGGGCTGGATCCAGACCGCAAGCACGATCGGCACGATCGCGGGCCCGCTGCTGGGCGCGGCGCTCCTGGCCGCGGGTGGCGTGAGCTGGATCTTCGCCGTGACCTCGAGCGCGGCCGCGCTGAGTGCGGCCCTGGTCTGGTTCCTGGCGGTCGAGCACCCCGCCCGGCGCGCGAGCCCCGGGCCGCTCTCGTTCGGCGCGGTGCTGCGTTCCTCGTGGAGCGACGTGCTCGCGCTGGTGGCCAACCGTGACCTGCGGCAGGCGATGGTGCTCTACGCGGGTGTGCACTTCGCGTTCGGAGCGACGAGTCCGCAGCTGGAGTTCTTCGTCGAGGCCGTCTGGCGCGGCGCGCCCGCGCGCGTCGAAGGCCTGACCGCGATGCTGTTCACGACCATGGCCATCGCGGCGATCCTCGTCACGCCGCTGTGGGGCAGGCTCGGTGATCGCCTGGGGCACGCGCCGGCCATGCGGCTGGCGGGCGGGCTCTCCGCGCTGGCGCTGCTCTTGCACGCGATCGTGCCCTCCTACGCCTGGCTCTTCGTCGTACGGCTCTTCTTCGGCCTCGCCTCGCCGGGCGCGAGCGCGGCGGCCTTCGGGCTGGCTGCGACCGAGACCGAACGCGAGCAGCGCGGCGCGGCCATGGGCGCGGTCTTCAGCGCGCGTTGTTTCGCGGTCTCGGCCGGTTCGTTCCTGGGCGGCGCGCTGGCAGCGGGACTCGGACTGCGCGGGCTGTTCGTCGCGGCGGGAGCCGTGATCGCGCTGGGCCTGGTGTTCGGTCGCCGAGCCTGAGCTGAGCTCACCCTGGGACCGCCGGGCTCCAGCCCGGCTCCGTTCTTCTTTTTCTTCTTCCTCCTCCGCGCAGGCCACGGAGTCAACTCCTCCCGCGATGCCGCCGCGAACGCAGCGCGCAGGAGCGCGTGCGAGTCCTTCGCCCGCAGCGTCGGCAGCCCGCCGCGCAGCCGCAGCGTCACCATGAATCGGCGGCCTTTCGACGCGCGCCCTCCCGAGCCAGGGCTCGCCGGGGCTTCAGCGTGCGGGAGAGACCCCTCGCCCTGCGGGTCTTCGAGCTCGAGAGACCTGCGTTGCGCGGCCGGGTCGATCGCTCCCGCGCATCTGCGGGGTCCCCGGCCAACCCGGGAGAGACGGAGAAGCGAGAGAATGAAGGGGCAGAAGAGCAGAGCCGGGCTGGAGCCCGGCGCTCCCGGTTGAGGGCGGGGCCGAGCGCTTCACGAGCTCCGAGCGGATCGGAATCCGCCGGGCGCCTGCTACTTCGGCCGCTCGAGCACCAGGAGCCCCCAGTGCGGGTGCGGCAGCTCCCGCACGGTGTAGTGCTCGCGCATGAACGCCTCGATCGCCGCCAGGCTCGGCGCGAAGGCGGCCAGCGCGGGCGAGTCCTTGGCGCCCTCCGGGAAACCGGTCTCGAAGGCCACCCGCTCGTGACGCTCGAAGAGGCGCAGCAGGTAGGGCCCCAGGGTCGCCACGATCTCCTCGGGCGGCACGAGGCGCTGCTCGCGCAGGCAGGTGGAGCGCACGAAGTTGCGCATCGAGACCTCCTCGACTCCCGGGAGGTCGATGTGGATGCTGGGCGCGAAGCCCACGCTCGCGAGCAACAGGCCCGAGTCGCCGAGCGCCGTGTGCACCTGCGCCACGCGCTCGGCGGGCACCCAGCCCTGGTCGAACTCGTCGATGCGGTGCCGCGCCCAGGTGACCTGGCCGGCCAGGAGGAGCAGCGCGAGCAGGCCCTTGCCACGGCTCCAGCCGCCCAGCAGGAGCGCCGCAGGAACGAGCAGGAAGGCGTCGCTGCCCAGGAAGTATCCGCCGCGCTCGATCACGCTCCACCACGCGAAAAAGCACAGCGGCAGGAGGGCCAGGGCGCCGATCGCCAGCGGTCGCCAGGCTTCGCGCCCGAGACGCCGGGCTCCGAGCAGGGCCAGGGGCACGAGCACGCCCAGGGGCAGCAGCCATTCGTGCAGCAGCACGGAGCGGTCGTGCATCGCGGGCTGGTAGCCCGGGACGTCGAGCTGCGTGTCGACGTCGCGCAGGATCCCGAGCACCGAGCCGAAGCGCGCCAGGCTGGCCGTTCCGACGGAGACGCACAGCGCCAGCAGCAGCACGGGCCCGACGCCGAAGAGCAGCGCGGGCCAGGAGTAGCGCCCGCCGCGGCGCGCGCGCGCGTACTGCACCAGCAGGACCCAGCCGGGTCCGAGCACGAAGGTCGACTCGTGCGCCCAGAAGAGCAGCGGGAACAGCGCGGCCACCAGCGCGAGCGCGAGCGCCGGGCGCTGCCACGGAGCGAGCAGCGTGACCAGGGCCACCAGCGTCACCGTGCCGAAGAGCAGCGCATGGACCTCGATCGTCGTCCCGAAGAACCACAGGGCGGGCGAGAGCGCGAGCAAGAGCGTGGCCACGAGGGCGCCGAAGAGCGGCGCTCCAAAGGAAAGCATCAGCAGGAACGTGAACCCGCACCCGGCTGCCGCGGGCACGATCGACACGAGCCGCAGAGCGAGCAACGGATCGTCCACTCGGAGCACGCTGGCGACGAGATCGCACACCGGCAGGTAGAGCACGTGCGTGTGCAGCTCCCGGGTATGGAGGACGTGCATCTCGGTCAGGGGCGGACCGTCGTTGTAGAAGCGCGTCTGGAAGGTGAGCGCGTAGACGAGGCCGACCACAACAGCCAGCGCGAGCGCGATGTACAGCTCGCGCGCGCTCGGGCGGCCCGCGGTACGCATCAATCGCGCCCCAGCGCGTGCAGCTCGGCGCAGAGCGCGAGATAGCGTGCGCGCGGCTCGCCGGAGAGGCCGTGGCCTTCGTCGCCGTCCGGCGCGACGGCGAGCAGGTTCGTGCCCTCCTGCGGGTCGAGCCAGAGGTCGTAGAACGTCTCCTCGACTGCGCGGCCGGGGTAGCGCAGGTGTACGAGCTTGTAGCGCTCGTCGCGCAGCGCGCGCCCGTGCTCGTCGGGCGCGAAGACGCCGCCCTCGCGATCGCTCGGCTGGTTCGGGCGAAACGCCTCGGCGTAGACCGTGCGGCGCAGCGGGCGCGTCTCGCCGCGCAAGTACGGGACCAGCGAGACCGAATCCTCGGCCGGTGCCCAGGCGCCGGCCAGCTCCGCGATCGTGGCGTAGAGATCGGTCGACGAGACCAGCGCCGAGCTCGTCCCGCGCACGACGCCGGGCCCCGCCACGATCAGCGGGACGTGTACTCCGCCCTCGTACAGCGTGGCCTTCTCGCGGTTGGGCTCGTCCGCGGCCGAGCGCGCGCTGGCGTCGCTGCCGTTGTCCCCGATCACGAACACGATCGTGTTCGCGTCGTGCGCCCGCAGCTCGGACAGGAACCGTCCGAGCTCGGTGTCCAGCGCCTCCACCATCGCCTCCACGCGTCGGGCGGAGTCGGGCGCGTCCGGCCGGCAGGCTCGCTCCGGGCAGTCGAGCGGGCTCGGGCAGAGCTCCACGGGCGGCTGGTGAAAGGGCCAGTGGGGTGCGTTGAAGGCCACGTACAGGAACCAGGGCGGGCGCATCAGCTTCGCGCGCAGGCTGGCCTCGTCGGCGGTGTCTGTGGTGGCGTAGCTCTTCGAGCAGCGCGAGTCCAGCATCCCGTTCGCGCGCACGTCGTAGGTCTTGGTCCAGTTGGAATACGAGAGCGGCCCGTCTCGCTTGCAGAGCGCGTCGAGCGGGGTGTTCTCGGCGAGGTTGTAGAGCGAGCCCGCGTAGTACCCGAAGCCTGCGTCGAGCGGGTGGTCCCAGTTCTGGTCGGCCAAGGCGACGAGGTGCCACTTGCCCACGGCCGAGGAGTCGTAGCCGACCAGCATGCGCGGCAGGGGATTTTCGAGGTCGACGCGCAAGCTGCCCTTCTTCTTGGCGATGCCCATGCCGATGCCGGTGCGGAAGCCGTGCCGGCCGGTGAGCATTTGCGCGCGCGAGGGCGAGCACACGGGATCCGTCCAGACCCGCGTGAAGAGCAGGCCGTCGCGCGCCAGGGCGTCGAGATTCGGCGTGCAGGGCGGCGCGCGTCCGTCGCTCGCGCGCGGGAACGCGCCCAGCAGGTCGACGCCGAAGTCGTCGAGCACGATCAGGACGAGGTTCGGCCGCCGTGGCGCAGCGGGTGCCTGGGCTGCAGCCGCGCTGCCGAGCAGGGTGCCCGCCAGCAGGCCGAAAGCGCGCCAGGAGAGAGGGAACCTCGCGAGCACGCCGTCCAGTGTCCGAGCCGCGAGAGCGGGATCAAGGCTGGCACTCACTTCCGTCGCTCGAGCAAGAGCATCGGCCAGTACGGGTGCGGGAACTCCGACACGACGTACTGCTCGCGCAGGAAGTCCTCGATCGCCTTCAAGTAGGGTGCGAAGGCCGTGAGCGAGGGCGAGTCCTGGAGCGTAACCCTGTGGAATCCGATCTCGACCGCGACGCGGGCATGGCGTTCGAGGAGCCGCGCCAGGAAGGGCTTCACCGGCTCCAGGGCTCCGGCCGGCGTCAGGGAACGACCCGACCGGGCGATGCTCTGGCGCACCATCACCGTGAGGGAGTGTTCCTCGACTCCGGGCAGGGCGATGTGGATGTTCGGCGCGAAGGTCACGGTCGTGAGCAGGAGCCCGGACTCGCCCAGGACGGAGCGCACCTGCTCGACGCGCTCGGCCGGATCCCAGCCCGTGTCGAAGGCGTCGATCCGCGCGCGGGCGTAGGTCGCCTGCGCGGCGAGCAGCAGGAGCGCGAGCAGGATCCTGGCACGGCTCGAGCCATCCAGGAGGAACGCCACGGGTACCAGCAAGAACACGCTGCTGCTGAGGAAGTACCCGCCCTTCTCCAGCGTGCCCCACCACAAGAAAAAGAACAGTGGAACGCCGATGAGCGCGGCGATGGCTGCGCCGAGCTCGGCCGGGCGCCGGATCCGGGCTGCGCCGGCGAACGCCAGGGGCACCAGCAGCCCGAGCGGCAGCAACCACTCGTTCAGCCAGATGGCCCGCTTCTCGATCACGGCTCGGGTCTCGGGTGCATGGACTTTTCGCTGCACCTCCTCCCAGGCCGGAACCAGGGACCCGAAGCGGACATAGGCCGCGATCGCGATCGCGAAGACGAGCGCGCCGAGCAGCACGGGCCCGACTTCGAGGAGCAGCGCGCGCCAGGAGAAGCGTCCGCCGTGACGCGCGCGGGCGAACTGCACGAACAGGACCCAGCCCGGGCCGAGGACGAAGGTCGCCTGGTGGGACCAGTAGAGCAGCGGAAAAGCCGCGGCCACGACGAAGAGCGCGCCCATCGGTCGGTGCCAGGGGGCGAGCAGCGTGACCAGGGCCACGAGCGCTACCGCGCAGAAGACCAGAGCGTGGACCTCCACCGTCGTCCCGAAGAACCACATCGAGGGCGACAGCGCGAGCAGCAGGACCCCCGCGAGTGCCCCGAAGATGGAACCGCCGCACAGCCGCAACACGAGGAAGGCGAACCCGCAGCCCAGCGCCCCCGGCAGGATCGAGAGCAGGCGCGGCGCGACCAGCGGGTCCGCGAGGCCGAGCACGCTCTCGACCAAGGAACAGGCGGGCAGGTAGAGCACGTGGTAGTACACGCGGCCTTCCTGCAGGGCGTGCATGGAGACCAGTCCCGGGCCGTCGTTGTAGTAGCGCGTCTGGAAGGTGAGCGCATACAGCAGCCCGACGAGCAGCGTGAGCGCGGCCGCGACCAGCACGTCGCGCGTCCCGAGGCGCGCAGCCGCCCCCGCGGCGGGCCGGGCTCCCTGACCAACCTGGCCGGCATCGGAGCCTTGAAGGGTCGACGTCGGAGGAATCAACGTCGGCGGAACAGGGGGACCGAGGGCAAGATCATGCCGTAGCTGCCGGCCGGCGCCGGAACGCGGTGCCCCCGGGCGATCGGCAGGGTTGCGCGAAAACGCTGCACCCCTCGAGCGGCTCGCGGTGTCATCCTGGGCAGAGAATACCTCAGCCATGAGTGCCCGCACGCCCGAGCCGCCCGACTTCCCGGCCAGCCAGCTCTTCCTGCGGCGCCTCGCCTTCAGCCTCGTGCACGACGAGGCGCGCGCCGAGGACCTGGTGCAGGACACCTGGGCGGCCTGGGCCAAGCACCGCCCGAGCGGGCTGGCCGAGCCGAAGGCCTGGCTCGCGCGTGTGCTGCGCAATCGGGCCTTCAACGAGAAGCGCGGCGACGAGCGGCGCGCGCGGCGCGAGAGCCTGGCCGGGCGCCCGGATCCGAGCACGCCCGAGACCGATGGCACGCTCGAGGCCCAGGCGCAGCTCGTCGAGGCCTTGCGCAAGCTCGATGAGCCGTATCGCTCGACGCTGGTGCAGCGCTACTACCACGACCTCGCGCCCAAGGAGATCGCCGAGCGCTCGGGCGCGCCGCTCAATACGGTCAAGGCGCGCCTCGCGCGCGGGCTGGAGCGCCTGCGCGCGGAGCTCGACCGGCGCTACGGCGGCGATCGCAGCGCGTGGTGCCACTGGCTGACGGTGCTGGGCTCGCCGGCCGTGCCCATTGCCGTGCCGCGCGGAGCGGAGAGTGGAGGGCCGGGCGCTGCCCCGTTCGCGGGCATGGGTGGCGGCCTGTCGCTCCTCGGTTGGCTCGGCCTGACGGCTGCCCTCGCCGTCGGCGCCGTGTTCCAGAGCGGGTGGCTGCGCTCACGCGAGGGCGAGAGACAGCCGTCGAGCGAGCGCCAGGGGTCGCTTCCGGAACGCGAACCCGCGCGCGGGAGCGACGTGCTCGGTCGCGTTCAGGTGCCGAGCGAGGAATCCGGGCGTGCTCGCGCGAGCGCTCCGGCGCCGGTTCCGAAGGCGAGGGAAGCTCTGCTGGAGGCAGCTCCGCCGCCCTTCGAACCCACGAGCGGAGTCCGGCCTTCTGTCTTGGAGCGCGAGGACTTCGACTGGCCGCAGTACGCCGGCGGGGCGGAGCACGACAACTACCGCGAGCGCGAGGACGAGATCCAATCCCCAAGAGTGCTGTGGTTCGTCCCCGGGTGCGCTGGGCAGCCGACTCTCGCGGGCGGCAGCTTGTACACGGGCGGACTCACGGTCGCGCGCCTCGATCCGGATACGGGCGAGCTCGAGGGGCTGTCGCTGGACCTCCTCGCGGAGGCGCTGCAAGTAGAACTCGGGCCACGCCAGTGGGACGAGAGCAGCTACTACGCTCTCTTCGAGAAGATGAAAACGTTCGATCCGAATGATCCGAGCGCCCACACCGTGGCCGCGGCGCCGGTGGTCACGCACGAGCTCGTCCTGGCGCGTCGCACGAGGGACGGGAGCGTCCTGGCCTTCGAGCGCGAGCTGGGCGTCGGCGAGAGCAAGGCGCCCGCGGAGGTTTGGCGCTGGGACTCCGGCTGGGAGGACACGGGAGACTTGCCTTCGACCCGAGTTCCGCTGTGCCTGACCGAGGGCGGGACCGTGCTCGTGGCGCTCCATGACCAGTTGATCGCCCTGAGAGTGGCCGACGGACGCGAGCTCTGGCGTTTCTCCGTCAACGGCAAGATCGCGATGGTACCGGCCGCGGCTCGCGACCTGGTGTTCTTCGGAACCGACCGGGGCTTGTTCGTCGCGCTCTCCGCGAACACGGGGGAGAAACTCTGGCAGACGAGCGCAGATGGCTTCGGCGCCTCGCCGCCCGTGATCGCGGGCTGGCGCGTCATGGTCGCAGATCATCCCGGCTTGGCCTGGGGCTCCGGGCCCTCCACGCCCTCCACGGGCGGGAGTCTACGCGCCTACAACGTGAGGAGCGGGGTAGAGCTGTGGAAGTCGGCGTTGGATGGCTCGCGACTCACCTATCTCGGACTCGGCAAGCGCGGTGACTACGCCGTGGCCGGCTTCAACGAGGAAGTCGCGCACTTCGACCTGAGTGCAGGCAAGCGCGATCGGCGCAACCGGATCCGGATCGGGAGCGAGCTCTGTTGCGCTCCCGCCATCGTCGGAGAGAGTCTGGTGCTCGGCTGCGCGGACGGGCGCCTGTCCGTTCACGAGCTCGAGAACGACAACCAGCTTCGCTGGGCGTTCCAGCTCGCGGATGGAGCAGAGCTCGTCGATTTCGTGCACACCGGGAAGCGCATCTACGTCGCGACCTCGATCGGTCTCTTCTGCATCGCCGACGATCCCTCCCGTGCGGCGCCGGCGGCGGGCTTCGTGCTCGACTGGAACGGGAACCCGCGCGTGCCCTCGTTCCTGTCCGAGAAGTAGGGCTCGCGGGTCCGCCGCGCTCTGCTAGGATCCTGCGCCCGTTTCCTGGCGCGCCGCGCCCCTGCCGTTCGATTCGATCATGCGCCACCTCATCGTCCTTGCCCTCTCGTTCTCGCTCTCCGCCTGTTTCTTCGTGGTCAAGGAGGGTGCTCCCGAGCACAGGCACCTGCATCCGGATTCCAGCGCGCGAGCGAACGAGGCCGGTGCGCAGAAGAGCTCGGGCAGCATGGGCGCGACGGGCAAGGTGTTCCCCTACGCCATCCACCAGAAGACGCTCGCGAACGGCCTCGAGGCGATCGTCGTGCCCATGCCCTCGGACGGGCTCGTCTCCTACTGGTCGATCGTGCGCACCGGCTCGCGCGACGAGGTCGAGCCCGGCGTGACGGGCTTCGCGCACTTCTTCGAGCACATGATGTTCCGCGGCACGGCCAAGCACCCCGAGTACGACGCGATCACGAACGGCATCGGCGCGGACGCGAACGCCTTCACGAACGACGACATCACCGCCTACCACCTCTCGTTCGCGAAACAGGATCTGCCGACCGTGGTCGAGGTCGAGGCCGATCGCTTCCAGAACCTCCTCTACGACGAGACGGGGTTCAAGACCGAGGCCGGCGCGGTCTACGGCGAGTACCGCAAGTCGAGGATCATATCCCAAAGTTGCCATACCAGTATGGATTAATTTATTTTTGAGTGAAAAAATTCCAGAACATAAAATTTTGAATACACCAAATATCAACTATGATAGGTCAGGAGACACATCAATTACAACTCATCAATTTGGTATAAATTTTGACTATGATGATTTTCCAAATGATTTCATTTATGAATTTTCTGCAAAATATTCAGGAAAACCATTGTTACAAATAGATGTAATACGTCCAGATGGAATACAATTAAAA
>JANOGB010000420.1:0-9234 GCA_031413955.1 Planctomycetota bacterium | reverse complement strand
TCGCCAGCAGCGAGGCCGCGGCCACGAGCAGGCGCTTCTTCCAGGTGCGCGGCGGGCGTGGCGCAGGCGGAGCAGAGCTCACGCCGCGATTCTGCGAAGCCGGCCGGCGCGGAACAAGGCAGGCACGTCTGGCCTAGCTAGCGCCGGCACCGGTCAGCCCGATGCTGGTCGGGCAGCGCTGGGGTCCGCCTTCTCCGCTGGGAGCTGTCCGGCAACCGATCGTAGGACCTCGGGAGCTTCGACCGACGCGCCCTCGGGCCAAGGAACGCGCGCGACCATGGCCGCATCACGACCTGGATCTCCGACGATCCCGACCAAGGCGAGTTCTTCACGCGGGCTCTTCGTCCCGCCTATCGTAGCGCTCCTACCCGAACTGGATGCCCTGCGCGAGCGGCAGCGCGTTGCTCCAGTTGACCGTGTTCGTCTGGCGGCGCATGTACTGCTTCCAGGAGTCGGAGCCCGACTCGCGGCCCCAGCCGGTTTCCTTCTCGCCGCCGAAGGCGCCGCCGATCTCGGCGCCGCTGGTGCCGATGTTGACGTTGGCGATGCCGCAGTCGGAGCCGACGGCCGAGAGGAAGCGCTCCGCGTGGCGCACGTTGAGCGTGAAGATCGCCGAGGTCAGGCCCTGGGGCACGTCGTTGTGCTTCTGGATCGCGTCCTCGAGGTCCTTGACACGGATCACGTACAGGATCGGCGCGAAGGTCTCCTGCTGCACGATCTTGTAGTGGTTCTCGGCGCGCGCGATGGCGGGCTTGACGAAGTTGCCGCCGGCCTCGGCGCCCGGGAGCTTCACGCGCTCGCCGCCGCACAGGATCTTGCCACCCTCCTGCTTCAGTTGCTCGAGCGCGGTCATCATCTCCTCGACTGCACTCGTTGAGACCAGGGGCCCGCACAGCGTCTTCTCGTTCGCCGGGTTGCCGATCTTGACCTGCTCGTAGGCGCGCAGCAGGCGCTTCTCGACCTCGTCGGCAATTCGCTCGTGCACCAGCAGGCGGCGCGTGGTCGTGCAACGCTGCCCGGCCGTGCCGACCGAGCCGAACAGGATCGCGGGGATTGCGAGCTCGAGGTCGGCGTCCTCCATCAGCACCAGGCCGTTGTTGCCGCCCAGCTCGAGGATCGAGCGACCGAAGCGTTCGCCCACCGTCGTGGCCACCTTCTTGCCGATGTTGGTCGAGCCGGTGAAGGAGATCATCGGCAAGCGCTTGTCGGTCAATAGCCGGCTGCCGACCTCGCGCCCCGAGCCGATCACGAGCGTGGCCAGCGCCCCGAAGCCCTCGGCCTCGAGCACCGGCCGCACCACGTTCGTCAGCCCGATGGCGCACAGCGGCGTCTCGCTCGACGGCTTCCACACCACCGGGTCGCCGCACACGTAGGCCAGCATCGAGTTCCAGGCCCACACCGCCATCGGGAAGTTGAAGGCCGTGATCACGCCCACCGCGCCGAGCGGGTGCCAGTGCTCGCGCATCGCGTGCCCGGGACGCTCCGAGTGCATCGCCAGGCCGTAGAGCATGCGCGACTGCCCGACCGCGAAGTCGGCGATGTCGATCGCCTCCTGCACCTCGCCCCAGCCCTCTTGCAGGATCTTGCCCATCTCCAGCGTGACCAGGCGCCCGAGCGCGTCCTTCTTCTCGCGCATCGCGTTGCCGAGCTTGCGCACGATCTCGCCGCGCTTGGGCGCCGGCACCTCGCGCCAGCGCAGGAACGCCGCGTGCGCCGCCGCCAGGCAGGCCTCGTACTCCTCGCCCGTCGCCTGGCGCACGCGCGCGATGACCTTGCCCGTGGCCGGATCGTGGCTCTCGAGCCACTCGCCCTTGCAGGCCAGCCACGCACCGTTGTAGGCGCCGGAGTTGTCTGCCGCGATCCCGAGCTCGCTCAGGAAGGAGGCCGTCGTCGTCGTCCGTTCGGGAGTCTGGGTGGTCGTCTTGGGCGTCATGACGGCTAACGATACCGGCAAGATGACGGATCGCGCTACGCGCAAGCCATCCCCGACCGCCGGCACCGCGCACGCGTCGCGAAATGGCCGTCCAGCGCCTCTCCTCGAGCAACCACCGCCGGCGAAGTCCACTGCACCGCACGATGGCGGGCTCGCCGGGGCCCCGCTCGTCTGGCGGGAGCGACCGGCAGCGGTCCCTCGGCGCCTGCGACCTCCCGAGCCCTTGGTGTGGACCGCAGTGTCTCCCGCGCGAGAATCCCCGGCGAGCCCGCTGCACGTCCTCGGCGTCCGCAGCCACGGCAAGCCGCGGCGCACACGCAGGACGACGTGACAAACACCGCGCAGCTCGGGGCGCGCGCAGTGCGGGACGCTGGCAGAAGAATATCTGCCGAGCAAGAGGCGCTCGAAGCACTCGCTCCGAGCAACTCGATGAACTCTGGCGCGCACCTCGCGCGCTCGACCAGGGGATTCTCGGCGCGGGGCAGACCACAGGCTTTCGCTCGTGCGGAGGGATTCGAGGCGCAGCCGGACCGCTCGAGCTCACCCCCGCGCCCGAGCGGGGCCCCTGGTCGAGCGCCAACGGCCGAACTCGAGGACACGACCCAAAGAAACTTCACACTCGAATCGAACGCCTCCCCAGAACGCAGCGCTCGTCCCGCGCTTGCTCTGCGGCCATTCCCCGCTACCTTGGCTCCCCTCAAAATGGCAGACAAGATCATCTTCCAGCTGCACGAGCTGAAGAAGTACTACGGGCAACGCCTGGTGCTGAACGACATCACGCTCTCGTTCCTCGAGGGCGCGAAGATCGGCGTCGTCGGGCCGAACGGCGCGGGCAAGTCGACCCTGCTGCGCATCATGGCCGGCCTCGACAAGCAGTTCGAGGGCACGGCCAAGGCGGTGGGCGAGCTCTCGATCGGGTACCTGGCGCAGGAGCCGCCACTGACCGAGGACAAGGACGTGGCCGGCAACCTGGACGAGGCCGTGGCGCCGCTGCGCGCGCTCGAGAAGCGCTACAACGAGCTGGCCGAGGCGGGCGACATCGGCGAGGAGTTCGAGCACCTGACCGAGGTCATGGCGCACAAGGAAATCTGGGAGCTCGACAGCCACCTCGAGCAGGCGGCGACCGCGCTGTGCCTGCCGCCCATGGACGCCGACGTGCGCAAGCTCTCGGGCGGCGAGCGCCGGCGCGTGGCGCTGGCGAAGCTGCTCATGGGCCACCCGGACCTGCTCCTGCTCGACGAGCCCACCAACCACCTCGACACCGAGACGGTCGAGTGGCTCGAGGAGCACATCAAGAACTACCAGGGCACGGTGATCCTCATCACCCACGACCGCTACTTCCTGGACAACGTCGTGCAATGGATGCTCGAGGTCGAGCGCCAGAAGACCATCCCCTACAAGGGCAACTACTCCGAGTACCTGGCGCAGAAGTCGCGCAACCTCGACATCAAGCGCCAGACCGACTCCAAGGCCGACAAGGTCATCGCCAAGGAGCGCGAGTGGCTCAGCCGCACGCCCAAGGCGCGCACCACGCAATCCAAGGCGCGCGTGCAGCGCTACCAGGAGCTCATCACGCGCCGCGCCCAGGACCAGCTCGACCTGGTCGAGCTCGCCATCCCGCCCGGCCCGCGCCTGGGCGACAAGGTGATCGTGTTCGACAACGTCACCAAGGGCTACGGCGAGCGCGTGCTGCTGAAGAAGCTCTCCTTCGACTTGCCGCCCGGAGCGATCCTGGGCGTGGTCGGCCCGAACGGCATGGGCAAGACCACCATGCTGCGCCTGATCCTCGGGCAGGAGCAGCCCGACAGCGGCACGGTCTCGATCGGCGCGACCGTCAAGCTCACCTACCTGGACCAGTCGCGCCTGATCCTGGACGACTCGAAATCGGTCTACACAACATCACCGAGGGCAATCTGGTGATCCCCTTCGGCAACGTCACGCTCGACGGGCGCGCCTACGTGGCGCGCTTCCAGTTCAAGGGCGAGGACCAGCAGAAGCTCCTGGGCAAATGCTCGGGCGGGATGCGCAACCGCGTGCTGCTGGCGCGCATGCTGCGCAGCCCGGCCAACGTGATCCTGCTGGACGAGCCCACCAACGACCTCGACCTCGACACCCTGCGCGTGCTCGAGGAAGCGCTGCAGGAGTACATCGGCTCGGCCATCGTGGTCAGCCACGACCGCTACTTCCTGAACCGCGTCGTGTCCCACATCCTGGCCTTCGAGGGCGACGGCATCGTCAACTTCCACCACGGCACCTACGAGGACTACGCCGAGTGGCGCAAGGGCTGGCGCGAGCGCATGGGCTTCGGGCCCGAGTCGCGCGCCGGCAGGTACCGCAAGCTGCTGCGCAAATGAGGAACTTGCGCAGCAAGCTCCTGTGCAAATGAGTCGCTTGCGCAGCAAGCTCCTGTGCAAATGAGGAACTTGCGCAGCAAGCTCCTGTGCAAGTGAGCCAGAAGCGCACCCAGCGGCACTGGCTCTCCGAGGGCGCGACGGAGCTCGCCCCCGTGGCCGACCTGGCGCTGGCGCGTGCGACGATCGAGCGCTACGTGGGCCGCGACGCGCAGCAGGCCGAAGCGCGCGATTTCATGCTGCAGTGGATCGACGCACACCCGGACGCGCTCTGGCGCAGCTGTCTGACCGGCCACCTGACGGCCTCGGCGCTGGTGCTCGACGCGACCGGGAAGCGCGGGCTGCTCACGCTGCACAAAAAACTCGCGCGCTGGTTGCAGCTCGGCGGCCACTGCGACGGCGACGCGAATCTGGCAGCGTGCGCGCTGCGCGAGGCGCGCGAGGAGAGCGGCATCCAGGGCTTGCGCGTCGATCCCACGCCCATCGACCTCGACTGCCACCGCATCCCCGCGCGAGCGGGCGAGCCCGAGCACTGGCACCTCGACACGCGCTTCGTGGTGCACGCTCCCGCAGGCGCAGTGCCGCGCGTCGGCGCCGAATCGACGGCCCTGCGCTGGTTCACGCCGCCCGAGCTCGCGAAACTCGACGCCGACGACTCCGTGCGGCGCCTGTTCGCGCTGGCGTTCCGGTCCTAGCCGCCAAGAGCTAGCATCGCAGGCAGCGTGACTCCTCGCCCGCCGCCTGCAGCCGACGACCTGGAGCCCCTTGCGCGAGCGGTCGACCGCAGGCGCTCGCCGAACGACGAGATGTTCACCGGCGACGAACGGCACTACATCGACGTCGGCCTCTCCGCCATTCGCTGCATTCGCCTTGCGCTCGAGACGCGCAGGGCCAGCGCGCCGCGCCGCATCCTGGACCTCCCCTGTGGACACGGCCGCGTCCTGCGCGCGCTGCGCGCAGCCTGGCCGGAGGCCGAGCTCACCGCCTGCGATCTCGCCCGCGACGGCGTCGACTTCTGCGCGCGCACCTTCGGGGCTCGGCCGGTGTACTCCGCGCTCGATCCGCGCGCCGTGGCGCTCGCACCCGGCTGCTTCGACCTGATCTGGGTGGGCTCCCTGCTGACGCACCTCGAGCGGGAGCGCTGGACGGTTTTCCTCGAGTGCTTCCACGCCTGGCTGGCGCCGGGCGGGCTGCTGGTCTTCACGACCCTCGGCCGCTACGCCGCGTACCGGATGGAGCAGGGCATCGAGTACGGCCTCGACGCAGAGCAGCGCTCCGGGCTGCTGGCCGACTTCGCGCGCGACGGCTTCGGCTACCGCGACTATCCGCGCCAGAGCGGGTTCGGCATCGCGCTCGCATCTCCCAGCTTCGTGACGCGTCTCTTGCTGCGCGGACACGACACGCGCCTCGTCACCTACGGCGAGGCGCTGTGGGACGAGCATCAGGACGTCGTGGCCTGCCAGAAGCCCGGCTGACGAGGCACAGCCGCACCGGAGTTCGCCGATCGATCTGAACGAGGGCGGGCCAGCGCAAGGCGCTACACTGACCGGCCGCTCGCCATGGAGGATCGCTCGGAGGAACCTGGGTCTCTGCCCGAAGAGCTCTTCGCCGGCTGGCTCGCCGCCAACCACGCGGCACAACACCCGGACTTCGGGGCCCTGTGCCGGGCGCATCCCGAGCACGCCCGGGCGCTCGCGCAGCTCCACGACGAATGGCAGCGCCTCGCGAGCCTGCTGGCGCGCGCGGGTCTCGGGCTCTCGGCCGAGCACGAGCGCTCCTTCGCGCACAAGCTGCGCGAGAAGTACGGCTCGGGCGTCGAGCCCGCGCTCTCGCTCGCGGAGCACGAGCAGCAACGCGAGGACCTGCCCTCGAGCGAGCTCTTGCGGCGCCTCTCCGAGCACACCCTCAAGCGCTCGCGCTACCAGCTCAAGGGCGAGATCGCGCGCGGCGGCATGGGCGCGATCCTCAAGATCTGGGACGAGGACCTGCGCCGCTCGCTGGCCATGAAGGTGATCCTCGGCAAGGGCGAGAGCCCCGCCGCGGGCGGCACGCCGCCGGTGGACAAGCGCCTGCTGGCGCGCTTCCTCGAGGAAGCCCAGGTCACCGGCCAGCTCGATCACCCCGGCATCGTGCCGGTGCACGAGCTCGGCCTCGACTCCGATGGGCGCGTCTACTTCACGATGAAGCTCGTCAAGGGCCGCGACCTGAAGGCGATTTTCGAGCTCGTCTTCGAGCAGCGCGAAGGCTGGAACGAGACCCGCGCGCTCGGAGTGATCCTCAAAGTCTGCGAGGCCATGGCCTACGCCCACACGAAGGGCGTGATCCACCGCGACCTCAAGCCCGCCAACGTGATGGTCGGCAACTTCGGCGAGGTGTACGTGATGGACTGGGGCCTGGCGCGCGTGCTCGGACGCGCGGACGCGCACGACCTGCGGCTCGCGCCGGAGCCCACCACCGCGCTGCGGACCGAGCGCCGCGAAGAGCGCCAGGAGGCGCCCGACTCGCCGCTCTTCACGCTGGACGGCGACATCGTGGGGACGCCGGCCTACATGCCGCCGGAGCAAGCCCAGGGGCAGATCGAGCGGCTCTCGCCGCGCTCGGACGTCTACGCGCTCGGGGCGATGCTCTACCACCTGCTCGCGCGACAGATGCCCTACGTCCCGCCCGACGCGCGCATGACGAACCGCATGGTCCTGATGCACGTCCAGGCCGGCCCGCCCGCGCCGCTCGCGAGCCTGCGCCGGGACGCTCCCGCCGAGCTCGCCGCGATCGTCGAAAAGGCCATGGCGCGCGAGCCCGAGCGGCGCTACCGCGACACCCTGGAGCTGGCCGAGGACCTGCGCGCGTATCTCGAGCACCGCGTGGTCAGGGCCCACCAGACCGGCGCGATCGCCGAGCTGCGCAAGTGGGTCGAGCGCAACCAGGGCCTCGCGGCCTCGATCGCGCTGGCCTTCGTGCTGCTCGTCGCCGGGCTGAGCGCCAGCCTGGTCTTCAAGGCCCGCGCCGACCAGAACGCGCTGTTGGCGACGCTGCGCACCGACGAGGTGCTGCGGCTGTCGGCGTTGCAGAAGCTGGACGACCTGACTGCGGAAGCGGATCGACTGTGGCCGGCGGTGCCGGAGAACGTGCCGAAGTACGAGGAATGGCTGCGGAAGGCGCGCGAGCTGGTGGCCGAGCTCCCGGACCACGAGAAGAAGCTGGCCGAGCTGCGGGCGAGGTCGGTGTCGTCTCCGGACCGCAAGGTGTGGGCCGTGGCGGACAAGAAGAAGGACTTGGAGGGCTACCTGGAGCGGCTGAAGAAGAAGATCAAGGAGGAGAGCGATCCGGAGAAAGCGGAGGAACGCGAGAAGCACTTGACCGAGCTCGAGCAGCGCATCGCCGAACTCGAGGCCGAGATCACGCAGCGCCCGGAATGGCTCTTCGCCGACGCCCAGGACAAGTGGTGGCACAACCAGCTCGAGAAGCTGGTCGAGGGTGTGAAGGACTTTTCCAATGCCGCGACGGGTCTCGCCTCCAGCAGCATCTCGACCGAGCACGGCTGTGGCATCGCGAAGCGAGCCGAGTTCGCGCGGGGGATCGCCGAGCGCAGCGTGTCGGGTGGCGAGGCGTCCGCACGGTGGGCCGAGGCCACGGCCGCGATCACGGACGTCGCGAATGCCCGCGGTATGGCGGCCTTCGCACTCTCCCCTCAGCTCGGCCTCTTGCCGATCGGCCGCGACCCGGGATCAGGCCTGTGGGAGTTCGCGCACTTGCAGACAGGCGAGCCCGCAGTGCGCGGACCGGACGGAAAGCTCGTCCTGAATGTGGAGACGGGGCTTGTGTTCGTGCTGCTGCCGGGCGGGACGTTCCAGAATGGGCGCGCAGAAGAGCGACCCGAGCGGCGCGAACTACGATCCGCAGGCGAGCGACGGCGAGGAGCCCGTGCATGAGGTCACGCTCTCGCCGTTCTTCCTCTCGAAGTACGAGTTGACGCAGGGGCAGTGGCAGCGCTTCACCGGGAGGAATCCGAGCGGCTACGACGAGGATAGCTACTTGCCGGGCTGGAACCGGGGCAAGAGAGGTTGGAGCGCCCTCCACCCCGTCGAGCAGGTGAGCTGGGTGACCTGCGACGAGACCCTGGGCCGTCTCGGCCTCTCCCTGCCGAGCGAAGCGCAATGGGAGTACGGGGCGCGGGCTGGCAGCGAGACCCCCTGGTGGCCAGGCGCGGATCCGGCGCTCTTGGCCGAGGCCCTAACCTCTCCGATGCCTACGCCAAGTCCAATGGAGGGCCGTTCGGACAGTGGGAGGCATGGGACGACGGGAACACCTGCCACGCCGAGGTTGGTCAGTACCGCCCGAACGCCTTCGGCTTGCACGACGTACATGGGAATGTCTGGGAGTGGTGCATGGACGGCTACGACGACAACTTTTACCGGCAGACGGGGCCGAAGGACCCGTTCTCCGATCCTGCCGGCTCCTCCGTTCGCGTCAACCGCGGCGGCGCCTTCGACCTTGTCGCCTCGCGCACGCGCTCGGCGCTCCGCCTCGTCATTCCGCCGTCGCTCGCCGTCTACGCCCTCGGCGCTCGCCCCGCCAGGCGCATCACACCATGAGACACAATGCTCTTGTTCGTCATGTGGCCTTCTTGCCCTATTGCGGGCCGAAGAGCGCGGTCTGATTGATTGGCGATCCCCCTCTGGGAGCCTTCCGGTGTGCTTGAGCTGTGCGACGAGCGCCAGGACGCGCTCGGAGTCGAGCGCTTCGCGCGACTCTCTCGAGGGTGCGAAGTCGGTGACCTGGTTCTTGGTCAGTTCACCGAGCCTCGTTCTGGTCGTCGTGGGCGGACTTGACGGGGCCCCGCTCGACATGCGGGAGCGACGGCGAGCGGTCCCTCGGCGCCGGGCTCGAGAGGTTGCAGGCACCGTGGACCGCCGAGGGCGCTTCGCGCCTCGCTTCGCGAGCGATCCACGG
>JANOGB010000419.1:0-10375 GCA_031413955.1 Planctomycetota bacterium | reverse complement strand
CTCCAGCCCGGCTCGGGGCTCTTGCTCCATGTCCGTTCCGGAGCGGAGAAGAGAAGAACGGAGAAGAGCCGGGCTGGAGCCCGGCGCTCCCAGGGGGATCAACTCTCGCGCCTCTTGCCGCACTGGCCGCAGAACTTGGCGTCCTTGGCGACCGCGGCGCCGCAGCCGCCGCAGAAGGCCCCCGCCGCGGCGGCGGGAGCGAGCTCCTTGCCGCAGCTCGCGCAGAACTTGCCCAGCGCGACGCTCGCGCTGCAGTGCGGGCACACGACGCCTACCGCGGTGGTTCCACCGCCCGAAGCCGGACGAGCCGCGCCGGCCATCATCTGCGCCATGCCCATGCCGACCGCCAGGCCCGCGCCGCCGAGCATGGGGTTGTTGCCATCCCCCGCGCCGCCGCCCTTGGCCATGCCTTCGCCCGCGCCCATCAGCGCCTTGCCGGCCGCGAACTGCTGGTAGTTGCCGACCCCGCCGACCGTGCGCAGGTAAGCGGCGTCGGTGTAGAGCTTCTTCAGGTTGGCCGCGTCGGTGTCGTCGATGTCGATGACGAAGTTGCCGAGGCGCGAAATGACGAGGCCGTAGCTCTTCACGTGCTCGCCCAGGCCCGCCAGCACGTCGCGCTCCAGCTCCTCGGTGTAGGCGCCCGAGGTGACGTCGAGCAGCGGCCACTTGTTCTTGACCAGGAGCTCGCCGATGCGGTCGCGGATGACCTTGAGCACCTGCTCCTTCATCCACGGGCTGACACCGTCGGCCACGCGGCCCATGCCGACGAGACCCGTGATGAGCGTGTCGGGTTGCGTCACGCGGAAGCTGAACTCGCCGTGCACCATGGTCTCGACCGGGATGCCCGACTTCGGGTCCTCGACGTTGCCGATCCGGCCGCCGAACTTGACCCCGGTCTGTTCACGGACATTGACGAAGAACACCTCGGCGATGAAGACATTGCCGCCGGTGAAGGAGTCGACCAGGTTCGAGAGGAACGGCAGGTTGGCCGAGTCCAGCGTGTGTCGGCCGGCCTCCAGCGTCGCCACCACCTTGCCGTCCTTGAAGAAGACGGCCTTCTCGTCGGCCTCGACCGTCAGCTGCGACTTCATCGGGATCGTGGGATCCGGGTGCTTCCACACGACCTGCGCCTTGGCCTCGTCCGGCCGCGCGATCATCATCTCGCTCACGCCGCGCTTGAAGAAATCCATCACTCCCATGTGGGTGTCCTTTTCAGGGGGTTTCCGCGCTCGCGAGCGCTCACCAGGGCGCCGTCCGTGCGGGCGGAAAGGCGGCTCACTACGCCTACGATAAGCGCATCTTCACGGCCGCGCCACCGTCCGCGGCCGCCGGCGAGGCGCCGCCACCCCGGACGTGAGTGAAGATCAGGCTCGCCGCAGCGAAGGAGCCCGGCCTGCGCGGGCGCGGTAGCATGCCTGCGAGCCTGCCTGCTGCGATGCCCGACGAACCCCTGCCGGCGGA
Source organism: Planctomycetota bacterium (assembly GCA_031413955.1). Taxonomy (GTDB): domain Bacteria; phylum Planctomycetota; class UBA1135; order UBA1135; genus JABFRZ01. Next base: position 8,914 of record JANOGB010000419.1, on the reverse strand, counting down.
AGCCGCCGAGACCGAAGCCAGCCAGAAGGTCGACTTTCCCTGCGCGAACTGCGGGGCGAAGATGACCTGGGACCCGGCGGCGGACTCGCTCGCCTGCGAGTACTGCGGCACGAAGATGCAGGTGCCGCGCGGCGAGGGCACGATCGTCGAGCGCGCCCTGGAGGACGCCGGCTCGGCCGCGCGTGGCCTCGGAGTCGATCTGCGCGCGGCGAAGTGCGGGAACTGCGGCGCGACGGTGTGCTACAGCACGAGCTCGACGGCCGAGAGCTGCGTCTACTGCGGCTCGTCGAACGTGCTCGCCCAGGACGCGAACCGCAACGCCCTGCGGCCCGAGTCGCTGGTGCCGCTCGACCTCGCGCGTGCAGAAGTCGAGGAGCGCTTCCGGAAGTGGATCCGGGGACTCTGGTTCCGGCCCAGCGAGCTCGAGAAGGCCAGGAAGGTCGACGCCGTCGGCATCTACGTGCCGTTCTGGACCTTCGACTGCCGCGTGCATTCCGACTGGTCGGCCGACGCGGGGCATTACTACTACGTGACCGTGCCGAAGATGGTCATGGTCAACGGCAAGATGCGGATGCAAATGGTGCAGGAGCGCCGCATTCGCTGGGTGCCTGCCTTCGGTCGGCGCGACGACGCCTACGACGACGACCTCGTGTGCGCCTCGCAGCTCTCGCCCGAGCTGATGCGGAAGCTCGGCGGCTTCGAGACCAAGGCGCTCGTGCCCTACAAGCCCGAGTATCTCGCCGGCTGGCGCGCCGAGGAATACCAGCTCGACCTCGAGCAGGGCTGGGCGAAGTCGCAGGCGGCCGTGGTCGAGTCCCAGAAGAGCCGCTGCGCCGGCGACGTGCCCGGCGACACCCACCGTAACCTGCACGTGCGCAACACGATCAGCGGCATCCGCTGGAAACATGTGCTGCTCCCGGTCTGGAGCCTGCAGTATCACTTCCGAGGCGAGACCTACACCGTGCTCGTCAACGGCCAGAACGGCTGCGTGGCCGGCAAGGCACCGATCTCGTGGGCCAAGGTGGCGCTGTTCGTCATCGGCATCGCGCTGGCAGTGCTGGTCGTGATGGGAGCGATCGCACTGGCCGGAGCGAGCTGAGCCGGAAGCACGGCGGTGGTCGCGCGGCTTGTCTGGTGCGGAGGCGCTACCGAGCGGAGCCGGGCGCTCGCACGAGACTGCGCTGCCCGGAGGCCGGCGCGCGGCCAGGAAGAGCACGGCGCGCGGCTGGAGCGCTGGCTCGCCACTGAGGGAAATCGAAGCTGGCCGTCAACGAGCGCGGCAGGAGCAGCGCGGCCTGGAGGAAGCCCTCCAGATCGGGGACGTCGCGCAGGTTTACCTCGCAGCCCCACGCGCTGAGTTGCTCGAAGGCCCGGCGCACGGACGGCTGGCTCCAGCTCAGCGAGAGGCGCTTCACGCCCCAGCGCCCGAGCATCTCCAGGATCTCGCGGGCGTTGTCGGGCGCTCCGAGGAGCATGGGACAAAGGAAGTCGATCGGGCACTGCAGGATGGCCCCAGGGAGTGAGCTGCTGATGCGTCTGAAACCGTGTTCTCCCAGGTCCTCGATGCGGCCACTGAAGCACAGTCTCTCGGGCGGGAAGCCCGACATCGCTGCCAGGACCTCGTCGAGCAGCTCCGCATCCTCGAGATCGATCTCGAGGCTCTTCTCCGCGCGCGTGTACTCTCGCAAGCAGTCCTGGAGGAGCAGGTCTTCGCCCCTGCGGCGCCACGGCCTCTGCCGGAAAGGATCGCGGCGCAAGACCAGGCGTCCCAGCGGATCGCGGCGCAAGTTGCACTGTCCCCAGTGGATCGTCGACCCGAGGAGCGCGCCCAGGCTGGCGCGGTCGTTGACGCTCTGCCAGACGAGCTGCACGTGTTTCGGTACGTCCTGCTCGCGGACCAGACCCGTGATGTCGTAGCTCGAGCCCCCGACCGTCCGCGGGATCTCGCGCCGGCCAGACTCGAACAGGGTCTCGGCGTGCAGGAACAGGATCTCGCCGGCGGCGTCCGCCTGGGCCATGGCCGCGAGGTTCGAGGGCTCGTTGTCCACCGCCGCGATTACGCGGAACCCCTGCTCGCGGAAGCGCCGCAGGGCGCGCACCTTGTTGTGCTGGACACCTTGCTCCCAGGTGCCCGGGTTCATGTGCAAGAGCTCGTCCGCGAAGCGCACGCGGTACTCGCGTCCGAGCGCGTTCAGCGAGTCCAGCGTCTCGCGGCGGATGGCATCGGGCCGCCCCGTGTTGAGGCCGACGAAGGTCCTGGGCTGGAGCTGGAACCAGCGGATGATGTCCATGACGCCCTGGAAGGGCCGGTGCGAGGCGAGGATCGCGGCGGAGGTCCAGCGCTGCTCGAGATACCAGCGCAGGACGTCGCGTCTGACCTCGTCCGCCAGTCCCAGGCGCAGGAGCAGCGGCTCCAGCTGGTTCTCGTGCACGTCCACGTCCTCGATGCACAGGCCGTAGAAGTGCTCGCTGCCGTGGGCACGGTCGTACCCCAGCAGGACGTGCCGGACCATGTGGCGCATGTCGAGGATGGTTCCGTCGATGTCGAACACGACCATCAGGTCGTCCGCGGGGAACCGTCGCCGCGCGGCCGCGTAATGGTCCGCGAGGGTGCGCATCCAGTTGCTCATGCTGGCCTTCCTGGAACGGAGGGGGGTGCTCGAGGAAAGGTCGACGAGACTCTGGGCTCGCCCCGACAGGATTGCGTCGAGGCCAGATGAAGACTCCGACAAGACGGCCCCGCCGACGCGCGGTTCGGGAACGCTCAGCGCTGCCCCTGCAGGATTCCCGTCTCGAGCGCGAGCTCGTGGGCGCCATCGGCGTGCCGGCGCCAGATCGAGAGGAACTTGCCGTCGGTCTCCTGCGCGCCCTCGTCGATCACCCACCACGAACCCATCGTCGCGCTGACGTCTCCGGTGGAGGAGCGGAAGACGTGCTCGGTCTCGCGTCCGGACGAGCGTGGCGGGCCGGAGAGCCCGGGCAACCGCGCGGCGTAGCCGGGATCGAGGGCGCAGTCGGTCACGACCTTCCAGGCGCCGCGTCCGGCGCGGCGCGTCTTGCCCGGAGTGATAGATAACGTCAGCCCTTTCCCGAGCCGTCACTCCCGAGCCGCCCGAGTTCCCCGGCTGCCGCGCCTGCGCTACCTTCGAGCCCTGCCCGAAGGAGAGACCCCATGATCGCGCCCCTGCTCACGTTCCTTTCCGCGACCGCCCTCGGCGGTGAGCCGCCGACCTTTTCGCGCGACGTCGCGCCGATCCTGCAGCGTCGCTGTCAGGGCTGCCATCGGCCCGGGCAGGTCGGACCCTTCCCGCTGCTCTCCTTCGAGGACGCCCAGGGGCGTGCGAAGATGATCGCCAGCGTCCTCGAGCGCGGCGCGATGCCGCCCTGGAACGCGGACCACCGCTTCGACGGCGTGTTCGTCAACCAGCGCAGCCTGGCGGACGGCGAGAAGAAGACGCTGCTCGCCTGGCTCGCGGCCGGCACGCCGCGCGGCAACCCGCAAGAGGACCCGGCGCCGGTGAACTGGCCCGCGGGCTGGACGATCGGCACGCCGGACGCGACGTTCACGCCTGACTACGACTTGCTCGCGAAGCAGCCGCTCGCCAAGGAAGGCTACGCGGTACCGCGCGAGGGTGTGGTCGAGTACCAGTACTTCACCGTCAAGACCGACTTCGCCGAGGACCGCTGGATCCAGGCCCTCGAGATCGAACCCGGGGCGCCGGACGTCGTGCACCACGTGCTGGCCGCGCTCCAGAGCGCGAACGGCTTCCTCGACGACAAGTCCTTCCTCGCGACCTACGTGCCTGGCGACACGCCCTCGATCTATCCGCACGGCTACGCGAAGCGCCTGCCGAAGGGCGCGACGCTGCTGTTCCAGGTGCACTACACGCCGAACGGCAAGGAGCGTCGCGATCGGCCGACGCTCGCGCTGCTCTTCGCCGACGAGGCGCCGCTCTTCGTGGTGCAGTCCTCTGCGATCATCAACCGCAGCTTCGAGATCCCGGCCGGCGCCGCGAACCACGAGGTGCGCGCGACGAAGACCTTCGCCGGAGAGGTCGGACTGCTCTCGCTCATGCCGCACATGCACACGCGCGGCAAGGACTTCCGCATCGTGGCGCACTTCCCCGACGGCGTCGAGCAGGAGCTCTTGTTCGCGCACTACGACTTCAACTGGCAAGAGGCCTACGTCCTCCCGGATCCGCTGCTCCTGCCCGCCGGTACCGAGCTCGAGTGCATTGGCCACTTCGACAACTCCGGCGCCAATCCGAACAACCCCGATCCGCAGGCTGCCGTGCGCTGGGGGGACCAGACCTTCGAGGAGATGATGGTCGGCTACGTCGACACGGTCGTGGCGCTCGAGTGAAGGTCTGAACGTCGCGCCATGTACGTTCCGCGCTTTCGCGTCCTGGTGCCAGGAGTACGCGCACGCGATCGAGGGCCATGCGACCTGCCGCCTTCTCGAGACGGTCGGCGCGAGCAAGGCGACGTCGGCCCTCCAGCCGCTGATCGAGCTCCACGATCGGGTGACGCGCTGCGCGGAGAGCCTGCCGCTTGCCTGACGCGGATCAGCGCGGCGCGACTCCGATCCAGGCGCCGAGTCGGCCCGTGTGTGTGCGACCGCCATGGGTGACGTCGCGGCGGTAGGAGAAGAAATCGCCCGCGTCGCGGTAGGTGCAGCGGTCGGTCGAATCCAGCAGGTGCACGCCGCCCGCGCGCAGTTGCGCCGCGGCTGCCGCGCGCAGGTCGATGTGGGGGCGGGCGTTTTCGCGTGCGCGGATGGCGTGCTCCATCCCGGCCCGCGCGAACGCCTCGGCGACCTCCGGACCGACCTCGAAGGAGCCCTCGGCGATGCATGGCCCGAGCGCGGCCACCGCGTTCGTTCCGAGGAATTCCAGCGCGTGCGGCAGCACGCCCGCGATGAGCCCACGCCAGCCGGCGTGCACGGCCGCCACGCGCTTGCCGTCGGCGCGCGCGAGCAGTACCGGCACGCAATCGGCGACGTGGACGCCGATCAGGACGTCGCGGCGCTCGGTGACGAGCGCGTCGGCTTGCGCATCCTCGGCGGGTAGCTCGCCCGTTCCGACCACGAGCACGTCTGCACCGTGGACCTGGCGCACGCGCACGAAGGACGCCGCGCTCACGCCCAGCGCTCGCCGTAGCCGTGCATGCTCGCGCGCGTCCAGCTTCCCGAGATCGAACTCGCGCCGCGCCGATCCGATGCGCGTCGTGAAGAGGTGGGGGATTCCGAGGGCCGCGAGCCGTGGCGAGCGGTAGCCAACGAAGCCGTCCGCGTCCTCGCAGCGCTCGAGCATGCGCGCCGGATCCTGCGCACACCAGGCGCGGCGCGCAAGGCGGTACGGAACCAGGTTCAAGACCACCGGGTTCGCGCGCACGCTTTGCGGGCCGCAAGCGTCTCCTGCGAACCCGGCGGTCTTGAACCTGGTTCCGTAACGCCGCTGCGACTATCCTCGAGGAATGAGGCGCATTCTTGTGGCGTGCGGGCTGGCCCTGTTCGCTTCCTCGCCCGCTGGCCTGCAGGTCGAACCCGCGCCCGTCTGGCCGCTCGAAGAGCGCGCGGCGCTCGTGGACGAATGGCTGCGCTTGCGGCTCGAGACCCTGATCCCGGTGCTCATGCGCCGCGAGGGCATCGATCTGTGGATCGTCTCGGGCCGCGAGTACCACGAAGATCCGGTGCTCACCACCATGCTGCCCGCGACCTGGCTGCGCGCGCGCCGGCGCACGATCCTGGTCTTCCACGATCTCGGCGCGGAACGCGGCGTCGAGCGCTTCTCGATCTCGCGCTACGACGTGGGCGGGCTCTTCCCCGGGGCCTGGAACCCGGCCCAGGAGCCGGATCAGTGGAAGCGTCTGGCAAGCCTGGTGGCCGAGCGCGATCCCGACAAGATCGGCATCGACCGTAGCGTCGATTTCGCCCTGGCCGATGGCCTCTCCTCGACCGAGCACGAGCTCCTGCGCGCGGCCTTGCCCGAGCGCCTGCGCGGGCGCCTGGTCTCGGCCGAGAAGCTCGCCATCGGCTGGCTCGAGACGCGCACGAAGGAAGAGCTCGCCTTCTATCCCTCGCTGGTCGCGCTGGCTCACCAGATCATCGCCGAGGGCTTCGCGGCCGTGCGGCCGGGCGCCACGACCACCGAGGATCTCGAATGGTGGTACCGCGAGCGCATCGACGAGCTGCGTCTCGACACCTGGTTCCATCCCACGGTCGACGTGCAACGCTCAGGGGCCGTCGAGCCGGCGGCGCAGTTCGCGCGCCGCCGGGGCGTGGAGACGATCCGGCCCGGCGACCTCGTGCACCTCGACTTCGGGATCACTTATCTGCGCCTCAACACCGATACGCAGCAACTCGCCTACGTCCTGCGGCCCGACGAGGTCGAGCCCCCCGCCGGTCTCGTGCGCGCCCTGGCCGTCGGCAACCGCTTGCAGGACCTGCTCACGAGCTCGTTCCAGGGCGGGCGCAGCGGCAACCAGATCCTCTCCACCGCGCTCGCGCGCGCGCGCGTCGAGGGCATCGAGGCCGTGATCTACTCGCACCCGATCGGCTTCCACGGCCACGGTGCCGGCCCGTTCATCGGTATGTGGGACCAGCAAGACGGCGTGCCAGGCTCCGGCGACCAGCCGTTGCGAGCCGACACGGCCTACGCCATCGAGCTCAGCGCGGCGGTGAACGTGCCCGAGTGGGGCGGCGCCAAGATCCAGATCCAGCTCGAAGAAGACGCCTGGTTCGACGGCCAGAGCGTGCGCTACTTCGACGGACGACAGACCGCGCTGCACCTGATCGTGGTCGAGTGAGCCCGCGGGCTCCTGCCGCGTTCCGCCATGCTGCGCGCCCTCGTCCGGAGCTACCGCGACGCCTTCTCGGGCTTGCCGCGCCAGGTGTGGGTGCTCGCGAGCTGCCTGTTCGTCAACCGCGTGGGCATGATGGTGCTGCCGTTCCTGGCGCTGTACCTCTCGGGCGAGCGCGGCTACGACGTCGACGCCGCCGGGCGCCTGGTGGCGCTCTATGGCATCGGCTCGATCCTGGGCGTGACGGCCGGCGGCTGGCTGGCCGATCGCTTCGGACCGCGGCGCGTACAGCTGACGAGCCTGGCGCTGAACGCGTTGTTCCTCGTGGTCCTCGCCTACGCGCGCTCGACCCTGGCGATCGGCGCGACGATCGTGGCCACGAGCCTGGCGGCCGACACGTTCCGTCCGGCGAACGGCGCCGCGATCTCGGCCGCGGTCGGGCCCGAGTCGCGTGCGCGAGCCTTCACGCTGATGAGCCTGGCGGTCAGCGCGGGGCTGACCTTCGGCTTGCCGCTGGGCGGCGCGCTGGCGGAGCTCGACTTCGAGTATCTCTTCTGGATCGACGCGGGCACGGCACTGCTCGCGGGAGTCGTGCTGTGGCGCTTCGGCGAGCCCGACGCGGTACCCGTGCATGCGACCGAGAATCCGGGACAGGGCGCCGTCTCGCCCTGGCGCGACGGCCATTTCCTCGCCTTCGTGGCGCTGCAGTGTGCGACCGCGACCGTCCTGTTCCAGTTCTTCGGGGCCCTGCCGGTGTTCCTGAAGCACGACCTCGGCCTCGGCGAGGGCGAGGTCGGGGGCCTGCTCGCGCTCAACTCGATCCTGATCGCGCTGTTCGAGATGCTGGTCGTGCGCCGCATCGAGCAGCGCGCGCCACTGCCGCTGGTCGCGCTGGGCTCCTTCGGGATCTGCGTCGGCTACGGACTGAACGCCTTCGCGCACGGACCGCTCGGAGCGCTCCTTTCGGTCGCGGTCTGGACCGCAGGCGAGATGCTCTTCTTCCCGCTGGCCGCGTCCTTCGCGAGCTCACGCGCGCCCGCGGGCGCGGTCGGACGCTACCTGAGCGTCTTCCAGCTCGGCTTCGCGGTCTCGTTCGTGCTCGCGCCGCTGGTCGGCACGGCCCTGTACGAAAACCGAGGTCCGCGCTTCCTGTGGGCGAGCTGCGCGGCCATGGGCGTGCTCGTGGCGCTGTGCCACTGGGTGCTCCAGCGCCACATGGCGCGCTCGCCAGCTGCACGCTAGATCTTCACGGGCTCCTGCGTGGTCGTGACCAGGGTGCGTCCGGACCGTCGACGCGGAAGAGCTCGAAGACCTCGTCCGCTTCCTGGTCGGCGCGATACACGATCGCGCCGCCGTGCGCGGCGATCTGGAACTCGGTCACGTCGCCGTTCAGCGTCGGGCTGACGTAGGGCAGGTCGGCGCTGATGCGGCGCACGGGGCCCGAGCCGTCGATGGGGACGCGGAAGAGCTCGCTGACGTACAGGCTCCTCAGGTTGCCCCGGAACACGACGTGCTTCGAATCGGCCGAGATACCGATCCCGCTGGTCGCGACCGACGCCGGCGCGTCCTGGACGCCGGCATGGGGCAGCGGAGTGATCAACGCGGTGGGCGACAGGCTGCCGTCGAGCGGCACGCTGAAGAGTTCCACCGGCGGTGGACCGTTGGCCCAATAGACGGCCCGGACTCCGTCCGGCGCGATCTCGAAGGCGTCCACGTAGTGTCCGCTGGGTGCTGGCCCGCTGAGGTCGAGCGCGGCCGCGCTGCCGTCTCGACCAGCCGCAGCAGGTTCACCGGCAACAGCAGCGCGTGCAGCAGCAGCACCGGGCCGATGTCGGCCAGGCCGCTGTAGGCGATGAAGGCCAGGTTGCTGGCGATCGCCACCACACGCAGCGCCACCATGTCGCGCATGCAGAAGGTGGCCAGCACCAGCGCCGAAGCAAGGTAGCCGAGGGGTTCGGTGAAGCTCATGGCAGGATGCGCGCCACGCCGTAGCCTTTGGCGCCTTGTGCGTTTTCCGCCATGCCGCTGACCACGATGCGCCCGTCGGGCATGACGGCAACGTTCTCGCCGACGTTGTCGCCGTTGAAGAACTCCAGCTCCAGCGAGCCGCCGT
>JANOGB010000418.1:0-5519 GCA_031413955.1 Planctomycetota bacterium | reverse complement strand
GGATCACCGCCGTGGCGCCGGCGAAGTCGGTCTGCATGGTCTTCTGGACGAGGTTGTCCAGCAGGTCGTAGCGCAGCCACGTCTTCACGTAGCGGGGGAGCGTCTGTCCACCGTTCGGCAGACGGGTCACGGCATCGAAGGTCGGTTCGCGGTGCTGGCGCCATTCCTCGACGACGTTGTCGTTGGCGTCGTAGAGGAGCAGGCTCTTGTTCCCCAGCTCGTCGATGGACGCGATCGGCCGGTCCCTCTCGTCGAAGGTCAGGAAGCTGTCCCACCCGCGACCGCTGCGGTGCTGGTTCCGCCGCCCGAGGAGGTCGTAGCCGAACTGCTCGGCCACGGACTGCGTCTGGGCCAGGTCCAGGAAGCGGCGCTGTTCGGCCAGCAAGCCACCCTCCGTGGCGGCGTGCGCGTCATCCGGCTGGCCGGCGGGCGCGACCAGGGAGTAGTAGCTGTAGGTCGAGATGTAGCCGTCCGGGTCCACGACCCGCGTGGGCTGCGAGAAGGCGTTGTACCAGACCTTCGTGCGCAGGGACCGTGTGACGAAGGTGGAGTTCGGGTTCGCGGGATCAGCGTGCTCGTTGAGCGCGCGTTCGACCAGGATCACGTCGCCGTTCGTGGCCGACGTCGAGCCATCCTGGTTGACGTCGCCGCGGTTGAAGGCCACGGGTCCGACGGTCACGCCGGCGGATGCGAGAACGGAGATCGCCGAGTTCTGCGTCAGGTCGATCCCCCAGTACGCGGCCTCGGCGCTCACGGCGCTGGCAGGGCCCTCCTGATAGTCGAAGGCGCGTTCGACGCCGTAGCGGAAGGCTGCCGTGCTGGTACCGTTGGGCGGCGTCTCCGAACCGAAGGTGCGCGGCTCCAGCTCGAGGCGCGGCTGGTTGTAGATCGGCTCGCACAGGGTGGCGCGCACGATCCGGTCGTTGGGGTCGATGCTCGAGATCTGCCGCGAGACCAGGAGATTGGCCCGCTGGAGGATGTCCGGAGAGCCCGAGTCGTACACGAACTCGAGCCGGCCGTCCGCCTCCACCGTCGCCGTCACCAGGTTGTGGTTGTCGTATTCCGAGCGCACGAAGCGGCTGCCGACCGCGGGCGTCTGCGATCCGAGGGGCGCCCACGCCAGCGGGCAGACCAGGTTGGCGGACGTCGAGGGGTTCGAGAAGTCCGCGGCGACCAGGGTCGAGATCGGCGGCGGGTTGAGCTCGTCGATGATGGCATGGTCGACCGAGCCGGTGAACTCGTAGAAGAGCCGCTGGCGGGTGTTCTCGTCGTACACGTACAGGCGCACGAATCCATTGCCGTCGATCGCCAGCGTCCGCGACCCCTCCTGGAACCAGCCGTGGTTGATGGGCGAGGGATGGCTCTCGTACAGGAGCTTGATGGTCCCACCGGCCGGCACGCCGGAGGTGTTCGTGCCGCCATAGTCCTGCCGGACCACGCGCAAGCCTGCCGGATTCTGCAGGTCCCAAGTGTTCTCCAGATACGGCTTCTTCAGCCTGGGATTGCTCGCGCCGGCCGCGACTTCCACGGGTGCGAAGGCGCGCACGATGTTGTGCCCCGAATGGGTGATCCAGGTCACCTTGGGGCTGTACTCGATCTCGGTCCGCGCCGAGTACGGCGCCTGGCCGGTGTCGGGGTCGAAGGTGGTCACGACCGGCGTGGTGATCGCGGTCACGTTGCCGATGGCGTCGTGCTCGAGCCGCACCTCGCGGCCGGTGAAGTCCTCGATCGACTCCAGCCAGCCCGTCGCGTCGTAGTCGAAGGTGACCTGCCTGCCGTAGACGTCCATGACGGAGGTCAGCCGGCGGAAGAACGTGCCCTCCCCGCCCGGGCAGCCCGAAGCCTGCGGCACGGTCTCGTAGCCGAGCGTGAGTCTGTCGCCGCGCCGGTCCTCGATCGTCCCGGGCCGCACCGTGTACACGCCGCAACCGCCCTCGAAGAGCTCGTTGGGGAAGGTCGTCACAGTCCCGTCCGGCTTGCGCAGGAAGAACGCACGCGGGAGCGAGTAGGGGCCGGACTGGACGTTCTGGCTCCTTAGCTTGGCGAAGATGCCAGGTTCCGGCAGCCAGTTCGTCGGGTCCGTGGGATCGTACCGGTAGTGATCGATGCGCAGGTCGTGGTAGTGGTAGACGTCGATGAACAGCGGGCGGAGCACGATGTGCCACGGATCTCCGAGCACGCCTTCTTCGACACCGCCCTCTCCGCCACCGCCCGCTCCTTCCCCGTGAGGGTAGTACCCGGCAACGTCCGCCGGGCCGGGATAGGGTGTGGGCGGAATCCCCCAGGTGTACTGGATGACGATGCGCTCCTCGTAGGTGTGCATCCAGCGCGCGCCCGTGTTCGTGCCGATCGTCCAGGCGCTGCTGAGGTAGCTGAGGTCGACCTCGATCCCGAGGTTTCGGCTGGGGACGGACAAGACCGACTTGTGGAAGGAGAACGCGCCCGTGGCGGCGTCCACCGGATCGCCTTCCTCGTCCTCGTCCGTGCCGGCAGTCTTGTCGCCGTTCCCCTCGTCCTCCTCCTCGGGATCCTCCGCACCCCTTTCGGGTACCTCCTGAGACTGCGCCATCGCCACGGGCGCGGTGAGCCACGGAATCACGAGCGAGAGAAGAAGAGGGAAGAGCGAACTGGGAGGCTTCATGACGGCATCGACAGGAGGGACGCGCTGACGTTCGAGAACGCTGCGTAGTGATGTTTCAAGTCGCTCCCAGAGTTTGAGATTCCGGAGAAACGGCCCGAGCCGAAGGGCCGAGCCAGTGGAGATCGACTCTCCGGGCGCACCCCCGGCACGGAGCACGCGCCGCGTTCGCGCGCGAGCTGCGCCCCGAGCTGGACGGCCTCGACGCCGCGCACGCGCGCGAGCTCTGGGTCGCGCACCTGCGCGAGCGCTTCCGCCAGCACGGCCGCGAGCTGCGTGAGCGCCTGACCGCGCACCTGCGCGAGCGTCTGGAGCGCGCTCCCCCCGAGGCGCGCCGGCGCCTGCTCGAGCGCCTGTTCCGGGAGCGCGAGCCCGTCAGCCAGAAGGCCCTCGTGCGCATGGGCGAGTGCCTGGGGCTCACCGCGGAGGAGATCCGGCACCTCGAGCGCCTGCCCTCGGCGAGCGCCTGTACGCCATGCTCGGGATGCAGAGCCGGGTCCCTCCGGTCGAAGGCGGCTGAGTTCTGAGCCGGACCACCGCGTCGAGGATAGGACATCGAGTTGCGACCAGGCCCTGCTGGCCAGGGAGGAATGAACGATGCGATGAGTTCAGGAAACCCCGAACGTCGTCCAGCGGGTGCGAAACCCGCCCGGTCAGGGGTGAGCCCGCCCGGACCGGTAGCGAGCCTTGCAGCGTGTCCGGCAACGGGTGCGTTGATGCGTAGGCACGCGAGCGTGTGGGCCGTAGGTCATGCAGCCCCGAAACCTATGACAATCCGGGTGCCCAGGGCGTTGGATTGCCTGAAGGCCGCGGCGGACTCCCCGAAGTGGGCGAGGGTAGGACCGCACCCGGCGGGGTCTTCGACTACGGCACGCACGAAGAAGACGGCCCAGCAACCTGGGAGGCCCTCACTCCTCCTCGTGAAGAAACCGGCCAAGCGGAGGGCCGGAGACCAGTCTCCGACGCACAGCGTGTCCGCGGGTCGCACGCGCTGTCGGCCGCATCGAGCGGCACAGAAGAAGCGCCCGCAGCGAGGTAGGCCAAAGGCAAGGGACGACCGGAGCCGCGGCCGACGGGAGTGAGGGAGTCGGAGGGCCGCATACGAGCGTTGACGCCGGGGAACAGGCATGGCGCCTGGACCCGGCCGAGCAAAGGCGGCCCGTGTTGATGTGAACTTTCGAAGGGACCCATGACCGGCGCTTCGACGCCGGATCGACATGTCACTGCAACTTCAAAAGGTAGTGGAACGCGCGCGACAGGAGCCCGAAGGACGGTTCCATTCACTGGCACATCTGATCGATGTGTCCGCGCTGGAGACGGCCTACCGTCGCATCCGAACGGAGGCGGCGGTGGGGGCGGATGGTGTCACGAAGGAGGACTACGGTAGGGACCTGGAGGCAAACCTCCGCGACCTGCACGAGCGGCTGAAGTCGACACGGTATCGACACCAGCCGATCCTGCGTGTGCACATCCCCAAGGACAACGGCAAGACGCGGCCGATTGGGATCTCGGCGCTCGAGGACAAGATCGTCCAAGGCGCCGTGCGTGACGTGCTGGAAGCGATCTACGAGCAAGACTTCCGAGGCTGCTCGTTCGGCTTCCGGCCGGGGCGCAGCGCCCATGACGCCGTTCGAGCCCTTGACCGAGCCGTCCACCAGGGCGGAGTGAATTGGATTCTGGAGGCCGACATCACTTCCTTCTTCGACAGCTTGGATCGCACCAAGCTGAAGGAGTTGCTCCAGATTCGGGTTGCCGATGGAGCGCTGATGCGCCTCATCGGCAAGCTCCTGCATGTAGGCGTGCTGGACGGCGCGGATTACTCCGAACCGGATCTCGGCACGGCGCAGGGATCGGCACTCTCGCCGCTCTTGGGAAACGTGTATCTGCACTACCTCCTCGACGTGTGGTTCGAACAGGTCGTGCGGCCGCTTCTCCGCGGTCGCGCAACCCTGGTCCGTTACGCCGATGACTTCGTCATCGGCTTCGAACTATGCGACGATGCGGAGCGCGTGATGGCGTGGCTCCACGAGCAGATGGCGAGGTATGGCCTGACCCTGCACCCGGACAAGACCCGTCTGCTGCCCTTCCGGCGCCCGCCGGCGAGCCAGCTCAGCGGGAAAGGTCCGGCCACCTTCGACTTCCTCGGGTTCACCTTCTACTGGGGGCGAGCTCGCAGTGGTCGCTGGTGCATGTGGTGCAAGACCCGATCGTCACGCTTGCAGCGGGCGATCAGGGTCGCGGCTGAATGGTGTCGACGCCATCGACACCTCCCAGTCCGTGTGCAACATGCCGCGCTCACGAGACGCATCCAGGGCCACTTCAACTACTTCGGCGTCAGCGGCAACTTTCGCAGTCTGGTGCCACTGGTCGAAGCAACGAAGTGGAACTGGCTCAAGTGGCTTCGACGTCGAGGCAACCGTTCGCGTCTCACGTGGGAGAGGTTCGAGGCGCTCCTGGAGCGCTACCCTCTGCCCACACCTCGGATCCGCGTGAAGATCTGGGGACCGTAGCCACGAGTCACATCAGCGGAGGAGCCGGATGGTGGAAATCTCCTAGTCCGGATCTGGAGAGGGCCCTGGGGGAGAGATCCCCCAGGGCTACTCGACAGCGCATGAACCTGCGGCCCGGGGGCCTGGGCCGCGTTCTCGGGGGGGTCTGTCGCGCCAGGCCTGGCCGAAATCGATGCGTCGGAGGGCGTGCCCTTGGCCATCGGGGCCTTGTCGAGGTGGCCGCGGCGGGTTTTTCCTCCAGCAGGCAAGGCATGGCCAGACCCGCATCCCGTGGGAGAGGCGGAACACCCGATCTGCGCGCTGGCATCAGCCGGCGAAGTCGAGCTCGGGCGGCGCCCGGGCGGGGGCGAGCCGCGGCGGCTCGGTGTCAA
>JANOGB010000417.1:0-37854 GCA_031413955.1 Planctomycetota bacterium | reverse complement strand
GCTGGCGCGCGCCGAGGGCTTCCAGGCCCAGGTCGCGGCGCTCGGTCCGCAGGCGACAGCGCTCCTGAACGTCGCCACGGCGCTGGCCGAGGCGCACGTCAAGCTCGTACCCGACGTGTTCGTGAACGGCGGCAACGCCGGACTGCTCGACGGCTTCGTCGCCTCGCTGATGAAGCCGCGCAACGGGCAGGCAGTCGAACCCGGCACGCGGAAGTGAGCGCGAAGTCGTGCTCCGTCCCCAGGCCGCGGCGACCGGAGGGTGTGACCTCTCCTCAGTCGTCGCCGCCGTAGCCGAGCGCGTCGAGCTGGCGCTGGATCTCGGCTTGGTTCGCGGGCGAGAGGTCCAGCAGCTCGCCGGGGCGCAGGCCCTTGGCCTGGATGGCGTAGGCGGCGAGGCGCGCCTCGAGCTCGGTACGGAGGCGCGCGGCGAGCGCGGGCTCCGAGCTGGCGAGATCGTGCCGTTCGAGCGGATCGGCGATCCAGTCGTATAGCTCGAGCGGGTGTTCGGCGCGCGGATCGCGGTCGAGGATCAGCTTGTGGCGCTCGGTGCGCAGCGCGACCTTGTCGTGGCCGTAGAGCGTGGAGTCCAGGACCAGCGGTCGCGCGGCGCGATCCTCGGCGCGGATCGGCAGCAGCGACTGGCCCTCGAAGGTCGGCGACGGCGGCAGGCCGAAGAGCGCGAAGATCGTCGGCATGAGATCGAGCGTGCGCACGGGCGCGTAGACGACGGACGCGCGCGCCGGATCCTCGCCGGTCGCGAGGATCAGCGGCACGCGCACGAGCTCGTCGTACAAGCTGTGGCCGTGCTCGAAGGCGCCGTGCTCCCAGAACTCCTCGCCGTGGTCGGCGCTGACGAGGATCGTCGTGCGCTCGCGCGCGCCGCGGCGCTCGAGCTCGGCCACGAAGCGGCCGATCTCGGCGTCGACGAAGGCCACCTCGGCGTCGTAGGCGGCGCGCACGCGCGCGACGTGCTCGGGGCTCACGCTCTCGCGCTGGCCGGGCAGCACCGTGCTGCATTGCTCCCAGCCCAGCGGCCGCTCCGCGTTCACGAGCCCCTCCGTGTAGCGCCGCGCGAACTCGCCCGGCGGATCGTAGTCGAGGTGCGGGTCGAACAGGTGGATCAGGCAGAAGGTCGGCCGCCCGTCGTCCCGCGCAAGCTCCACCAATGCCGCGTCGATCGTCTCGTCCGCGCGGCGGATGTCCTGGTTGTAGGCGTGGCGGTGGCTCTCGAACTCGAAGCCGCGCGTCAGGCCGAGCAGGGGATTCACGAAGGCGGCGTTGGTGAAGGCGAGCGTGCGCACGCCGGACGCCGCGAGCAGCTCGGCCCCCGTGGGCACGTCGGGACTGATGGGCGTCAGGCGCGACTTCTTGCCGCGCGCCTGGTGCACGGGCGGCGCGACGCCGGTCAGGATCGAGGCCGCGGCCGGCAGCGTCCAGCCCGAGGAGGAGATGGCCTGCTCGAAGCGCACCCCTCGGGCCGCTAGCGCGTCGAGCGCGGGCGTCGGCCGCTCACCTCCGTAGCAGCTCAGCGAATCGCGCCGCAGCGTGTCGACCAAGACCAGGACCACGAGCGGCGGCTCCTCGTGGCGCTCCGGGTTGCAGCCGCCCAGGAGGGCTGCACACGCGATGAGGGGAGGGAACCGTGCTCGTCGCATCGCAGTGCTTGCGGCGACAGTATACGAGCGCAGTCGGGCCGGGCTCCCGCTACGGCTTGCGCACACCGGAACCAAAGGCCGCCAGGCGTTGGCGCGCGAGCTCGGCCGGCGGGGAATCGGAAGCCTCGGCGGTCTCGTCGATGGCGCCTTGCCAGTCGCTCCGCGCTTCCGCCAGCCGGCCGAGGGAGGCGTAGAGGTCGCCGCGCTCGAGCAGGAGATCGGCCCGGGCCAGGTGGAATTCGTCGAGGCGCGGAACGGGGACCGACAGGGCGAGCCCCTGCGCGCATGCCTCTTCCGCCTGCGCGGGGAAGCCACGCGCGCGGCACCACCGACTGGTGCGCGCGTAGGCCTGGACCATGTCGGCGCGGAGGCTGCGCTCGCGCATGTCGAGCACGGCATAGCGCGGCGAGAGCTCGGGCGCGGGTGGAACGACGGGCAGCACGCGCTCGCTCTCGGGCACGAGCCGCATGAGGAGCCCGCTCGGGACTTCCTGGAAGCCGCGCAGTTCCTGGATCCGCGGATCGGCGTGGTAGAGCTTCGCGCGACCGAGATAGGCGCGCGCGATCCCGGCGACACCGGGTGCTTCCTCGCTCACCTCCAGCTCCGGGAAGCGCATACGGAGCTGCGCTCGATACCACGGATGCCGCAGGAGCCCCGCGGCGACGAGTGTGACGTCCGGCCGTGCGCCCTCGACCATCTGCAGGTAGGCGAGCGGCATCCAGGCGTTGTCGCCGTAGGTGAAGAGCACCGCCGGCCCCTCGGCGGCCGCCAGCAGGGCCTGCCCGTACTCGCGCAGCACGTGGTCCGCGCTCTTGTCCAGCCGGCGCGCCTGCAGGATCCCCCAGGGCGCCAGGGCCGCGCCGAGCAGCACGAGTGCGAGCGGCACGAGCACGCGCACGCTGCGCTCGGCCCGCGAGGCGACGAACGCGAACCCGAGCCCGCCGAGCACGGCGAACACGAGGTAGGCCGGCAGGAACAGGAAGCGCAGCTCGTACAGCTCCTCCACTAGCGCGAAGTTGGCATTGGCCAGGATGCCGGCGTAGTCGAGCGCGACGATCACGGCCAGGGCGAGGCCGGCACGCCGTGGCGCGCCGCGCCTGGCCAGACTCATCGCGCCCAGGCCGAAGAGCATGAACACCCAGGCCGGCCACTGGTCCGCGGCGAGTCCGGCCACGGCCGCGCTCTGCTGGAGGAGGACCGAGAGCTCGCGCCCGATCGCCTTTCCGGTCGGCATGTCGGCCAGCGTGAGCATCCGTCCGAAGCGCGCGGGCGTCTGCGGGTCGCCGAAGTCGAGCGCGGGGTCGGCGAGCGAGCGCAGCGGCAGGTACAGAAACGTCGCGAGACCAAGCGCGAAGGCGGCCGCGAGTCGCAGGACGCCGCGCGTGCCGAGCCCGGACCGCGCGCGCCAGGCCCAGGCCGCCACGAGCACGGCGCAGGGAACGCCGACGTTGTAGTGCACTCCGAAGGCGAGGCCGGCCGCCAGCGCGGCCACGTTCATCCCGGGAACGCCAGGCTCCAGCCTGGCTCTTGGTCGGGGGGTCCGAGAAGAAGAAGAAGCGGAGCCGGGCTGGAGCCCGGCGCTCCCGGTTGAGAAGAGCCGCTCCAGGCACAGTGCCAGCAGGGCCGTGCTGAGCGTGTACACCTCCGCGCTGAGAGCTTGGTTCCAGAACTCGGTCGCAGAAGCGAGCAGCAGACCCGCGAGCACCGCCGCTCCGCGCCGGCAGGTCACGCTCGCCCGCGGAAAAGCCACGCGCGCGAGGCGCAGCACGAACAGCGCGACCAGCGCGACCGTCAGCGCGCCGAAGAACGCGCTCATCAAGTTCAACGCGCGCGCCAGGTGCTCGGGAGCGGCCACGAGCCCGACCAGGGACGCGAGCAGCATGTAGGTCGGATAACCCGGCGCATGCGGGATGCCGGCCACGCGCGCGGCGACGACGTACTCCGCGCAATCGCCCTCGGCCACGATCCCGGGCGCGGCGGTGAGGGCGTAGGCGAACAGCGCGGCCAGGAACAGGCCGGCCAGGACCACCCGGTCAGCGAGAGGGAGCGGCGGAGACGGCTCGCTGAGACTCGGGGACGGCTCCGACACGCCGTGCAGAGCGTACTCCCCTGGGAGCGCCGGGCTCCAGCCCGGCTCTTCTCTCCTCTTCTTCCTTTGCCTGCGGGCCGAGGAAGACGAGGAGGACCGGAGCCAGGCTGGAGCCTGGCGTTCCCGGGGTGAGCCGGCTAGGAGCTACGTCAGCGCGAGCTGCACGGGCTTGCCGCTGTGGCGCGCTTCCAGGGCCAGCAAGGCGCGCTTGCGCTCCAGCCCGCCGGCGTAGCCCGTGAGCGAGCCGTCGGCGCCGATCACCCGGTGGCAGGGCACGACGACCGCGATCGGGTTGGCGCCGTTCGCACGCCCGACGGCACGCACCGATTTCGGGTCGCCGACGCGCCGCGCGAGCTCGAGATAGGAGATCGTCTCGCCGTAGGGAATGCGCCGCAGCTCCTGCCACACGCGCTGCTGGAAGGGCGTGCCCTCCGGCGCCAGCGCGAGCTGGAACTCACGCAGCTCGCCCGCGAAGTAGCGTTGCACGGCCTCGATCACCTTGCGCGCGCGGCGCTCGTCGGGTTCGAGACCCTTGAAAGCCGAGGTGCGCTCGTCGAAGTCGAGCGCGACCAGGGCGCCGCCCCTGTCGACCACGGCCAGGAAATGGCCGAGCGGGGTCGGGATGGGGGCGATGAAGCGGTCGTTGGTGTTCATGTCGCGAGCGTCCTCCAGAGGTGAGCGGTGGCGAGACTCCGGTGCGGCGCGAAGGGCTCCATCCAGCGCGTCGCCTCGTCCGGATCCGGGCGCGCGGGGAGTTCGAAGAAGCGCTTGAGGGCCTCGGCCAGAGCCACGTCGCCGATCGGAGCGCAGTCCTCGAAGCCGTAGGCCCGCAGGCACAGGTACTGCACCGACCAGGGACCGAGGCCGCGCACGGCGGCAAGGCGCTCCTCGACCAGCGGCACGGGTTCACAGCGTCCGCCCTCGAGATCGAGCTCGCCCGCGACGAGCGCGCGCGCGGCGTCGATCAGGTACTCGGCCTTGCGGCGCGAGAACTGGCAGCGCACGAGGTCGGCGTAGTCGAGGCGCGCGACCTGCTCGGGCGTGGGATGGGCGCGAAAATCCGCCCCGACCGGCGTCCCGGCGACATCGATCAGGGCCGCGCGGCAGGTGGCGGCGAAGCTCACGTTGACCTGCGCGCCGACGATCACCCACACCAAGCCCTCGAAGATCGAGCCCGAGCGCGGGATGCGCAGCCCGGCGCGGCCGCGCACGAGGCGGGCGATGTCGCGCGAGCGAGCCGCGCGGCGCTCGAAGCCCGGCGGATCGGATTCGAGGCCGAGCCAACGTGTCACGCGCAGATGGGCGGCGCGCGCGGCGGAGCGCGGGAGCCTGCGCTCGGCTTCGACGCGGACGTGCGCTTCGGCCGCGCCCAGTTCGAGCTCGATGCGCGCCGGAGTCCCGTCCAGGAGCACGGCCTGGCTGAGCGTCGCGCCGCGTGCGCGTTCGGTCCGGCCGCGCTCGTCGCGGCCGAAGAACGCGAGCAACTCTTCCGCGCGGAAGCCGGGCGGCAGCGCCACGCGGAACCCGGGGTCCTGCCCGAGCTCGCGGTAGGCGGCCGGCGTCATGCCCGTCCGCGCGCGGAAGTTCTCGTGGAAGGCGGAAGCGCTCTCGAAGCCGCTGCCCTCGGCCGCATCGAGCACGCTGGCGCGCTCGCCGAAGAGGAAGCTCGCGGCTCGACGCACGCGCGCACGCACCAGGAACTCGGCCGGCGTCAGGTGGTAGTGTTGCCGGAAGAGCGCGTTGAGCTTGGTCGCCCCGAGGCCGGCGTGCAGCGCGAGCGCCGCCGTGTTCGCGAACCGCGCCGGGTCCGCCCACACGGCCGCGGCCAGAGTTCGCACGCGCTCGCGATCGGGGTCGAAGTGCCGGTAGAAATCGTCGGGGCGGCAGCGCTTGCAAGCCCGCAGGCCCGCCGAGCGCGCCGCTTGTTCGTCAGCGAAGAAGCGCACGTTCTCGGGCCGCGGACTCTTCGCACGGCAGGTCGGCAAGCAGTAGATCCCGGTCGTGAGCACGCCGACGAGGAACTCTCCGTTGTGCGCGGGATCCTTGGCCTGGAAGCGCCGCAGGCACTCCTCACGCTCGAGGGTCAGCTCCATCCTCACGCGCCCATTGGACTCGATCGGTGCCGAACTCGCCTCCGGATTCCATCGCCCGAATCCGCCTTCCGGGCCGCTCGTACGAATCAGTACAAAGTGATGGTCAACCCGGCGGTGAAGCTGACGCCGTGCGGAGCTCCCGGGTCCACGTAGAGAGCCTGCGCATGGAAACGGGTTCCCGCGAGGGCGGTGTTGAGCGGCACCTGAAAGGCATGGGAAAAGCCGCCCGATCCAGGGACTCCGCTGCTGCCTCCGGCCACGTGCGCCAAGCTCCAGGGGCCTGCGGGGTAGAGCACACCTCCCGCGAAGGGACGATCCACGCGGCTCCGGCCGACCAACAGGACGCCCGCGGTTCCGCCGAGGACGTTCGTGGTGTCGAGCGTGGCGCTCGTGCCCAGTCGCGGGCACCCACCGTATGCGAGCGTGGGCGTGATCCCGCCGCTGCCGGCCAGCCCGGCACCGAAGGGTGCGAGCGGCCGGGCGGCGATCACGTAGACCCTTCCGCGCCGCTGCGCGAAGTTGGCGGCTGTGCCTACCAGCTCGGGAATCCCGTCGGCGTCCAGGTCGGAGAGACCGTGCGCGTCGAAACCGAGGGCTTCGCGCGCCGTGGTGCTCGTCACCCGCCGCAGGAGGGAGCCGTCCGCGCCGGAATAGACCTCGAGCTTTCCGGCGCGCATCGCGCCGGCCGAGGACGTGTAGGCGCCGAGCACCAGATCGTCGTGCCCGTCCCCGTTCACGTCGCCCAGACCCCGGCCGATGCCGAAGCCCTCGCCGCTCTGGCCGGTCAAGGTCAGGAGACGTGCACCGCTCGCTCCCGAGAAGACGTAGGCCTTGCCGCGCGCAGAACTGCCATCGGCGAAGTCGCCCACGTACAGGTCCGACGCTCCATCGCCGTCGACGTGACCGACGTCGGCCACGAAGAACTGGCCGAACTCACCGGCGCTGGCATCCGGCAGGAGCGGCGGGTAGAGCAGCGCGCCCGCCGCCAGGTCGAACACGTAGGCGCGCCCGCCGGAGCTCGGGCCCGCGTTCGCCGCGCCGACGATCAGCTCGGGCAGACC
Organism: Planctomycetota bacterium; assembly: GCA_031413955.1. GTDB lineage: Bacteria > Planctomycetota > UBA1135 > UBA1135 > JABFRZ01. Next base: position 30,956 of record JANOGB010000417.1, on the reverse strand, counting down.
GTCGCCGGTCACGTCCCCGAGCGCGGCTACCGCGGTCCCGAAGTTGTCCGCCGCGTCCTCGCCCAGGAAAGAGTGCAACACCGTCACTCCGTCGGCGCCCGATACGACCCGGACACGGCCCGCGTCCAGCCCGGCCGTGTCGTCGAAGGGCGCACCCACCGCGAAGTCCGGCACGCCGTCGCCGCTCACATCGCCCAGGCCGTCCAGCGCGTACCCGAAGCCATCGGCCGCTGCGCCGATCCGGAGCACGAGCAACTGCGCGCCCGTGGCGCCGGAGAAAACCCGTGCTGCGCCAGGCGCAGTGGCCGTCCCGCGCCCGCCGGCGAGCACGTCTTCGACGCCGTCGGCGTCGAGATCGCCGGCGGCTCGCACGGAGTGACCGAGGCTCTCGCCCGCAGCACCGCCATCCGCATGGAAGAGCTCGGTCCCGCTGCGGCCACTGTACACATAGATGCGACCTGCGCTCGCACCGCCCGAAGCATGGAAAGGCGCACCGATCACCAGCTCGGCCGCGGCATCGCCATCCAGGTCGGGAAGCGGGGCCGAGACCCAACCGAAGCTGTCACCCGCGGCTTCGCCCACGAAGGTGTGCAGCACGCGCGTGCAGGCCACGAAGCCGTCCTGGGCCGCCGCCGGCGGAACGAGCATCGCGAGGAGGAAGAAGGGGACGCAGGCGGAAGGGCACGTGGACATGCGCGGGATCTCTCGCGGGAACGGATGCGCGTCTAGGCGCGCGCGCGAGGGTCAGTCACGCTTCTCGCGACCCGCGACCGCAAGGCTTGCCGAACCGATACCCCGATCGATCTCCAGCACTGCTCCGGAGGGGGCAGCGCGGTCTGCAGGTCAGGACGCTCGCCTCGCTCCGTTACCGTTCCTAAGATCCGCGCGATGTCGCTCCTCCGCTCGGGGTTGTCGATCGCGCTGGCAGGACTGGCTGCCTGCGGAGGCAGGAGCACGTCCGGCGCACCCCAGAGCGCGCCCAACGTGCTCCTGATCACGATCGACACGCTGCGCGCCGACCGGCTGGGCTTCTACGGCTACGCGAAGCCGACCTCGCCCGAGCTCGATGCCTTCGCGGCCGGCGCGGTGGTGTTCGAGCACGCCGAGGCCAGCGCGCCCTGGACGCTGCCGGCCCTGGCCTCGGTCATGACGGGTGAGGTCGCCTCGACCCACAACTGCTGGAACTACGGCTCGGTGCTGGACGACTCGTTCCGGACCTTGCCCGAGCTCTTGCTCGCGGCCGGCTACGACACGGCCTGCGTGGTCAGCCACCTCTTCACGACCTCGCGCCACGGCTTGCAGCAGGGCTTCGTGCACACCGACGACTCCTTCGCCTATCCCGAGGACGATCCGGTGCGCAACATCACCTCGCAGGTGATCTCCGACAAGGCCGTACGCTTCCTCGACCAGAAGAAGGCCTCGCCCGACCACGCCCCGTGGTGCCTCTGGCTGCACTACTTCGACCCGCACAAGGAGTACATGGTGCACCCCGGGATCACGGAGAGCCTCGTGACCAGCGGCGAGCGCGCGCGGGGCGTGATCCTGGGCGACGTCTACGACGGCGAGGTGCGCTACACCGACCTGCACGTCGGCCGCGTGCTCGCGCGCCTGCGCGAGCTCGGCCTCGAACAGGACACCGTGGTCGTCCTGCTGGCCGACCACGGCGAGGAGTTCTACGAGCACGGCGCCCTCGGTCACGGGCACTCGATGCACGACGAAGTCGTGCGCGTGCCACTCGCGATCCGCGCGCCCGGTGTCGAAGCGCGCCGCGTGCAGGAGCTCGTGCGCCAGGTCGACGTGCTGCCGACCTTGCTCGAACTCCTGGGGCTGCCCGTGCCCGCCGCGCTCGCCGGACGCAGCCTGGTCCCGGCCCTGCGCGGAGGAACCGTCGGGGTGCTCGGGGCCCTGTCCGAGCTGGACATCGGCAACCTCCTCTCCGACTCCTGGCGCACCGAGCGCTGGAAGCTCATCCGTTCGGGTGCGAGCGGCACGCTGCAGCTCTACGACCTCGCCGTCGACCCGGGGGAGACGAACGACGTCGCCGCGCAGCACGCGGACGTGACCGCGACCCTGCTGGGAGAGCTCGCGCGCGCCAAGGCCTTGGGGCGCGAGCGAGCGAGCCTTTTCGGCGTGGCACGCGAGGTAACGCTGACTCCCGGACTGCAGAGCGATCTCGAAGACCTTGGGTATGCCGGCGCAGAGGAACAGCACGAAGGCACGGCCGGGCAGGACGACGAGCGATGAGGGTGGGCGCACTGCTCCCTTCCGTGCTGTTGCTCGGCGCCTGCCTCTACGCCGCCTGCTTCGACGGCGGCGAGACGCGCCTCCTCCGCTATGGCAGCGGACAGAGCTGGTCCGAGATCCGGCTACGCGCCGGGATCCCCGACGGAGTCTGGCGTACCTGGTACGAGAACGGCCAACCGAAGTCCGAGGGCGACTACACGAGCGGCGAGCGCGACGGCTTGTGGACGACGTGGTGGGAGACTGGCCAGAAGCAATCCGAGGGGCGCTTCGTGCGCGGCCGCCAGGCAGGCCCCTGGACCTACTGGTTCGCCGGCGGCCAGGCGGCCAGCCGCGGTCGCTTCGAGAACGGCGTGGTCGAGGGCGAATGGATCGACTGGTACGGCGACGGCAAGCGCCGCTCGCAGGTCACCTACAACGACGGGCTCCCCGATCTGGTGGTGCGGACCTTCCACCCGAGCGGCGCGCTCGCGCACGAGTGGACCTACGACAAGGGCGTGCTCGATGGACCCTGCCGCGACTTCCGCGAGGACGGCTCGGAGCTGGCCATGGGCGAGTACGCGAACGGCAGACAGCACGGCACCTGGGTCGTCTTCCGCGCCGACGGCAGCGTCAACGAGAACCTGTCCGGTCACTACGAGAACGGGACGCGCCTGCGCTCGCTGGAACCCGAGTTGCCAGGCGAGAAGTGAACATCCTGTTCCTGTCCCAGCGGGTGCCCTACCCGCCGAACCGCGGCGACAAGATCACGACCTGGCGCCTGATCGAGCGCATGCGGCGCAACCACCGCGTGCGCATCGTGGCCTTCGCGCACGAGGCGGGGGATCGGAAGGCGGCCGAGGAGCTGCGCACGAAGGGCTTCGAGGTCGCGGTCTTTCCGCCGACGCCGCGCTGGAGGTTGCTGCCCAGGCTCCTGGGCTCGACGCCGCTCACGCTGGGCGTCTACGGCTCGCGCGCGTTGCAGGCCGAGGTCGACGGCTGCATCGGCGGAATGGACCTCGCCTACGCCTACTCATCCTCGATGGGCGCGTTCTTCCTGCGCCACGAGCTGCCGCGCGTGATGCACTTCGCCGAGCTCGATTCCGACAAGTGGCGGCAGTACGCCGACAAGACGACCTTCCCGCTCTCCTGGGTCTACCGCCGCGAGTGGCGCACGCTGCGCGCCTTCGAGACGGAGCTCGCCCGCGCGGTCGACGAGAACGTCTTCTGCACACCGCTCGAGCAGCAGATCTTCCAGCGCGAGATCCCCGGCGCTCCATCGCTGGTGATGCAGAACGGCGTCGACCTCGCGCACTACCAGCCGAGCGCGCAAGCGCCCGAGCTGAGCTTGCTCGTCTTCGTGGGCGTGATGGACTACTACCCGAACGTCGAGGGCATCGCCTGGTTCTGTCGCGCGATCCTGCCCGAGCTGCAGCGGCGCGCTCCGGGCACGCGGCTCGCGATCGTCGGCTCGCACCCGACCGCCGAGGTGCGCGCGCTCGCGCGCCTGCCCGGCGTCGAGGTCACGGGCTTCGTCGACGATCCGCGCACCTATCTCGCGCGCGCGGCGGTCTCGGTGGCGCCACTGCGCATCGCGCGCGGCATCCAGAACAAGGTGCTCGAGGCCATGGCCATGGGACTCCCGGTGGTGGGTACGCGCTCGGCCACGCAGGGCGTGAACGGCCAGCACGAGCGCGACTACCTCGTGGCCGAGAGTGCCGAGGAGCAAGTGGCGGCCATTTTTGGTCTACTGCGCGAACCCGAGCGCGCGCGCGAGCTCGGCCGCCGTGCGCGCGCCTTCGTGGAAGCGAACTACGACTGGGAAGTGTGTCTGCGGCCGCTGGATTCGATCCTGGAGAAGCACGGAAAGCGATGAACACGGCCGCCGAGACGTTCGACAGGTGGGCAGAAGAAGGGCGCGACGCCGAGCTCGAGCGCGAACACGTCGACGTGGCGCGCCAGGTGATCACGGCCATGCAGCTCCGGCCCGGCGAGCGCGTGCTCGACCTCGGCTGCGGCAACGGCTGGGCCACGCGCCTGATCGCCCAGGCCAACGCCGGCGTGCAGGCGATCGGGGTCGACGCCGCGCCCAAGATGATCGCGCGCGCCGAGGCCCTGCACAGCCTGACGATCCGCGCGCGGTACGAGCTCGGAACCTTCGAGAAGCTCGACTTCAAGGACGCCCACTTCGACCGCGTGTTCTCGATGGAGGCGCTCTACTACGCCACCGATCTCCACCAGGCGATCCGCGAGTGTTTCCGCGTCCTCAAGCCGGGCGGGAGCATCGAGACGCTGGTCGACTACTACGCCGAGAGCAGCGCGAGCGAGCCCTGGGCCGAGGTGATGGCTCTCACGCTCCAACGCCTGAGCGAAGCGGGCTGGCGCCAAGCCTTCGAGAAGGGCGGGTTCTCCAGCGTCACGACGGGGCGCGTGATCGACTCGCGCGGCCCGGGCTCGGCCCACGCCTTCCAGGCCGACGAGTGCGAGCCGACCTTCGCCTGCAAGGAGGCCTTGCACAAGGCCGGGACGCTGCGCGTGCGCGCGGAGAAGCCACGGTAGTCTCAACCGGGAGCGCCGGGCTCCAGCCCGGCTCTGCCTACTTCTTTTCTTCCGCTCGCGGGACTTCGGTGTCACAAGGGAGCGGAAGCAGCGGAGCCGGGCTGGAGCCCGGCGCTCCCGGTTGAGCGATCCGCGGGGATCCGCAGGCTCGAGAGTCCCCGCCACAGCACCACCAGGAGCGGGGCGAGCAGCGCGATGCCCGCACCGAGCGCCAGCGGGTGTAGCGAGAGCAGCACGTGGAGCCCGACCAGGATCGCGATCCCGAAGCCCATCACCATGATGACCCCGAGGTTCGCCGCTCCAGCCGAGCCGACGCGGATCGCCTGGGTGAAAGGCACGCCGAGCCGGAAGAAGCGCGTGAAGACCAGGGTCGCGGCGAAGGAGAGCTCGAAGGCGAGCACGCTGCGCGGCAACGCACCCGGCCCGGCGACCCAGAGCTGCACGATGAAGAGCACCAGCGCCGGCAACCCGACCCATTGCAGGAGCAGCGCCTTGACCCCGCCGCGTAGCAGCGCGGCCTCGCTCTCGAGCGGCGCGCTCGCGAACATCTCGCGCGCCTCCAGCACGGGCGTGCCCTGGGATTGCAGCAGGATGTTCGGCAGAGCCAGGAACAGGAAGGCCGCCGAGGCCGGGATGAAGTAGCCGACGTCGCGCTGCAGGCCGAAGGCGGCGCTCAGCGACATGACCTGGAACATCAGGAGTTGCGGCAGCACGGCGCGCAGGACGTGCGGCTCGCGGCGCGCGAGGGCGAGCGTGAACTCGAAGCCGGCGCGCTCCTCACGCGAGCGCAGCCTGCCCCCCAGACGCCCGAGCAGGTTCGCCAGCCCCCCGCGCTCCCAGGCCGCGCGCGGTCGCGGCGCGCTCAGCGTGCCCTGCAGCCCGGCCACGAAGTAGCGCGAGGCGAGCCAGAAGGTGAGCGCCAGGGCCGCTGGCGGCACGAGCCCGGCAGCGAGCAGCGGCCCGAGCTCGGTCGGCCTCGCGCCGCTCGCGAAGGCGAAGACCTCCGCGTACTGGAACGGCGGCCACAGGAAACGCAGGCCCTGGAGCTCGTCCAGCCACAGCTCGAACTGCTCGACGTGTACCAGGCGCGGCACCTGCACACCGAGGAAGATCAGCATCCCGCCCAGGATCTGCACCCACAGCGTCACGCGCTGGAAGTGCGTCGGCCCGACGATCCGCAGACACAGCGCGAAGAGCAGCGCCACCAACCCGAGCGTGGTCGCGCCGCACAGGAGCGACAGCACGGGATAGACGAAGAGCACGGCCAGCGGCGGCTTCGCGAACACGGCCAGGAGCACGTTCCCGGCCGTGAAGCTCAGCACGAAGATCAGGAGGAACGCCGCCACCTCGGCCACGCGCACGGCGAAGAGCGTGCGGTCCTCCACCGGATGCGGCGCCACCACGCCAATGTCGGTCGGATCCACCAGGATCGCGGCGAGGTGCTGGAAGAGCAGCAGCGTGAGCAGCAGCATCAGGGCCGACTGCGAGAGGACGACCCAGGCGCCGGCGTCGTCGCTCAGGAGCGCCATCAGCCCCGTGCCGAGGCCCACCACCCAGGTCATCAGGATCGCGATCACCGCGCCCGCCAGACCCCAGGCCCTGGAGCTCGTGGTCGCCGGTCGCAGCGCGAGCAGGACGCGCACGCGCAGGAGCTCCCTGAAGAGCGGATAGTCGAGGCCGAAGCCCGTGATCAGCCAGCGCAGGCGCGCCACGCTCCACAGCACCGTCCCGAGCAGGAGCGAGCCCTCCTCCTGCGTGCGCCACGGACTGCCGATACGCTCAGCGCCCATCGTCGTCCTGCAGCGCCAAGATCAGCTTCTGCGCCTGTTCCTCCTGGCCGCCGGCGCTCGTCAGGCGCGCGAAGATCTGCTCCAGCGAGCCGCCGCCGCGCGCGGCCTGCAGCTCCTCGAACGTGCCCTGCGCCACCAGCTTGCCGCCGTCGAGGATGGCGATGCGGTCGCACACGCGCTCGACCACGTCCATCACGTGCGAGCAGTAGAAAACCGTCTTGCCCGCGCCGGCCAGCGCGCGGATCAGCTCCTTGACCAGGATCGTGGCGTTGACGTCGAGACCGGACAGCGGCTCGTCGAGGAACACGACCTCGGGATCCGAGAGCAACGCCGAGGTGAGCAGCACCTTCTGGCGCATGCCCTTCGAGAGCGTCTGGATGCGCGCACCGAGGCGATCCACCAGCTCGAAGACCTCCAGGAAGACTGTCGCGCGCCGCTTCACGAGCTCGTCCTCGAGCCCGTGCAGGCGCCCGACGAGCAACAGGAACTCGGCCACGGTCAGGAGCTCGTACAGCACCGCGTTCTCGGGCACGTAGCCGATCTTGCGCTTGACCGCGAGCGGATCCGCGCGCGGATCGAGACCCAGCACGCGCGCCTCGCCCTCGAAGCTCGGCATGAGGCCGCACAGGATCTTGACCGTGGTCGATTTGCCGGCGCCGTTCGGGCCGATGTAGCCGAGGATCGTGCCGCGCTCGATGGCGAGATCGATGCCGTCGAGGACCGCGCGACTGCCGAAGCTCTTGCGCAGCCCGCAGAGCTCGATCGCGACCTCTCCCATGCGGCGAGGAAGATACCTTGCCACGGCAGGCCGCGACCGCTGCAATCGAGGTCATGGCCGCGTCACTGGGACCTTGGGCTCTCGTGGCGCTCTTCTCGGCGGTGCTCGCACCTCTGCGAGCTGGGGCCCAGGAAGCCGCGCTCGCCGGAGCGACGCGCATCGCCTTCCGCGAGAGCCCTGCGGTCGCGCTCTACTTCCATGTGCGCGCGGCGGCCGAGGGCGGGGACTCGGCGCAGGCCGCAGAGCTCGTTCCCGCGATCGAAGCCGCGCGCGAGCTCGCGCGTGCGCTGGGTGGCGATTTTCTCGCCTGGGGCGCGCTCGAAGGGCTGTTGAGCGGCGTGGAGACCGTGGCCGACATCGAGGCGGCCTTCGCGCGCGCGCCCGAGACGCTCGAGCTGCGCGGCGGGACGAAGGTCGTGCTGCGCGCGGGGGCGCAAAAGCTCGCCGCCGCGCTGGTGCGCGGCGAGTCGGCCTTCCAGGAGCCGCTGGGAAGCCTGCACGAGCGCCTCGCCAGTGCCCGCGCGCTCTGGGATGCCGCCGTCGGCGCGAAGGAGGGCGAGCTCCTGGCATTCCACCTGAAGAGCCTCGGCATGCGCGACCCCGAGCTCGCCATCCCGGTCTACCTGGTAGGTGCGGCGCCCTGGCCCGGCGCGGTCACGCACCTGGATGACGCGGGCAGAGGCGTGTGCTTCGTGAGCGTGGAGCGGACGTCGGGCTCGCTCTTCCTCGAGACCGTGCTGCACGAGGCGACGCACGCGCTCGACGTGGCCACGGGCGGGGCATCGGCCCTGGGCGAGCTGGAGAGGAAGCTGCAGGCGTCCGGTCTCGATCCGCGCGACCGCGGCCTGCGCGACCTCCCTCACGCGCTCATGTTCGTGCAATCGGCTGAATCGATTCGGCGCATGATCGACCCCACGCACCACGACTACGGCGAGGTCGAGAAGGTCTACGAGCGCTTCGGTGCCGGTGCCGAGTCCGCGCGCGGATTCTGGCGCGACCACCTCGACGGCAAGCTCTCGCGCGCGGAGGCGCTCGACGCCATCGTCGCCAGCCTCGCGCCGGCGCCGAGGTGAGTGCCCCTCGCGCCGCTAGAGGCGCGGTCGTCCGGCGCTATGGAGTCCCGAAGCCGCCCCTCGACCGGCGCGCGGCGCTCGTTATCTTCCTGCGCTCGATGGACCTGAGCGATCTGCCCGAGCTGACCAGCGGCTTCGTGACGTTGCTGCTCCTGCCGACGCTCGGGGTCATCGGCTTGATGAACCGGCGCGCGCTGCCGGTGCTCGCCTGGACGGTGGTGGCGTGGGGCGTGCTCGGCGGGCTCGCCCTGTACACGCACCACACGCTGATCTGGAGCCGTAACCGCTTCCTGCACGGCTGGGCGCTCGGGCTCGGGCTGGGGACGGGCTTCCTGGTGATCGCCTTCCTGTACGCGGACAAGCGCATCAAGCCCTGGATCCGCGTCGGGCTCGCGCTCGTCACCGTGGTGGTGTTCGCGCGTTCGGTGCTCGAGTTCCTCGAGCGCTATGCCTGATCCGACCTCTGGAGTGCGTCAGGCCTTCGAGCGCTCGCCACCCAGGCTGCAGCAGCCGCTGCCCTTGCAGGCGAGGTAGAGGAACAGGAAGCAGTAGACGACCGCGGACTCGCCCTGATTGATGGCGGGGAAGAAGGCCGAGTCGAACTGGAACTTCCAGTGGAACTGGAAATAGGCCACGGCCATCATGCCGCTCGCGAGGAACGCCGCCAGCGACGTGAAGAGGCCGAGCGCGATCGCGACGCCGCACACGAGCTCGAGCACTCCGCCGATCCAGAACTGCGATCCGACCGGGGGTTGCTGATCGGTGAGGACGCCGAACACTTTCTGGACTCCGTGGAAGGCGAAGAGCGAGCCGGAGACGATGCGGAGCAGCGCGTAGGCGCCTTCCGAGAAGGGCTTGAGGGGTGTGGCCATGCGGCCGACTCTACGTCGCCGGTACGGGGAGTTCCAATCGCCCGGCCCCGCGCCACGGAATCGGCGCGCCTGGCCGTCATACGAGGTACGGCTTCAGCGTGCGCTTCGTCGCGAGGCCGAGCTCGTGCTGCGCGAAGCCGAAAAAGCCGCGGCGCTGGTATTCGGAGAAGTAGACGATCAGCTCGTCCTTCGAGTGCGCGCCGCCGTTGTCTCCGTACTTGGTCACGAACGGGATGAAGTCGGGGTAGAGCGCGAGCGTGCCCTGGCGCTCCCACGGACCGTGCAGGGTGGTCTTGGTGAAGTTGCCGATCATCAGATCGTCGAAGATCTCGTACTCGACGACCGTCATCAGCGAAGCGCGCGGCGTCTCGAAGGTGATCCCTCGCGGATGGCGGCGGTCGATCTCGATCACGTTGTCCTTGCCGCCCACACGGAAGGTGAGCGTGCCGAGGAAGGACCTCAGGTGCTCGAAGCGCGCAAAGTACGCGCGGAGCTTCTCGACGTCCGCGTGCTCGAGCTCGTCCGACCAGTTGTCGCCGAACTGCTCCGGCGGAACCTGCAGGTTCGGCCGCGCGGGCGGGTGGATCGAGCGCACTTCCTCGCGCGTGAAGTCGTAGCGGCAGAAGATGGGCAGGAGCTGCTTGCGGCTCGAGCGGAAGCTCGTGTTGTAGACCGCGGGCGGCGTCGCGCACTCGTTGGCCCAGGCGCTGTCGGTGCGCTGGTAGCGGTGCTGCGAGGAGAAGGGCACGTAGGAGCGGATGCCGAAGGTCTCGAGGATCTGCTCGAGCCCTTCCAGGAACGGCTCGCGCTTCATAGCCGGCGGCGGGATGCGCCGGCCCTGCTCGTCGAAGAAGTGGATCATGTCGGCATCGCCGTAGCCGGTCAGGGCCAGCAGGTACGACTCCGCGTAATGACTCACGAGCTCGCGCACGAACGGCCCGGCGCCGTTGTCGCTGGAATCGTTCGAGTCGACCAGCAGACGCCCGCCCAGCTCGACCAGCAGGGTCGCGTCCTGGCAGTAGTCCCCGATGCACATCACGCGCATGCGCGGCGAGAGCTGCGTCCACACGCCGTCCTTGAGCACGCGCACCCTGTAGCCCTGCTCGCGCAGCTCGCGCGCGATGCGCCCGCCGCCGTGCACGCCGAAGTGATCGGCGAGCAAGATCTCCTTGTCCTTCAGTTCCGCCAGCGATTCCTGGCTCAGGTGATCGGGATGCCCGTGGGAGATCCACAGGTACTTGCAGGCCTTGACGTGCGCGAGCTGCTCCGCCGGGATCTCGTGCGAGGTCGTCCAGCTCCCGAAGTAGGCCGAGCCCTTGATCCACGGGTCGGTGGCCAGCACCGGGCCACCGTCATGGCAGATCAGGCACGCGTTTCCGATCGTCTCGAAGCCGAGGTCCATGCTGGAACGATACCCGGAGCAAGAGCGCGACCGCGAGCCCGGTTCCGCGGAGAGCGCGCGCCTACGTCTTTGGTCGGATCCGGCGTGCCCCTCGAGGAGGCGACGGCACGCGGAGCATGCGCAGGGCTCACGCACACGCGAGCGGGAGGCTCGACGGTGTGCGCAGGGCGCGCCCTCGCCCGTCGTGCGGAGCTCAACGAAGGGCGCGCGTCTCGAGCCAGGGCTGGATGCGCTCGACCAGCGCGGCGGCGTAGGCGCGGTGACCTGCGGCGGTGGGGTGGACGCCGTCGAGGAAGAGCTCCTCGGAGGAGAGCTGGCCGAGGAGTCCGCGCAAGGCGCTGACGCCGTCGACCAGGGCCGGGCCGCCGTCGGGCCCGAAGGGCGTGTCGCGCGCCACGAGGTACTGCTGGATCTGGTACTCGGTGCGGCCCTTCTCGTCGACCTCCGGGTTCAAGTTGAAGCGTCCCGCGCTGACCAGGAGCAGGAGCTCGGCGCCGCAGGCGCGGGTCGCGGCGCGCGCTTCCTCGAGCAGCGCGCGGAACTCCGCGGGCGAGACGCGCGCGCGGCCGTCGTCGTCGCGGGGCGCGGGCGTCAGGCCACGCCGGACGAGCTCGGCCAGACGGCTCCAGGCGAGCCAGGCCGGAGGACGCGCGCGCAGCGCGCTGGCGTGGCGCTCGGCATCGCTGCCGCCGGGCCAGTGAGCCTTGTCGTTCCACCCGAACTCCAGCACGACCAGGTCCGGAGCGAAGGCACGGCCGCGCGTCGCCAGGAAGCGCAGGCCCTGGAAGAGGCTGTAGCCGGGGACGCCGGCGTTGATGCACTCGACGCGCGCGCCCGGCACGCGCGCGCGGAGCTCGCGCTCCGTCTCCTCGACGAACGTCTCCTCGTGCCGCACGAGGTACCCGAAGGTGACCGAGTCGCCGAGAAAGAGGAGGCGCACCTCGCCGGGCGGCTTCGCGAGCGGGACGAGGTGGTCCTCGCGCAGCCCCTGCGCGTTCGACACGAGACCGGAGAACGGATGGGCGTCGGCGGGAAGCGTCACGTCGCACTTCAGGCGCCAGAAGAGCTCCGCGTCGGCGTCGAAGACGAGGTCGAAGTCGGCCCCGTGGTCCTGCTCGACCGTGTCGATGAAGGGCTGGAGCAGGACGGGGGCGCGCTCCGGGACGAAGAAGCGCACGGCGAACTCGGCCGCGGCGAGCGCCGCGAGCATCGAGGAGCAGGCGAGGAGTAGCGCGGGGCGCGGGCGACCCACCGCGCTCAGTCGGCCCCGCCCGTGATGCCGAGGCTCGACGGACCCTCGTCGGCCCAGGCCTGCAGCGGACGGTTGTAGAGGCCCGTGACGATCGTGAAGGCCGCGAGGACGACGATCACGCTGGCCAGCACGGGCTGGGAGAGCGCGGGCTTCTCCTCCACGTTCGTGAGGAACAACGCCTTGGCCACCCGGAAGTAGTAGAAGAGCGAGAGCACGCTGTTCAGCGCGGCGATCACGACCAGCCAGGCGTAGCCCCTGTTCACGCCTTCGTAGAAGAGCAGCAGCTTGCCGTAGAAGCCGACGGTCGGCGGCAGGCCGGTGAGGCTCACCAGCATCACCACCATCGACCACGAGACGAGCGGATAGCGCCAGCCGAGGCCCTTCAGGCTGTCGATGTCCTCGGAGCCGGTGACGCCCTCGAAGTAGAGCAGGAACCCGAACGCGCCCAGGTTCATGAAGTAGTAGGCGGCGAGATAGAAGATCGAGGCCGAGAAGCCCTCCTCGCTCATGGCCGCGACGCCCATCAGGGCATAGCCGGCGTGGGCGATGGACGAGTAGGCGAGCATGCGCTTCAGGTTCGACTGGCGCAGCGCGGAGAGGTTGCCGAGCGTCATCGTGACGGCGGCCAGGATCGCGAGCAGCAGGCCGATGCGCGGGGCGTAGGCCGCGACCGCGGCCTCGACGCCATCCACGAGGAACAGCGCGCCGACGAAGCGCAGGAGCGCGGCGAAACCCGCGGCCTTGGAGGCGACCGCCAGGAAGGTCGTGACTGGCGTGGGCGCGCCCTCGTACACGTCCGGCGTCCAGAAGTGGAACGGGACCACAGAAATCTTGTAGGCGAAGCCGGCCAGGACGAGCACGATCGCGATCGCGACCGGCACGGGGCTGTGCGCGAACTGGACCGCGAGGCCCGCGCTCGAGCCGTCGGCACTGCCGCGGCCCATCAAGGAGAGATCGATCGTGCCGGTCAGCCCGTAGAGCAGGCTGATGCCGTACAGCATCACGCCGGCCGAGAGACCGCCGAAGACGATGTACTTGAGCGCGGCCTCGCCCGAGCGCTTGTCACCCTTGTGGAAGCCGGCGAGCGAATAGCTGGCCAGCGACAACAGCTCCAGCCCCAGCATCAGGAGCAGGAGGTTGTTCGTGCTGACCATGAAGAAGGTGCCGATGGCCGCACCCAGCAGCAGGAAGTAGTACTCGCCGATGCCATGCCTGCGCTCGCGCCGGTCGAACAGCACGAACAGGGTCACGACCGCCAGGGCGCCGACCGTGAAGAGCTTGAAGAAGGTCCCGAAGCGGTCGATCGTGACCATCCCGAAGGCGGGCTCGGCCAGCGCGCCTTCCGTCGCGCCGAGCTCGATCCACTGCCGGACCAGGAGCCAGGCCGTGGCCGCGAGGCCCGAGAGCGTCAGGTAACCGAGCCGCCACGAGTCGCGCCCGCGCAGGAGCAGGTCCCACACGAGCACCGCGAGCGCGAGCGCCGTGAGGAGCAGCTCGGGCGCGATGTGGCGCGACTCGGCGAGGTAGGAGCTTGCCTGGCTCAAAGTCAGCCCCCCATCGTCGTCACCCACTGGCTGATCGAGGCGCGCATCCAGTCCGTCAGGAAGAAGGGGAAGATCCCCAGCGCCACGCACAAAAACAGGAACGGCGCCTGGCAGAACACTTCGCGCGCGCTCATGTCGCCGTAGGCTGCGTACTTCGGGTTCAGCTTGCCGAGGAACACGCGCTGCATGGCATACAGCAGGAACGCGGCCGTGATTACGATGCCGATGACCGAGATCAGGACCAGCACCTTGAAGCCGGGCTGCGCCGACTCGTAGGCGCCGAGCAGCGTCATGGCCTCGGACACGAACCCCGCCAGGCCGGGCAGGCCCAGCGCGGCGAAGAAGCCGAGCGTGGTGAGCGCCCAGTACGTGGGCATGACCTGCGCGAGACCGCCGAAGCCGTTCAGGTCGCGGTGGTGCGCGCGGTCGTAGATCACGCCCACCACCAGGAAGAGCACGGCGCTCGACGTGCCGTGGTTGAACATCTGCAGCGCCGCGCCGGTGGCACCCCACTCGGTGAGCGCCGCCAGGCCGAGCAGCACGTAGCCCATGTGGCTGACCGAGCTGTAGGCGACCATGCGCTTGAAGTCGGTCTGGCCGAGCGCGACGAAAGCCCCATAGACGATCGAGACGACCCCGATCACGCCCAGCACGTAGGCAAACTGGTGGAAGGCGTCGGGCACGATCGGGAAGCAGGCGCGGATCATGCCGTAGCCGCCGAGCTTCAGCAGGATCCCCGCCAGGATCACGGAAATCGGCGTGGGCGCCTCGACGTGCGCATCGGGCAGCCAGGTGTGGAATGGCACGATCGGGACCTTGATCGCGAAGCCCACGAACAGGAACCAGAACACCCAGGTCGTGAAGTCCATCCCGAGCAGCGCGCCGCTCCCGGGCAGGTACGCCCCGGTGAGCTGGCCGGATTTCGCCAGCGCGACCATGTCGGGGATCGAGAAGGGGCTGTACTGCGCTCCCGGCCCGGCCGCCTGGATGATCCCGCCCATGTCGATGCGCAGCGCGACGATCGCGACCAACATCAGCACCGAGCCGGCCAGCGTGTAGAGGAAGAACTTGATGGCCGCGTACTCGCGTCGTGGGCCGCCCCAGATGCCGATGAGGAAGTACATCGGCAGCAGCATCACCTCCCAGAACACGTAGAAGAGGAAGTAGTCCTGGGAGACGAAGACGCCGTTGATGCCGACCTCGAGCAGCAGCAGCAGCGCGTAGTAGGACTTCTGGGCCTTCTCGATGCCGAAGCTGGCCGGCACGCCGATGAAGAGCAGCAGCGTCGACAGCCACACGAGCGGCAATGAGAGCCCGTCGATGGCGACGAAGTACTCGGCCTGGATGCCGGCGATCCAGGCCACGCGCTCGACCAGCTGCAGCTCGCCCGTGCCCTTGTCGAACAGACCGAAGTAGAGCCAGGTCGCGAGGACCAGCGGGATCCCCGTGGCGATCAGCGCGACCGTCTTGACGAGCGCGGCGTTGCCGCGCGGCACGAACAGGATCGCGACCATCCCGATCAGCGGGATGAAGG
Organism: Planctomycetota bacterium; assembly: GCA_031413955.1. Classification (GTDB taxonomy): domain Bacteria; phylum Planctomycetota; class UBA1135; order UBA1135; genus JABFRZ01. Next base: position 15,932 of record JANOGB010000417.1, on the reverse strand, counting down.
TGATCCAGGAGAGGAGGTGCTCGGTCATGGCAGGGGGGCTCAGGTGCTCAAGCGAGGATCAACCAGGCTGCGGTCAGGACCGCGCCGCCCACGGCGAAGGCGGCGTACTGCTGGATGCGGCCGGTCTGGATGAGACGGAAGGCGGCGCCGAAGACCTGCGAGGCCAGGGCCACGGCGTTGACGGCTCCGTCGATGAAGACCCTGTCGAACCAGGCGGCGCAGACGCCGCCGAGCTTGTTCAGGCCGCCCACCGCTCGTACGCCGCCGTCGACGACGTGCTCGTCGAACCATTTCTGGGTGTAGGTGAGCGTCCAGGTCGGGCGGATGACGGTCGCGTCGACGAACTCGTCGATGTAGTACTTCCTGCGCACGGCCGTGTAGACCTGGCCGAGCGCGCCCACGACGCGTCCGGGGATGCCCGGGCGCCAGGCGTAGAGCAGGCAGGCCAGCAGGATGCCGAGGCCCGCGACGCACGAGGAGACGACCACCGCCAGGAGGTGAGACTCGTGCTGCAGGTGCTCGTGGTGCGCCCGCGCGGCCTCGCCGACCGGCTCGGGCGTGAGCCACTCGGCGATCTCGGGACCGTAGAGGCTCGTCTCGGTGACCAACGATTCGAACCACGGGTGCCCGCTGAACGCCGTCTGCGGCGCGGTGAGCCAGAAGTGGCCGCCGAAGATCCCGAGGAAGGCCAGGATCATCAGGGCCACAGTGATCACCTTGGGCGACTCGTGCGGCTCATGGTGGCCATGCTCTGCATGGCCGCCATGTTCTTCGCTCTTCTCCGCGTGCACGACATGCTGAGCCTTGGGCTTCGGCGCGTGGTGCCCGTGCTCGTGGCCGCCGTGGCCGTGCTCGTCATGGCCACCATGGGCCGATCCGTGCCCGAGTTCCTCGGGCACGTGCTCGTTCGGATCCGGGCCCTCGACACCCTCCGCCGCCAGCAGGGCCGAGAAGCGGTGCTCCTTCTCGTTGCCGCGGTACTCCCCGAAGAAGGTCAGGAAGATCAGCCGGAACATGTAGAAGGCCGTGAGAGCTGCCGCGCACGAGAGTGCGATCAGGGCGTACAGCGACCAGCCGTCGAAGCGCTGGGGGTCGAGCACGCGCAGGAAGCCGGCCTGGATGATCTTGTCCTTGGAGTAGAAGCCCGAGAACAACGGCACGCCCGCGATCGCCAACGTGCACACCAGCATGCACGCGAAGGTGATCGGCATCTTCTTCCTCAGGCCCCCCATCAGGCGCATGTCCTGGACGTGGTGGCAGCCGTGGATGACCGATCCCGCCGAGAGGAACAGGCAGGCCTTGAAGAAGGCGTGCGTGGTCATGTGGAACATGCCCGCCACGACTCCGCCGAGCCCGACCGCGGTCACCATGAAGCCGAGCTGCGAGATGGTCGAGTAGGCGAGCACCGCCTTCAGGTCGTAGCAGGTCGTCCCGATCGTGGCCGCGAACAGGGCCGTGGTCGCGCCCACCACCGTCACCACGCCCAGCACGTCCGGCGAGAGCAGCGGGTACATGCGCCCGAGCAGGAACACGCCCGCCGCGACCATCGTCGCCGCGTGGATCATGGCCGAGACCGGCGTCGGACCGGCCATGGCGTCGGGCAGCCAGATGTGCAGCGGGAACTGGGCCGACTTGCCGACCGTGCCGCCGAAGACGCACAACCCGGCCCAGGTCAGCCAGGCCGGGAACTCGCCGCCGTTCGTGGCCACGGTATCGCGGGCGGCGGCCCACAGCTCGGTGAAGCGCAGCGTGTGGTACTCGTCCCACAGGATGAAGATGCCCACGAAGAGCAGCACGTCGCCGACGCGCGTGGTCAGGAAGGCCTTCTTCGAGGCCCAGGTCGCCCAGCGATGGAAGAACGGCTGCGAGGGGTCGTGCGCGAAGTGCCCGATGAGCAGGTAGCTCATCGCGCCCATCAGCTCCCAGAAGATGAACAGCACCAGCAGGTTGTCGGCCAGCACCAGCCCGAGCATGGCGAACGTGAACAGGCTGATGTTCGCGAAGAAGATCGGGTAGCGCCGATCCCCGTGCATGTACCCCATCGAGAAGAGGTGCACGCAGAAGGAGACGATGCCGACGACCGCGAGCATGGCCGCGCCCAGCGGGTCGTAGAGGATCCCGAGGACGATGTTGTGGCTCGCGGGGACGGTGCCCTTCGTGTAGAGCCAACCGAAGTCGAGGCCGTGCTCGACCGACTCGTGGAAGAAGCGCTGGCCGTGGTGCGCCGCGTACAGGCCCTTGGCGCCCAGGTACACGGTCAGGCACATGACCACGAACATGCCGAACGTCAGCAGCTTGTCCCCGTGCGGCAACTTCCGGCGCAGGAAGATCTGCAGCACGTAGCCGACCAGCGGAATGGCCGGCACCGCGAGGAGCAGCTTGAAGTCGAGAGCCGGGTCGAAGTCCAGAGACATGGGCTAGGTCAGCTTCGTCAATTCCCAGGAGAGGAGCAGGACGTAGAGCGCGACGCCGATGAGGACGACCAGGCGCGAGCGGCGCCGGGTGCGGGCGGCACGCTCGGCCGCGGCCTCGAGCTCGGTGACGCGCCGCTCGAGCTGCTGCAGCCACTCGCGCGTGCTGTCCGGGGCCCCGGCAGCGCTCTTGCGTTGCTCCTCCACGTTTTCATCACTCGCGCAGGAGGTCGGCTTCGCTCGGCTTGATCGAGTCGAAGAGGTAGAAGACGTTCAGCACGATCGCCAGCGCGACCGCGGCCTCGGCCGCGGCCAGGATGATGGTGAAGATCGCGAACATCTGGCCGTCGAGTCGCAACTGGCCGTCGGGCTGGATGGCGCCGAAGCGGTTGAAGGCCACGAAGTTGATATTCGCGGCGTTCAGGATCATCTCGATCCCCATCAGGATGTAGATCACGTTGCGGCGCGCGAGGATGGCGATCAGTCCCAGTGCGAAGAGCACCGCCGAGACGGCCACGTAGGCTCCGAGGCCCATCAGCCGAGCTCCTCGCGCACCTCGGGTTCGAGGTCGGACTTCTTGCGGCGCGCGATGTACACGGCCCCGACCAGGGCCACGGTCAGGACCACGGCCGCGAGCTCGAAGGCCACCACGTACTGATCGAGCGCCAGGAAGCCGACGCCGATGCGCTCGGCCGAGCCGAATTCGCCCTGCGCGCGACCGTCGAGCGGCGCGCCGCGCACGAACCACTTCACGTTGCGCTGCACCGCCAGCCCGAGGAAAAGCGTGGCCCCGCCGACCAGCACCGTGGCCGCCAGGATGCGCGCGAGCTTGCGCTCGCCGAGATCCGGCGGCGTGAGCATGACCGCGAAGAGCAGGAGCGCCAGGATCCCGCCGACGTAGATCAGGATCTGCGCCATGGCCAGGAAGTCGGCCTCCAGCAGCAGGAACAGCCCCGCGACACCCGTGAAGGTCGCCATCAGGGCGAAGGCGCTACGCACCACCGAGCGCTCCCACACGCACATGACCCCGCCGCCGAGCGTCAGCACCGCGAACAGCGCGAAGGAGAGGCCGTGGGCACCCGCGGCCGCGAGACCGACGCCGAAGCCGGCCAGCGCGAGCACGCCGAGCGCGCCGTAGAAGATCCGTTGCAGAGCGGCTTCCTTCATGTTGCCTCAGCCCTGCGCGGGCCCGCCCGCCGCGCCGCCGGCCGTGTCCTTGCCCTCTTGCGCCGCCTGTTGCGCGGCCTTGGCCGCCTCCTTGGCTTTCTTGGCCTCTTCCTTGGCCTTCTTCTTCTCCTCGGCCTCGAGCATGCGCGTCTTCGCATCGCGCGACATGCCGCGGTAGGAGAGCAGGTCGTGCACGAACTCGCTGCGGTCGTAGCTGACGAACGCGAACTCGGTGCCCATGTGGATGCAGTCCTTGGGGCACGGGTACACGCACAGCTCGCAGAACATGCACTTCTGGTAGTCGAGCGTGAACGAGATCCACTCGAGCTCCTTGCCGTGCCGCACGGCGTCCATCTCGATGCAGTCGATCGGGCACGCGCGCGCGCAGGCCAGGCAATCGATACATTTCTCCTGCTCGAGGTAGTGGATGCCGCGGTAGCGGTTCGGGATCGGCAGGCGCTCGTCGGGGTACTGCACCGTGATCGGCTTCTGCAGCAGGTACTTCCCGGTGATGCGCATGCCCACCAGCGTCGTCTTGAGCGTGTCGACGCAGTTCTTGACGTACTTTGCGGCGGCGTTCATCGGTGTTTCCTAGCCGTGCCTCCACGGAAGAATCGGCGTGAGAAAGACCTCCCACAGGCCCGCGCCCAGGACACACACGAGCGCGAGCGGCGTCAGGTACTTGTAGCCGAGTGTCATGACCTGGTCGATGCGCACGCGCGGCAGCGTCCAGCGCAGCCACATCATCAGGAACACGCCGGCGAAGCCCTTGACGATCAGCGTGGTGCCGGCGGCGACCTGGTAGAGGAGACTGCCTTCGCCCGCGAGTTTCGCGGCGCCCCAGGTGACGGGGCTCTCGAAGCCGCCGAAGAAGAAGAACGCGCCGACCACCGAGTACAGGAACATGGCCGCGTACTCCTCCATGAAGAAGAAGCTCCAGCGGATGCCGGAGTACTCGGTCATGAAGCCGGCCACGAGCTCGGACTCGGCCTCGGGCAGATCGAAGGGCGCGCGCTTGGTCTCGGCCAGGATGGCGATGAAGAACAGCACGAAGGCCGGCAGCATGAACGGGTTGACCCAGGGCCAGATGTACCAGTTCAGCCCGCAGAGCCCGGTCTGGCCGCGGCTGACCTCGAGCAGATTGAAGCTGCCCGCGACCATGATCGGGACGAGCAGCGAGATGCCGAGCGGGATCTCGTAGGCGACCACCTGCGCGGCCTCGCGCATCGCGCCGTACAGCGACCACTTCGAGTTCGAGGACCAGCCCGCCATGACCACCCCGATGGTGGTGGTCGAGGTCATGGCCAGGATGAAGAAGACCCCGAGGTCGATGTCGGCGAAGAAGAAGCCCGGCGCGAGCGGATAGACGGCCATCGCGGCCAGGATGCTCGCCAGCACCAGCGCCGGGGCGAGCATGTACAGCACGCGGTCGGCGCCGAGCGGCACGAGGTCCTCCTTCAAGAGCAACTTCACGCCGTCCGCCAGGGGCTGGAGCCAGCCATGCCAGCCGGCGCGCATCGGGCCGTAGCGGCACTGGATGTGGCCCGAGACCTTGCGCTCGAGCCAGGTGCCGAACATCGCGAGGACCGAGACGAACGCGACGGTGATGCCGACGCCGATGCCGACCGCAATCAGGGGCACGGCCCAGCCGGGCATGGCCTCGGGCTTGACCTTTTCCAGGAGCTCCTGGATCGGGCTCACGCCCGCCTGGAGCGCGCCCGCGGACACCACGGCGGCGAGCATCAGCGGTCCGTCTCCCCCACCACGATGTCGGTCGAGCCGATGATGGCGATGGTGTCGGCTAGGAGCGCGCCCGGCATCAGCTCCTCGAGCACGGCCAGGTTCGTGAACGAGGGCCCGCGCACGCGACAGCGGATGGCGATCTTCCCGCCATCGGAAACGAGGTAGTGTCCGAGCTCGCCGCGCGGATTCTCGATGCCGACGTAGGCCTCGCCGTTCGGGACGCGCAGCGTCTTGGGGATGTCGGCGATGACGGGACCCGGCTCGATCGCTGCCAGGCACCAGCGCACGATCTTGATCGACTCGACCATCTCCATCACGCGCACGTAGGTGCGATCCCAGCAGTCGCCCAGCTGCCCGCGTTCGCCCTTGCCCAGCGGGATCTGGAAACAGCCCGACTTCCAGATCTCGGGATACAGCTCGTAGGGCATGTCACGGCGCAGGTCCCAGTCGACGCCGCTCGCGCGCAGCATCGGCCCGGTCAGCCCGAAATCGAGGGCCATGGCCTTCGAGATCACGCCAATGTTGGCCGTACGCTGCACGAAGATGTGGTTGACCATCAGGAGGTCGACGTACTCCTGCCACTTCTCCTCGAACACGTCGCAAAAGCGTTCGACCTCGGAGAGCCAGCCCGGAGGCGCGTCGTTGAACACGCCGCCGATGCGGATGTAGCTGTACGTCAGGCGCGCGCCGCAGATCTTCTCGAACAGCGCCATCATCCACTCGCGCTCCCGGAACATGTACAGGAACGGGGTGAAGGCGCCGATGTCGAGCCCGTAGGTGCCGAAGGCGATCAGGTGCGAACCGACGCGATTCAGCTCCGCGCAGATCGTGCGGATCATCAGCGCGCGGCGCGGGATCTCGATGCCCATGAGCTTCTCGACCGCCATCGAGTAGCCCAGGTTGTTGTTCATCGCCGCCAGGTAGTCGTAGCGGTCGGTGTAGGGCAGGTACTGCAGCCACTCGACGTTCTCGCCGATCTTCTCGGCGCAGCGGTGCAGGTAGCCGAGGTGCGGCTGGGCGCCCGTGCACACCTCGCCGTCGGCGCGCACCAGGATGCGCATCACCCCGTGCGTGGCGGGGTGCTGCGGACCCATGTTGACCTCCATGTCCTGGGTGCGCACGTCGAGCATGAACTCGCGTCGCTCCCATTCCGCGGAGGTCCGCTGCGCTTGGCTCGTGTCGACCATGGCTACTTGCAGGAGATCCCGTGGTACTCGTCGGGGAAGACGTAGTCCTTGCGCAGCGGGAAGCCGAGCCAGTCCTCGGGCAAGAGGATGTGGCGCGGGTCCGGATGGCCGCGGAACTCGATCCCGAACATCTCAGCGCACTCGCGTTCGTGCCATTGTGCTCCGCGGTGGACCGCGGCGCTGGATGGCAGGCGGGCCGCGGCCTTGGGCAAGGTGCACTTCACCGTCAGCCGGTGGCGGAAGGAGAGCGACAGCAGATTGACCACGACCCACAGGTTGGGGTCGTCCTTCGACGGGTCGACGGCGCTGAGGTCGACGAGGAGCTCGAAGGCGAGGCGCTGGTCGTCGCGGCAACACTCCAGGAACGCCGGCAGCTTCTCCGGATCGACCCACACGAACGGATCGCCGGCGCGCCCCTTGTCCTTCTTGTCCTTGGGGTCGGGAACGCGCGGCAGATCGTGGCCGAGCATGCCCGGCGCTCCGACGACCTGCAGCCGGTCGAGGATCCCGCGGAAGTCCATCAGCTCGCCCTGTTCATGAGAAGCTCAGGCGGTTCGCGCCGGGCGGCGGACGATGGAGGACTGCTGGATCTTCTCCTGGAGCTTCATCAGACCCTCCAGCAGCGCTTCGGGGCGCGGCGGACAGCCGGCAACGTACACGTCGACGGGTACGACTCGATCGACGCCCTTCACGACCGTGTAGCCATACTTGAAGTAAGGCCCACCGCCGGTCGCACAGGCGCCCATCGCGATGACGTACTTGGGCGCGGGCATCTGGTCGTAGAGGCGCTTGATGCGCTCGGCCATCTTGAAGTTGACCGTGCCGGCCACGATCATCAGATCCGCCTGACGCGGCGAGGCGCGGAAGGCGCCGGCGCCGAAGCGGTCGATGTCGTGGTGCGCGCAGCCCACGGCCATCATCTCGATCGCGCAGCACGCCAGCCCGAAGGTCATCGGCCAGATGCTCGAGAGCCGGCACCAGTTCAGGAGCCAGTCCACCTTGGTGGTCAGCACGTTCTCTTCGAACTGTCGCTCGAGCAGTCCCATTACGCGGCCTCCTCGGTGTCGGGCTCCGGCTTGGGGGCGGCAGCCTTCTGGGCTTCCTGGGCGGCTTCCATCTCCTTGACGAAGGGGAGGTTGATGCGCGCGCGCTTGTCCGGCGGCTGGTAGCTCGAGGCTCGGTAAGAGAGCACCCAATCCAGGTCACCCTTGGCCCACACGTAGGCGAGTCCGAGGAACAGGATCACGATGAACAGAAACCCTTCGACCAGCACGAAAGCCCCGATGCCCGCGCCTTCGGCTGCGCCCCGCCCGGCCACGGCGTCCCCGAGGACCAGGGCCCAGGGGAAGAGAAAAGCGATCTCGACGGCAAAGATCACGTAGACCAGCGCGACCGTGTAGTAGCGGATGTCGAACTGGATCCAGGCGTCCCCGATGGTCTCCTCGCCGCATTCGTAGGTCTCGAGGCCGACGTTGGTCTTGCGCCGGGGTCGCAGGACCGAAGCCAAGACCAGGTTGGCGAAGACGAACACGAAGCCCACCGCGGCGAAGACGAGGGCGTTCAGGTAGTCGAAGTACATCCGGTCCGCAGGGGTGGAATCCAGGATTGGATTGCCGAAGGCGCGAGAAAGGGGCGAGGGTTCGGCAGGGGTGGCGGGTCGTAGCTCCGCCCCCGGTGGGCGGTCAGGGCGTTCTGGGCCGACAGGATAGCGGCGCGACGAACGATTCTCATCCGTACGTCACATGAGACCGAGAGGGAGTCAGGCGGGTCTGCTTGGCGATGAAGAAGCACGGACTCCTGTGGCTTTTCGTACCGGCATTCCTGGCGACAGGCGCACTCTGCTATTGGGTGGGGATCCAGCCACCCCGAGCGGGGGAGCCCTGGCCACTGCGCTGGGCGCGGACCGCAGCCAGCCACCCACTGCGTACCGGCCTGGCCCTGGCCCTCATCTGGGGCTCACTCCGCTGGCGTCAACCGACCAAGATCGGCTCAGGATCTGCCAAACAGGGACAAGGGAGCTCGTGACAACGGGGGATTCGAGCTAGAATGGGAGGCTTCAATATCGTTCTGCGGTTCGCTATCCCTTGCTGCTCTATTCTCCGGGATCGTTCGGTCCGCCCTTCCTCCCTCCGCTCCTTCCGCCCATCGCTAGCCAATGATCGCTCGACTCCAAGAGGAGATCGTCCTGGGCCCCATCGACTATCCGCGCCTCGGGCGCACGGTGGTCGTGAGGCCGACGGTCGAGACGCTACGTGTCCATCGCTTCCCTACCCAGGCCATCGTGGTGACGGCGGCGGCGCGCAAGCTCATCGAGCTCGTCCGGGCCAGCGACAAGATCCAGGCCTTGGTCGTGGAAGGCGGGAACGAGAACCCGACCAAACACCCCGAGTTTCACCAGATCTGCGAGAACCTGCGCCAGCTCCTGAACAAGCACTTTTCCAAGGCCCTGCTCTGTCTGGTCACGGATGCCACGCCACTCGATTCGCCCAACCTGCGCCACGCCCTGACTTTCTTCGACCAGACCATCCTTCGTCTGGACGCCGGGACCCAGAAGACCTGGGCAGCGCTGACCGGGGCGAATCCCAAGCAGTTCAAGGGCGTCGTGGAGAGCCTGGGACGCCTGGGAGCCGACAGGATCATCGTCCAGACCCGTTTCGTGCGCGGTGAGGTCGACAACAGCAACGAGACCGAGGTCAAGGCCTGGATTCGTCAGCTGACGGAGATCCGGCCGGCCGGCGTGCACATCTCCACTCCTGCCAAAGCCAAGGGCAAGAAGGAGATCCCGATCACGAAGAGCCGGATGACCCAGATCGCGGAGCTCGTGACGACCAAGACGGGCATCCCCGTCGAGGTCATGACCGGCTAGCGAAACCCGGACTGGTAAGCGAACACGGTGACGGCGCCCGTCCTTGCCGCATACTCGGGCGTCTCCAAGCGCTTCGGGGAGCGGCAGGCCCTGGTGGATCTGTCGCTGGAGATCCGCTCGGGCGAGCTCTTCGGTCTTCTGGGTCCGAACGGAGCCGGCAAGACCACGGCGCTGCGACTGCTCTGCGGGCTCCTGGCTCCGGACGCGGGGCGGGTGGAGATCGCCGGACACGACTTGGCGCTCCAGCCCTTGCTCGCTCGACGCCAGCTCGGTTATGTGCCAGATGGAGCCCCCTTGTACTCCAATCTGACCCCATTCGAGCACCTTTGCCTGGTGGGACGCCTGCACGGTCTGGAGGAATCCCATCTGACTGGGGAGGCGCGTCGTCTGCTCGATGCCCTGGAGCTTTCGGAGCGCAGCGACGACCCGATCGGCAGCTTCTCGCGCGGCATGCGCCAGAAGGTGGCGATCGCTTGCGCGATCCTCCCACGGCCGAAACTGCTAGTTCTGGACGAGCCGCTGACCGGCCTGGACGTGTCCTCGACCATGGTCATCAAGGCCCTGATGCGGGGTTGGGCCGACCGCGGCGGAGCCGTGCTGGTCACCTCGCACCTGCTCGAGATCGTCGAGCGGGTCTGCGATCGGATCGGCATCCTGGCCGACGGACGGCGCCTCGCCGTGGGAAGTCTCGCCGAGCTGCGTAATCAGGCGGGCGGCGGGACGACCCTGGAGGAGGTCTTCCGGAGTCTGACTCGTTCCGAGGATCCAGCTGCTGTTGCGGGTCGGATACTGGGCTGATGATAGCCCGATCGCGGAGATTCCCTGCCGGACTACTTCTTCGGCCCGAGGGGGACTTTCGCGCCCCGCTCGTCCACCGCGACCATGGTGGCCTCCGCCTCGGTCACGAAGACCGGAGAGGCGCTCGAGAAGCGCCCCTCGGCCCACACCCGGATCTTGACGCGGATCGAGGTCCGTCCGATCCGCAGGGTCTCCGTGAAGAAGGAAACGCAATCGCCGACATGGACCGGGGCCCGGAAGACCACCCCATCCAGGGCCACCGTGACCAGCCTACCGGAATGGTGCTTGTTGGCCTCGACCGCAGCCGCGAGGTCGATCTCCGCGAGGATCACGCCGCCGAAGATCGTGCCGAAGGCATTGGTGTCGCGCGGCATCATCACCCGGCGGATCGAAGGAATCTGGTCGCGGGGGTAACGGGCTGCCGGAGGCGAGGTCTCGGGCCTGGACAGGGGCGGCTTCTTCATCGCTCGAGGGCAGCGCGAGCGTAGCGGACCACGGCCTCCTCCACGAGGGGCGTGCGGCCGCGGAAGAAGTGGTCCGCGCCTGGCACCTCGACCAGCGTCAGGTGCGGAGGGAGCTCCGGGAGCGCGCGTCTCAGATGGGAGGCATTCCCGAAGCCATCGGCTGCGCCCAGGAGGATCAGGCCCGGCTGGCGCACGCGCGCAAGGAAGCCCGGATCGTACAGGGCGCAGGGGAAGGCGATCAGGAGCAGGCGTTCCACGCCGGCGTCCCGGACGGCCAGTTCGGCGGCGATGCGCGCTCCGAACGAATAGCCCGCCACCCACAGGGGCAAGTCGGGATGTCGTTCCGTGAGCAAAGCGGCCGCGGCCGCCGCATCCTCGCTCTCCTGGTTGCCGTCGTGGTGGCCTTCCGAGCCTTCGACGCCGCGGAAGTTGAAGCGCAAGGTGATCAGGCCAGCCGCGCGCAGCCCGCGCGCCGCGCGCACCACGATGGTGTTGCGCAGCGAGCCGCCGTGCACGGGATGCGGATGGCAGACGAGGGCGAGCCCGCGCGGCAATTCGCCGGGCTCCTCCAGCTCGCCCATCAGCTTCCCGATCGGCCCAGGGATCTCGACCCGCATCGTTCCGGCCTACGAATCCGACTTACAGGCCAACGGAGAGCTCGAACTCGGGAAGCAGGTCAATAGACGATGGTGAAGCCGCCCGCTCGGCGCGGGAAAACCACCTGCCCGTCTGCGATGGCCAGCTCCGGGGCATGGCCATCACCGAGCCCCATGCGACCCTCGCGTAGCCACACCTGCCAGCCGAGCCGGGCCGACGCCTTGGGGTCCTTCTCGGGTCGCTCGAGCCAGGTCAGGATGACCTCGTTCCCTCCGGCCGCGCCGACCGCGTGAGTCTGTGAGATGTCGCGCGTCGCGCTCCTGGCGGCGACGGGCAGATTGGCCTGCTTCAGCTGGCGGCGGATGATGGACCAGCAAGCAATCCCATCCGCTTCCCAGGTGGCGAGCGTCGAGTTCTTCTCCTGCGACAGGCTGCCACTCGAATGGGGATCACGCTGGTGCTTCCAGCTGTCCACGATGTTCGGCTTGAAGGTCAGACCCTCGTCCTCCGAGTGGAGCAGGCGCATGCTGCGCGCCACGATCGGGCTGTCCGCCTTGACGAGATAGGCCGTCCGGTAGAGGACGAACACCGTGCCCATGACCTCGTCCACGTGGGCGGCGATGTCGCTGTGGGTGGAGACGTTCAAGTTCGGGTCGATCGTCACGGGCTCGGTGAAGTTCACCCCGTCGGAGCTGCGCCTCAGCCAGATGCGTGCCCCCGGGTTGCCGCTGACGTCGGGAGTCGGCCCGTCCGCCGAGTACACCAGGTAGACCTGGCCACGAGCGTCGACCGTCACGGCGGTCGTGGTCCCCAGGCCAGCAGGCGAACCCAGGTCTCGAACCGCCTCCAGCTCCCCATCCGGCGTGGTACGGGCGTACTGCAACGAGGGCTGTTCCCCACCGGAGACCCAGGCGACGTGGAATCGGTCATCGGCGTCGACGTCGATCGAACCAGATTGGGTCCGGTTCCAGGAGAGCACCGTGCCTGGCGTCGGGTTCACACGAACGCCGGCCGAGAAGGTCAGGGCCTCGTCGTGCGAGTACGCCAGGTAGAGGTCTCCGAGTAACCCGTCCCCCTTGGAGTAGATCAGCCCCAAACCCTTCTTCCCGAGCGCGAGTCGCGGGCGAAGGCCGCCCTCCGGCAGGCGCGCGTACTGCACGAAACCCTCGGGCAGCTTGATCAGCGACTCGGGTGGCTCGTTCTTGGTGAAGGGATCCGGCCGCACCGGCCGCCTGGATTTCTTTTCATCCTGCTCCTGGGAGAAGCCCGCGCCGACGAGCCCCAAGAGGAGACAGGCAGCGAGCTTGGGCAACATCATGGGTCGCGTCTACGCAGGGTGAGAGATGGGGTGAGGAGAAAGAAGCGCGCCAGAGTATCACCCGGTTCCCCCCCCTGGGCGATGCTCTCGCGCCCCTGGGCACCTATGCTTCACCACCCGACGAACCGCCTGGAATTCGCATGAAACCCACGCCCCAACCCACCGGCACCAGCGGGTCAGAATGGATCGTCGAGGCCGATGCCCGCAACTTCGAACGCGAGGTCATCGGTCGATCGCAGGAGCTGCCCGTGTTGCTCGACTTCTGGGCGACATGGTGCGGCCCCTGCAAGACGCTCGGTCCCGAGCTGGAGAAGCGCGCACGCGAGGGCCAAGGGCGCTTCCTGCTGGCGAAGATCGACATCGATCGCAATCCCGAGCTCGCCCAGGCCTTCCGGGTCCAGGCCGTGCCGACGGTCCTGGCCATCGTTCAAGGCCGCCTGGTGGACGGGTTCCAGGGTGCTCTGGCGTCAGGCGAGCTGGACGGATTCCTTGCCCGGGTCGCACCAGGTGGATCGGCACCCACGCAAGTCGATGCGCGCATCGAGCGTGCGCGAGCCCTGGCGGACGGAGGAGAGCCCGAAGCCGCGATCGGTCACCTGCGCGAGATCTTGCGCGACACGCCCGAGCATCGCGCGGCGCGCCTCACCTTGGCCGAGCTCCTGATCGAGACCAAGAAGACTCGCGAAGCGCGGCTGGTGCTCGAGAAGCTCACGGGCGACGAGGCCAGCGCGGAGCGCGTGAAAACCCTGCAAGCCAAGCTTGCCTTCACCGAGGCGGCTGGCGATCGGGCCGAGCTCGAGGAGAAGGTGCGCGTTGCGCCCGGGGACTCGGTCGCGCGCATCGAGCTGGGCAAGGCTTGCGTGGCGGCCGGCGACCACGCAGGAGGGCTCGAGCACCTGCTGGAAGTCGTGCGTCTCGACCAGGGGGCTCTGCGAGCCGAAGCAAAGAAGACGATGCTCGAAGTCTTCGGCATCCTTGGCCTCGAGGACAAGGTGGCGAACGACTACCGCTTCAAGCTGTCCCTCGAGCTTTTCTCTTGAGCGGCGCGCCGACGGCGCGCACGACCTTGGCCACAGACATCTCGGCGACTCTCGAGTACCGGCCGCGGATAGGCAGTCTTGGCCACCCTTCGGCCACAACCGCGAACTGATCCATGCTGGGACGCGTCTGGCACCTGACTCGTGCGCGGCTCGCCATGGCGCGCCGCAGCGGGTGGCCCGTCCCGACCCTCGTCTTCCTGGCGACCCTGGGGGCGGTCCTGGCTCTGCTCGTCCGGGATGTCCTGCCCCCCTTTCCCTACGTGCTCCTCGCGCATTCCGTCGGCGGGTTGCTGCTCGTCTTTCCGTTGCTCTCCGATCTCGGAGCAATCCTGCGTCACGACGAGGGCGGGGAGTGGATCGGTTCGCTTCCCACCCTCCCGGTGGAGCGCGCGCTCGCGCGTGCCTTGCACCTCTCCGCGCTGCTCTGCGGACTGGCCTTGGCCTGGTCCGTGCCCTGGGCGGCCCTCGCGCCCGACGCCCTGGATACGAGGGAGAGGTTGGCCTTGCCCGCGCTCGCACTCGTGCAGGCGCTCTTCCTCGCCGCGCTGTGGATCGCGGCTCAGCAGGCCTTGCTCGCGCGCCTGGAGAGCGCCTTCGTCTTGTTCGAGAGCGCCCTGGTCGTCGTGGTGGTCGTCACGCTCGTCCAGCTGCTCGGTCACCTGCCCCAGCTCGCCGCGCTCGAGCCTGGTCATCCAGGACTGCGCTGGTTCCCACCCGTGTGGTTCACGGCCCCCCTCGTCGTTGGAGGCTGGACCTGGGGCGTCCCGGCCTGCGTGACCGCGGCCTCGTTCGGTGTCCTGCTGGTCGTTCCCACGGAGAAGCCACGGCCCTTTCGCCGTCGCAACCGGAGCGAACGCTGGCTGGCGCCGCTGCGTCGGGTCGCCGTACGCGTATGGGTGCGCCCCGCGGAGCGGGGCTCTTTCGACCTCGTCTCTCTGGCTCTTCCGCGCGAGCGCGAGGTTGCCCTGCGCACCTATCCCATGCTCGGGATCCCGCTGGCCTTCCTGTGGATCAGCGCCAGTCGCGCGCACGGCGAGGGCGAGGCCTGGCGCGCCGATCTCCTCGCGCTGCTCCTGTTCACCGCCGGCGTCTACCTGCCCCTGCTGCTCACCCATGTGCCCTTGACCGAATCGCCGGGTGCGGCCTGGCTCCTGCGCACGGCGCCGAGTCCAAGCAACGCCGTGGCCGGGGGCGCGATCAAGGCCTTGTTCGTGCGCTACCTGCTGCCCCTGTATTGCAGCTTGCTAGGTCTGGGCCTGGCCCTGGGGCAGGCGGAGCTGCTCCTGCGGCTGTGGCTGCCAGCCGTGCTCCTCGGGCTGGTCCTTCTGCGCCTCCTGTACCCTGCCTGCGTACGCGATCTGCCCCTCTCGGTCGCGCCGGAGGACCTTCGGTCGGAGGTCGATTGGGCGGGTCTGGTGGCGACCCTGGCCGTCGGATTGACCCTTCTGGCCGTCGTGGCGAACCGCTTCCTGGACTGGAAGGCCGGCCTCGGCCTGGCCCTCCTCCTCGGCCTGTGGGAACTCGTGCTGGAACGCAGGCTCGGGCAGGCGGAAGCCCACAGGGGCGGGTAGGGTTCCAGAATGGGAGTTTGTCCGAGCAGACTGTTCCCCCCCCGCCTCCTGCTACTAGGGTACTCCGGGACTTTACCCCCCATCGCGTCCGCCGAAGCACCGGCCAGGTGGCCGGGTCGGGTCAGGGCCGATAAGGTAGCTTGAGCAGGTCCCCTTCCCTCGGATCAGGAGCCATGCGTCCCATGCGGAACGCGAAATCGATTCTCGCCCTCGCCCTCCTCGGCCTGGCCCCCTCGGCGGTCTTTGGCCAGTCCATCGACACGCTGGTCAAGAAGGGCGACACGATCATCGGGGTCGGAGCCATGGTGGCCATGAGCTACCTGGGCATCAATGATTCGAAGACCTGGATGGCCCAGTTGGCCACAGACTTCTTGGACAGCACTCGGGACGGTTGCATCCTGAGCAACGGCTTCGTCTCCCTGCGCGAAGGCACCCCACTCTTCGCTCCGGTCGGTTCCACTCTGGACGAATGGAACTCGATCAACCTGACCAACCGTGGCGACCTGGCGATGATCCTCCGCGCGAAGCCGAGCGTGGGTGCATCGGTGGACGGAGCCTTCCGGAACCTGGTTCCCGTCGCCATGCGGGCCGCTCCGATCGTGTCACCGCACCTCGGCCCAGGGTCGACCTGGGATTCTTTCGCGGTGGTCAAGATGAACTCCAACAACGAGATGTTCATCCTCGGCGAGATCGCCAACCCGGCCGTGAGTCGCTCCAAGGAAAGGTCGCTCGTCCGTTATCGGCTCGACGACCTCGGCAACATCCTCGAG
>JANOGB010000416.1:0-5461 GCA_031413955.1 Planctomycetota bacterium | reverse complement strand
TGGAGCCCGGCGCTCCCAGGTGAGCCGAGGCCGAAAAAGCTGCATTGGTGGATCCCTTTTTCGCGCGTTCATCCTTACCCTAAAGGCCGGTCGAGAGATCGACGAAGGAACAGCACGGCACATGTGGAGATCCCTCTCGGGTAGACCAATACCAGACCTGATCGCCGCGGTGCAGGAGCTCTTGCGCGGCGATCAGGAGGTGATCCATGTGGGCTCCGACTCGCAGCACTACGGCAAGGCCACGCACTACGTCACCGTGGTGGCCGTGGTCGTCCCCGGCCATGGCGGACGGGTGCTCTACCAGCGCACCTTGGTTCCGCGTTCCCAGTCCCTGGCCCACAAGCTGTTCCTCGAGGCCGAGCTCTCGCTCGACGCGGCCCTGGCGCTGTCGCGCTTCTTCGCCCACGACATCGTCGTGCACGTCGACGCCAACGAGGACCTGCGCCACAAGTCGTCGCAGTACGTGCGCTCGCTAGCCGGCATGGTGCTCGGCCACGGTTTCCAGGTGCGCGTCAAGCCCGACTCCTGGGCCGCGACGCACGTGGCCGATTCGCTGGTGAAGGGCAAGCACCCGTCGGCGGCGTGAGTTCGTAGGGGCGCGCCCAGCAGTCCGATACTCGAGACGGCCATCCGAAACGCTCGGGTCTTCGATCCCACCTGGCGCATCCGCAGCCAGGGCTACGAGATGGGCAGGAGGACACGGCAGTTCCAGCCTGAAAGAGGCTCCACCCAGGGCCGAGCTGGCGACATGGATCCTGCCATGGTGCAGTTCTGCAGCCGTGCGCACCAGGTCAGGCTCAGCCGAGGCTGTGCCTGGGCTTTGCGAAGCCGGCGCCGACGTTTGTCGCGATGACGATCGAGTCACTCGCTCGAGGCCTGGCTCTTGTCTACTCTTGCCTAGCAGTGACTGAATCTCTCGAACGGTCCGCCCAGGGCCAGGCGTCCGGCCGCCGCGTCGCGGCCCTCACCGGGGTGCAGCGTGCGTGCAGGCACGCCGTGCGCGGAGCGCTCGCGCGCACGAGCCTTCGGCTCTCGAGCTGGTTGCCGCTCTCGTCGGGGCAACGCATGGGTGGCTGGCTCGCGCCCTTCTTGTCCCGCATCCCCGGACGCGCGCGCGATTCTGTCCTGACCAACCTGGCCTTGTGCTTCCCGAATCTCGGAGATGCCGAACGGCGGCGGCTGGCCGAGGAGTGTCTGGCGGAGGCCGTGGCTGCCATGTTCGAGCTCGGTCCCCTGTGGACCTGGAGACGTGAACGCGTGCTCGCGCTCGTGCGCGAGGTGGCGGGTCTCGAGAGAGTCCAGGCGGCGATCTCTTGCGGGCGCGGGGTCGTGCTGATCGGCCCGCACCTCGGAGCCTGGGAGATGGCGGGATTGTTCGCGAGCGCGCAGGTGCCGATGACGAGCCTCTACCGTCCGCCCAGGGTGCGTGGACTGGAGCTGCGTTTGCGCCGTGCGCGCGAGCGCTTCGGCGCGCGCCTCGTTCCGGCCGATGCGGGCGGGGTGCGCAACCTCTTCCGGGCCCTGCAGCGGGGCGAGGCCGTCGGCGTGCTGCCCGACCAGGATCCTGGACAGGATGGGGGGATCTTCGCGCCGTTCTTCGGCGTCCCGGCCAAGACGAGCACGCTCACGGCCAGGCTGCTCGCCAGCACCGATGCAGCCGCGATCCTGAGCTGGGCCGAGCGGCTGTCGGACGGACGCGGGTATCGCATGCACTTCATCGAGCTGGATCCGGGGCTGCTGCGCTGCGGAGACATCGAACGCGCGACGAGCGCGCTCAACCTCGAGCTGGAGCGCCTGATCCGGCAGTTCCCGCGTCAGTACCTGTGGAGCTACCGGCGCTTCCGGCACCGGCCGCCGGGTCATCGCAATCCGTATCGCCACGGCATCGAGCACTGCGTCGCGAGCGAGCAGGCCTCAGGGGTCACTCCCACGCCGTAGCACCACCACGGGAGTGCGGTGCACGACATCGCGGGCAACGACGGTCAGCCCCGACGGCAGACCTCCACGCACGCGGCACGAACACGGCCCCCACGAGAGCGAGCAACAGCCCGAACTGCGCGTGGATTCCGCGGCGCAGCCAGGCGAGCTCGTGGGGTCGAGATGCGATCCGCCAGGCGAGCCAGAGCACCAGTCCGGGCACGGCCGGTTCGAGGTAGTGGGCCTGCTTGTCGGGGATCAGGGTGAACAGCACGAGGATCGAGAGCAGCATCCGGGTCGCGCATCTGCTTTCTCGACGCGGATGCGAAGCTCAGCTTCGGCCTGAAGAGCGCCGGTCTCTTCCGCCAGCGCGCGACCACTCTCGAGGACGTCCCGCAGGACGAGTCGGCGCTGCTGGCCACCAAGAGCGCCGAGCTCTTCGAGCTCATGGCCGAGCTCGGGCGCTTCCGCAGCGGCGGAGACGGGCCGAGCATGCCCTGAGACGAGCCAGGTTCACCTGAGGAAGCGCCGTCGCTGGTGTGACCCCAGACGTCGCTCTCGCAGAAGGCCTCGCCGTGGTCTCCGGTCACCACGACCAAGGTGTCGGCCCCGAGCCCGCGCGCCGCGAGGGCACCCAGGACGAGGCCCGTCGAGCGGTCGGCGTAGTGCACGGCGTTCCGGCAGCGGTTGAAGAGCAGTGTGCGCATCTCCTCGGGCGCGCTCTCGTCGATCGAGGTGTAGGCGACCTCGTCGGCGAAGGGCTGGAACGGCGTGCAATCCTCAGGGAACCAGTAGCTCTGGTGCGGTGCATCGAGCAGCAGGAAGGCGAAGAAGGGTGCCGCGGACTCGCGCTCGTCCAGCCATTGCTCGAAGCGGCGCACGACGCCGTCGTCGCGGCCGCGCGGGCACGCGAAGGGCAGGCGAGCGTCGAGATGTGCAGGGCCTGTCGGCGCCGGGGGTCGTGAGCACGTTCCACACCAAGCCGTTGAAGTGGTAGCGGAAGATCGCCCAGATGCGCGTGTCGACGTAGACGAGGGAACAGCACCAAGGACCAGCGCGTCCCGGACAGCACGGCCAGCAGGAGCGCGACTGCGATGGTGCCGGTTACGAGGCTGTCATCGAGCTCCACGGGGTGCGAGCTCTCTCGATCCTGTAATCTCTCCCGATCGTGAACCTGCTGCTCGTCGACGACGACCCGAAGTTCCGCGGCTTCATGCAGAAGGGGCTGCAGGAGAGCGGCATGCAAATCGAGACCGCCGAGAGCGGCGAGCAGGCGACCCAGTTGCTCGAGGAGCGTGGTCCGGGCGCCTTCGACCTCCTGCTGCTCGACGTGATGCTGCCGCAAAGCTCGGGCTGGGACGTGCTCGAGCGCCTGCGCCAGCGCGGCGATCCCACCCCGGTGATCTTCCTGACCGCGCGCAGCGCGGTCGAGGAGCGCGTCAAGGGCTTGCGCCTCGGCGCGGACGACTACGTCATCAAGCCCTTCGAGTTCTCCGAGCTCCTGGCGCGCATCGAGGCCGTGCGCCGGCGGCACGCCACGTCGCCCACGCTGAACGTGGGCAAGCTGCGCCTGGACCTCGAGCACCGCGCGGTCGACTGCGGCGAGGTGCGCATCGAGATGAGCCCGCGCGAGTTCGAGCTCTTGCTCATCCTGGCGCGCGCCGAGGGCCAGGTGCTCTCGCGCGAGGCGCTGCTCGACAAGGTGTGGGGCATGCACTTCGATCCAGGCACCAACGTGGTCAACGTGCTCATCGCGCGCCTGCGCCGCCGCCTCGAGCCCTGGGAGCCGAGCCTGATCCGCACTGTGGTGGGCGAGGGGTACGTGCTCGACCGCGGCGATGCCGGCCGGGGCACGGCAGGGGGCGGTCCCGGAGACGCTCCGTGACGCGACCCTGGTTCCTGCACAGGAGGATCACGCTGGCCTTCGGACTGACGACCTTCCTGGTCGCGCTGGTCCTGTCGCTGGCCTTCGGCTGGATCGTCCACGCCACCATCGAGGAGGAGATCGACGCGCTGGCGCGCGAGGAGCTGGAGGAGACCAAGGCCTACTTCGTCGATCGCCTGCCGAACGTGGAGGAGTTCCGGGACGTCGCGCGCGAGATGTGCGCGGACCACGCCGAGAATCCGCTGGCCTGGCGCATCTGGAGCGATGCCAGCGGCGAGGTATGGGGCGAATTCGGCTCGCCGGAGCTGCTCGCACTCCTGCCGCGCGCCCGGCCCACCGTGCCCGGCGTCCGCGCGCCGGACTACGCCTTGCGCCTGACGGCCGGAGCGCTCGACGGAGGTCTGACCGCCGCGGTCGCGCTCGACGCGACGGCCCAGAGCGATCGTTTCGTGCGCGTCGTCTGGGCTGCGCTCGTTTTCGTGCTGCTGGTGACGGGCGCTGCCACCCTGGCTGGGCACATGCTCGCGCGGCGCGTTTCGGACCTGCTCGCCGGCGTGGCCGAATGCGCGCGCACCGAGGACGTGGTGGATCGGTGGCCCTCGACCGTCACGGCGCCCGAGGAGATCCAGGCCGTGGTGCGTGCCCTGCAAGACACGCTGCGGCGCATCCGCGAGGAGAGCGAGGGCGCGCACTTGCTGGTCTCCGGGCTGGCGCACGAATTGCGCTCGCCGCTCCAGAACCTGATGGGTGAGACGCAGGTGGCGCTCTTGCGCGAGCGCGAGCCCGGCGAATACCGGCGCGTGCTCGAGAGCCAGCTCGAGGACCTGGGCCAGCTCTCGCGCGTGGTCGACAACCTGGTGACGCTGTCTTCGCTGGAAGAGGCGCGCCGCCGGCGCACGGTCGAGCACTTCGACCTGGGCGAGGAAGCGCGCCTGCGTCTGGAGCGCGAGCAGAAGCTGGCCCAGCGCCGGGGGGTCGAGCTGGAGCTCGTGGCGCAGGGGCCGCTGCCCGTCGAGGGCGACCGCGAGTCGCTGCTGCTCGCGCTGCGTAACGTGGTCACCAATGCCATCGGCTGGTCCCCGGCGGGCAAGACCGTGGAGGTGCGCATGAACACGTGCGCAGAGGGGCTCGAGATCGTGGTGGACGACGCCGGGCCGGGCGTGCCGCCGGCCGAGCGCGGGCGCATCTTTCGCCCCTTCTATCGCGGGCCCGCGGCCCAGGGTCGGCGCGTGGGCTTCGGCCTGGGGCTCGCGCTCACGCACAGCGCCGTGCGCGCGCACGGCGGCAGCATCGAGGTGGGGGACTCGCCCCTGGGCGGAGCGCGTTTCCGGATCGTGCTACCAGCGCACGGGCGCGCGTAGCGCACCAGGCGCAACGCCTGGTCGCGGAGGACGCGACTGCGCCGAGACGTTTTTTGGGGCTTCAGGAAATCGTGTGGGCGTAGGTTCCTGGAGTGGAGGGGGAGCATGGTGGATGTGTGCGTGTGTCGCTCGCTCGTCGGGGCCCCGCCTTCGCGCGGGAGCGAGGTGGCCGGCCCGTGGCGCCCGTGGAGTCGAGCTCGCAAGACGCCGCGCGGTCCGCGGCGCGCTTGCGCGCGCCTGGCTGCGCCGGACCGCGTGGCGCCTTTCGAGCTCGACTGCACGGGTGACCCGGACTGTC
>JANOGB010000415.1:0-1661 GCA_031413955.1 Planctomycetota bacterium | reverse complement strand
AAGTAGAGATGTCAGGTTTGCCGGTCTGGAACCTGGGAGAGATCGGATCACAAGGGCGCCCCAGCCGTACGAATCCGCTGCTTCGTCCGCAGCGTGATCTTGGGGTTGGCGAGGCGCGCGGCATCACGCTCGCGCTGCTGCGCGGCGATCCAGGCGAAGGCGCCATCAAGATGCTCGTGCGCGACGACGACGCCGGGCACGAGCACGGCCTGGTCCCGTAGTTGCCGCCGATAGGGGAGCACGCGACCGTTGCCCCGAATCGTGACGGCGCCGTCGACGGCTTCGCTCACGAGGGCGGACGTCCGGCGGAGGCGGCGGTTCTCGACGGTGTCCTCGAGGAGGTAGAGGCCCCGCTTGTAGTTCACGGTGAGCTTGGCCGTGATGAGGCGGGACTCCTGGAGGGTGAAGATCTGGGTGAGGTCCTCGTCCGGGAGCAAGGCGCGATGCGCGTCGTGCGCCACGCGCGGCGGAACGGCGAAGCGGCGATTGTGGTCGGCCATGAAGGCCGGGAGGAACGGGTCGGCCTCGGCCGGGCTCGAGATCCCGCGGAGGCGGAGCTCTTTGACGAGCCGATCTTGCAGCGTGCCGTTGGCCCGCTCGACGCGGCCCTTCGCCTGGGGGCTGTTGGCGCAGATACTGTCGATGTTGAGGTCCCGCAGCGCGCGGCCGAATTGCGAGAGCCCGGCGCCGCCCTGGGCGCGGTCGCGGGCCTGCACGTGAAAGATACTGTGCCGATCGCTGTAGAACGCCATCGGCTTCCCGTGGCGCTCGAGGTAGCGCCGGGTGGCGTGGAAATAGTCGAACGTGGACTCGACGTCGGCGAAGCAGAGTTCCATGAGGTCGCTCGTGGCATCGTCGATGTAGACCAGCAGCGTGCCGCGCGGGCCGCGGTCCTCGAACCACGCGTGATCGCTCCCGTCGATCTGGATGAGCTCGCCACGACAGGCACGGCGCTCGCGCGGCTGGTAGCTCCGGCGGGCCCGGTGCACGCGTGGGACCCAGAGGTCCGCCGCAATCATCCACGCGCGCAGCGTCTCGACGGACAGCGTGAGCGCATGCTCCTCGGTCAGCTTCTGGTGCGCGAACGTCGGCCCGAAGTCGGCGTAGCGCTCACGGACGAGCGCGACGGCGCGGTCCTGCGTGGCCGCCGGGAGCCGCCGCGGGCTCGGAGGTCCACGCCGGCGCGAGGCGAGCCCCGCGGCGCCGTCCCGGACGAACGCCCGATAGAGCCGCTGCACCTGACGCTCGCTCAGGCCTAAGAGATTCGCGGCCCGCCGACGCGTCAGGCGACGCTCGGCGATCCGTGTCATCAGCTGCAGGCGATCCAGTTCCTTCATGCTCAAGGTGAGAGGTCCAGGCATCCCGGCACCGTGCCGGAAAACCGGACATCTCTACTTTGGAGAAACCGGACATTTGCACTTTGGGCTTACAGGCCAATGTCCGACTTTGGCGACTATGTTGCCCCGCCCAAGCGAATACCCAGTTAGAGTTTCCTATCGACTCGCATGACGGCGACGATCTCGCGCAGATCTTCCTCTACTGGCAGGACTTCACGTTCACGGAGATGCGGCAGGGCCATCTCCCGCTCTGGAACCCCCACGTGTACTCCGGGGTGCCTTTTCTTGCGGGATTCCAGCCGGCACTGCTCTATCCACCTTCGT
>JANOGB010000414.1:0-5907 GCA_031413955.1 Planctomycetota bacterium | reverse complement strand
CTCAATTGACCATCTCTAATTCTGCTGGTTAAACAGTAGTCTAAGACCGGGCTACTTCGAAACTCTACGAACTCCACAAAATCGCTACTCCACTCCACAGAGCAGAGTCTTTTTATGTGCCGCCGCGGCATCATGGCCGGCGCCCCATATTAATGGATCTCTTCTTCTTCTTGTCTTCTTCTTTCCTTCCCCGCGGAGAACGGAAGAAGAGAAGAGGCAGAGCCGGGCTGGAGCCCGGCGCTCCCAGGGTGAACTAGGCCAGTCGGCGCGCGAGCGCGTCGGCCAGGCGTGCGAGCGCCGGCGGGTGCAGCACGAGGAAGAGCGAGGGCTCGAGTAGCTCGAGCTCCATGAGCTGCGGCGCGCCGTGCTCGTCGCGCACGAGGTCGACGCGGGCGTAGAGCAGCTCGCGCCGGAAGGGCTCGAGCAGCGCCAGCGCCAGGGCGCGCTCGTCGTCGGCCACGGGCACGGCCGACACGCTCTCTTCCTCGCCCGAGAAGCGCGGACTCTTGCGCACGGCGTGGGTCAGCTCGCCGTCGATCCACACGAGTGCGCGCTCGCCGCTGGTCGCGACCGCCGGCGCATAGCGCTGCACCAGCATGTCCCGTTCGGCCAGCCACTGACCGAGGTGCGCTTCGCCGCGCGCGAGCTCGGCCGGCGCCCGGGCGCGCACGCGCAGGGTGCCGAAGGAAGCGGCCGAGACGGCCGGCTTGACGACCACTTCGTCCCAGCCGTGCTGCGCCAATACGTCGGCCAAGGTGACGCGTGCGCCGCGCTCCAGGAAGGCCGTCGGCACGATCGAGAAGCCGCGCGCGGCGAGCTCGCGCAGGTAGAACTTGTGCGCGTTCCAGCACAGGACCGCGGGCGGGTTCCAGAGCGGCGCCGCGCTCGAGGCACGCTCGATCCACGCCATGAACTCCTCCAGCCGGTGCAGGTAGTCCCAGGTCGAGCGCACGACCGTGGGCACGGGCGCAGCCCAGTCCTCGGCGATGTCGCTCCAGGCCGCCATGCGCGCGCGTACGCCGCGGGCCGCCAGGGCGGCGAGCAGCGGCTGCTCGTCGGGATCGGGCTCGGGCAGCGGGCGGCAAGTGGCGATGCGTAGCTCCATCGCGGAAGCATAGCGCGCGAAGCGTGCTTGCTTCCGCGCGCCCGGCGCCCTTTGCTCATGTACTCGATGTCGTCCGTGATCGATCGAGCTCGCGGCCTTTCCGGCGCTGGCGAGCGCTTGGCCTGGGCCGCGTCAGGCCTCGAGCTCTCCGCGCTCGGGCTCGCCTCGTCCGCCGAGCTCTTCGAGCCCACGCCCGTGCTCTCGCCGCGGCTCGAGGTGCTGGCCGAGTCCGGGGGACGCGCGCGCTACCGCTTTCCGCTCCCGGGTACGCCAGACGCGCGCGGCAACTTGACCGGGAAGCCAGGACCGCTCGGCACTGGTTTTCTCTGGCTGACCGTCTACCGCGGCGGACCGGGCTTCGGCGGATTGGGCGAACTCCTGCGCGCGCGCTGCACCCAGCCGCGCAGCGCGAGCCTGGCCGAGCGCGAGTGGAACCTCCTGTGCCATCTGCGCGCGCACGGCGTCGGCACACCCGAGCCGGTGCTGGTGGGCGCGCGCGGCGCCGGGCTCTTCGCGGCGCACTCGTTCCTGCTCGTGCGCGCGCCCGAGGACGCCTTTCCGCTGCCGCGCTGGCTGCGCACGGACGGCATCGGCGCCGAGCGCGAGCGCGGTCTCGAGGCGCTCGGCCGCGCGCTCGCGCGCCTACTGCGTTCGGGCGTCGAGCTCCCCGAGCTCCGCGCCGAGCACCTGTGGTTGACGCCCAGCGGCTCGGGCGAATGCGAAACCCACGAGCAGGATGGCCTGCGCAAGAACAAGCTGCCAGGCGTGACGGTCGTCGAGGTGGGCGGGGGGCGCATGCGCGCGCGGGCTGCGGCAGCCGCTCTCGCCGCACTGTTCGTCGAGCTGCGCGCCCTCTTCGGCGCGGAAGAGAGCGCGCGGATCGAAGCGCTCGTGTGCGCGGGAGTCAGCGGCGGCCAGCGGCTGCGTCCTTCCTGACGAGAGCCCGTGGGCGCGGTTCAACGGACTTCGCGGGGGGAAACGTGCGGCAGCCGCACGAGCTCGATCAGCGGACGCGTCCAGCCCGACGAACCGCCGCGCGGAGTTCTGCACCGAAGCACTCGAGGTTGCGCGCGCCACCTACGGCGACGCGGACGCGGTCACGCGCCAGGTCGAGGAGGCCCTGAAACAGCTGCGCACGCGTCCGGCGCAGAAACCCTGAGCGGCCGAACGGGCGCGCAAGCCAAGCTATTCCGCAATCCCCGCGCCCTTCGTCGATCTTCTTGCGCCTCTCTTGGCTGAGGGGTGAGATCCATCACGCTCCAATGAACTTGCCTCCCGATGTCCAGGCCGCTCTCGATGACCTCGTCGCACGGCTGCGACAGACGCTGGGCGACAACCTCGTCTCGCTGGTCCTGTACGGGAGCAGCGTGCGCGGGGGCTTCGTGCCCGGGGTCTCCGACCTCGATCTGCTGATCGTGCTGGCGGAGTCCACCCCGGCCGCGCACGCCGCGCTCGGCGCGGCGATCCGCGGGTCACTGCGCATCGACCCGCTCGTCCTGGGACGGCGCGGGCTGGAGCGCAGCATGCGCGCCTTCGCCCTGAAGTTCCGCTCGATCCAGCGCAACCATCGCGTGCTCCACGGCGTGGATCCGTTCGCCTCGTTCGCGGTGGACGACGGGCTCCTGCGCTTCCTGACCGAGCAGTCGCTGCGCAACGTGTGCCTGCGTCTGGTACGCGCCTACGTCCTCTTCGGTGCCACGCCAGAGCGTTATGGGCAGGCGCTCTCCCGGATCGCGACGGTCGCGATGGTCGACCTCTCGAACCTCCCGCGGCTGGCGGGCAAGGACGTGCCGCAAGCCTACGCGGAGCGCGTCCGGCAGCTCGGAGAGCTGCTCGGGATCGACGCCTCGGTCGTGGGCGAGCTCATCGAGCGCAGGCGTGGGCGCGGACAGTGGACGGACGTGGACGCGCTCCACGGCCGGCTCCTCGGGGTCGTCGATCGGGCCGTGCACTGGATGGAGGAACGATGGCCGCTCACGATTCCGTAGGCACGTACGAGATCGTCCGCTGTCCGGTCTGTCTGCGGCAGCTCCGCATCCTCGCGAACCCGGATCCGAAGCGACGCTACGACTGCTCGGGCTGCAAGCGGCCGTTCGCGCGCAAGGACGCCCTGCCGGCCGAGGGCGACGTCGCCGCGAGCAGTCGCGGGACCGTCGCGCATGCGTACCGGCACTTCGAGTCGCCGCCCGCGTGGGCGCTCTTCGGCGTCGCGCTGCTGCTCTTCGCGCTGGGCGCCTGGCTCCCCTGGGCGAGCGCGCTGCGCGGCCCGGGCTTTCTCGGCTTCTATGCCGTGACCTGGCTTGCTCTGTTCCTCGGCCAGATCTTGCTGCGCAAGCCCTGGCCCGACGCGACGAGCCTGCGCGTGGTGGCCTTCCTCGTCTTCGAGGGCATCGGGCTCGCCCGGTTCTTCCTCGCCTCGGAGGTCGGCATGACGCGCTTCGGCTACATGCTACTGATGATGCTGATCGGCGGCTTCGTGTTCTTCATCGACAAGGTCGAGGGCGCGCGCGGCGGCGGGAAGGGCGGAAAGGACGAGCCCTTCTTCATCTGGAGCGGATGCGGAGGCGCCAGTGCGGGCTGTGGGGGTGGCGGTGGCGGCTGCGGGGGCGGAGGGTGCGGCGGATGCTCGTAGGCCTCGGACATCGGCGCGAGCTGCAGGCCTGGATCGCCTCGCGCCCGCCGGAGATCGGGTGTATCGAGCTCACGGCCGAGCACTTCTTCGGTGCAGTCCCCGGCAGCGGCCAGAGGGAGCTGCTCGCGTCGCTGCGCGCGGCCTACCCCCTGATGGTCCACGGCCTCGGGCTGTCGCTCGGGACTCCAGGCCCGCTGGACCAGGAGACGCTGCGCTCCTTCGCGGACGTCGTGGCCGCCGCCGATCCGCTGTGGATCAGCGAGCACATCGCCTTCACGCGCACCTCCGCGGTGGATCTCGGACACCTGAACCCCGTGGCGCACACACCCCAGACGCTCGCGCTCGTGGCCGATCATGCCCGCGCGCTGATGGACCGCTGTCAGAAGCCGCTGATCCTCGAGAACATCGCCACGCACCTGCGACTGCCTGGCTCGATGGCCGAGCCGGAGTTCCTGAACCGCCTGTGCGAGCGCGCGGGTTGCGGCCTGCTGCTCGACGTGACGAACTTGTACGTGAACTCGCGGAACCACCGCTTCGATCCGCTGGTCTGGCTCGCGGCGCTCGAGCCGCGACACGTCGTCCAGCTGCACGTCGTCGGCTGTACGTTCCAGGATGGCCGCTGGCACGACCTGCACGCCGAGCCGATCCAGCGCGAGATCCGCGCCCTGGCCAACGAGGTCCTGGCGCGCGCGCCGGTCCGCGCGGTGATCCTCGAGCGTGATGCGCGCTTTCCCGCACCCGAAGTGCTGGCGGCCGAGCTCGCCAGCCTGGCGGAGGTCCCATGCCCGTCGACCTGACCACGGCGCTCGGTACGCTTCTCTCCGACGCAGCTCTGCGGGCGGAGTTTCGCCGCGATCCGGCGGCCTGCGCGGAGCGTCTCGACCTCTGCCGCGAGGACCGTCACGCGTTCCAGTCCCTCGCGCCCGAGGAGCTGGAAGTCCAGGGCGTCGCGCTAGTGCACAAGCGCCGAAGGGAGGTCGCGCGCCTCGCGCCCGAGACCTTCGCGCGTCTCGGCCCAGCGGCGGAGGCACTCTTCGACGAACACGCGACCAGGCGCTGGCCCACGGGTCACAAGCGGCACGTGGAAGATGCGCTCGCGTTCCTGGAACACCTCGAGGCCAGCGGAGACCGGCGTGCCTGCCGCTGGGAGCGCAACCGCCTGCGCTTCGCGCTGAGCTCGCAGCGCCTGGCCTTCCACCTCTTGCCGCTGCCCAGATACGGGCGCGTGCGCCTCGCGCTCCAGGTGCTCGCGAGCGCGCAGGGCGTGTTCCGCGAGCAGTTGTTCGGACTGGCCTGGCCCGGAAAGACGGCGCGGGTCGGGTCGCCCGCGAGCGCTCCTCAGAAGCTCGCTTCCACCGAGTTCGTGAACGAGTAGCGCATGGATCCGGCCAGCCCGCGCTGGCACCAGGCCTGGAGGTGGAAGGGGATCCCGATCAGGGATGGATCGTTCGGCAGGAGGAAGACGAGCTCCCTCTGGCCGCTGGCGGTGAAGGCGTCGAGCGCCAGACGGCCGGAGTGACCGGGCTCGAGCAGCAGCTCCAGCGCGTGCCAGGTGGGCGGCTTCGCGATCACGAGCGGCGTCGCGCGTAGCTCGCGCCCATAGAACAGCGCGAAGGCCCCCAGGCCGCCGTTCTCGAGCGTCACCTCGAGCGGGCCGCCGGCGCCATTCGAGATGGCCCGCAGCGTCGGCAGGGATTCGAAGCGCCGCGTCAGGGTCAACGAACCGCCCGCGCTCGTCAGCCGGCGTTCGCGCGCGAGAACACCAGCACGACGTCGCCGTCACGCGCGCCGTCGATGGCGCCCTGGATCGTCGCGTGCTCGGCCGGGATGCGCCGAACGACGGGGATCCGCGCCCCGCGAGGGGGCGAGATCGCCTGCGCCAGGGCCGGAGCTTCCAGCCCGATCCAGGCCAGCAGGAACAGGACGCGGCAACTTCCGGTGATGGACCGATCCATGGGGGGACTCCGGGAAGGCCGGAGAAAAGAGGGGCTTCAGGAAATCGTGTGGGCGCAGGTTCTTGGAGTGGAGGGGGAGCATGGTTGACGAGTGGGTGTGTAGCTTGCTCGTCGGGGCCCCGCCTTCGCGCGGTAGCGAGTTGGCCGGCCCGTGGCGCCCGTGCAGTCGAGCTCGAAAGACGCCCCGCGGTCCGCGGCGCGCGGACGCGCGCCTG
>JANOGB010000413.1:0-1538 GCA_031413955.1 Planctomycetota bacterium | reverse complement strand
CTGATCGAATGGGGCAACTACTACGGCTCGCCCAACCGCAACCGCGGGCGCAGCGATGCGCGCCAGAACGTCTACTACGCAGGCCTCTCCGGTCCTCCGAGCATCCCGAACACGCTGTTCCAGATGATCTCGTGGCTGCCGCCCTCGAGCGACGGCATCGACGAGTACCGCGCCAACACCTTCCAGGGCCAGATCCGCGGCAGCCTGATCGCCCAGCGCTACGGGAGCAAGCTGCGGCGCGTGAATCTGAAGGCCGACGGGCGTGGAGCTCTCGGGCACGCGCTGATCGACCCGAGCACGATGGGACTCGGCTGCCTCACCGGACCGGGGGGCGCGATCGTGTCGCTCGACTTCACCCGTTCCGAGGTCGAGGTCCTCGAGCCGGACGATCTGACGCCGCTCGAGCTGGTCGTGCACGACATCTTCCCCTGGCGCGCGCCGGCCAGCGGCGGGTATCCGTTCGTGCTCTCCGGCCGCGGCTTCGGCACGCTCGCCACGACCGTGGTCACGATCGGGGGCCAGCCGGCCGAGCTCACCGAGGTCTCCTGGAGCCGCATCCGCGGCCTGGTCCCGGCCGAGGCGAACCCCAGCACCGCGTTGCTCGACGTGGTCGTGACCGTGGGCAAGAACTCGAGCGTCCTGCCCGGCGCCTTCCGGCACCTGCTGAGCGTCGGCAGCGAGCCAGGGCGCTGGGAAGCCCTGACGAACGTGGGCTCTGCCATCGGCGAGGTCGCGGCGGGCGCTATCGGCGGAACGATGTACCTGGTCGGCGAGGGCGCGAGCGCGACCCTCGCCTACGATCTGCAGAACCGCCAGTGGCTGTCGAGCAAGGCCATGCGCCCCCTGACCGGCCACCATCACGCGGCCGAGGTCGTGAGCGGCAAGCTGTACCTCGTGGGCGGCCTCGACGGCGGCTCGGAGGGCCAGGTGCAGATCTACGATCCGGCCACGAACTCCTGGGCGCTCGGCGCGCCGATGTCCTGGAGCGCGGGTTCGCTCTGCACGGCCGTGATCGACGGCAAGATCTACGCCGCGGGCGGCATCACCACGGGCGGCTTCACGGTCGGGAACTGCGCCGTCTACGACCCGGTCATGGACACCTGGACGGCCCTCTCGCCCATGCCCGATGGCGGCCGGAACCACGCGGCAACCGCCACCGACGGGACGAAGCTCTTCGCCTTCGGCGGGCGCCGCGGCGGGAACTTCGTCGCCAACGGCTACGACTCCGTGATGGTCTACGACCCGCTGGCCGACTCCTGGGCCTGGAACGGCGACGTCGGATCGACCCTCGTCCCGCTACCCGAGGCCCGTGGCGGAATGGGCAAGGCCGTCTACCTGCGCGGCGAGTTCCATGTCTTCGGCGGCGAGACGCTCGACGATCCGGACGCGAATGCGAACGGTGTCTACGACCGCGTCGACGTCTACGACCCGCTGGCCAACACCTGGCGCTCCGAGGCCAGGATGCCCAACCCGCGGCACGGCATCTTCCCCGTGCTCTACCAGGGCCACATCTTCCTGGCCGGCGGCGGCACGCAAGC
>JANOGB010000412.1:0-7326 GCA_031413955.1 Planctomycetota bacterium | reverse complement strand
CGTCAAGAAAATCAACAAGGACGTCGAGGTGATCGAAGAGTCAGGCCTCACCCCCTACGACGGTCCCTTCACCGGCCCCTACGCCGACGCCGCCCGCGAGGCCGTGCAGTTCGGCTTCGGCACCACCCCCGCCTTCATCCGCGAGGGCGGCTCGATCGGCGCCGTCGTCACCATGCAGAAGCACCTCAAGGCCCCCATCATGTGCATCGGCCTCAGCCTCCCCGAGCACGGCTACCACGCGCCCAACGAGAACTACGACTGGGGCCAGGCCAGGGGCGGGATCAAGACGTTCGTGCACTACTTCTCGAAGGTCGCGGGGATGAGGTAGCGGGCAGCTTCGGTGTCAAGGCAAACCGCTGTCCGCTCCACTGGGCACACCGCGTAGCCATTGGCCACAGGGCAAGATAATCGGCCCAAGCTGGCGGCGAGCGGGAGGCCACGCCGCAACCGTGGCTACGTTCGCGCACTGCCGCTCCGCTCGGAGTTCACAAGGGACGCAATCAGCGAGGCACCAGGCCCACGTGATAAGCGAGGAAGATCGGCTGGTTGAGAGGCTGCGCAAGATTGAGGCACTGTTCGCGCGTCCTGCGACTGAAGGTGAGCGAATTGCCGCCGGGGGCGCGCTGGACCGTACCTATTTCTCCTGAGTCGCCTGGGTGCGCCCAGAGGCCTCGGTGATGAGGTTCACTGGTGGTGCGCCACGATCCATGCGGCGTGCCTCCGCGGAGCGATCGACCCGAGGCGGAACCGGGATCGGCCGGGCATAATCCTTTCGTTTAGCCGACCATAACCTTGCAATTGGCCGTGCCCGCGACCACCCTCTACCCACGTCACGCGGACGTGCCCCTCACCGTGGCGCTGACGGATTCGCCCGTAGTCCTCATCCACGGCCCGCGCCAGTGCCGCAAGACCACGCTCGCGCGGGTGTGGGGCAACCGCATGTGTTACGCCTGCGTCAGGCGTTCTGCTCGGAAGCTTGACGCTGCCCGGAGCTTCTGAGTAGACTTCCGAGCACGATGGACCTCCTGGAACTGCTCAAGCGCCCAGAGGGCAAGACCCTCGAGTTCAAGCGCGAGCTGTCTGCGCCGGAGGGTGCGCTGAGGACCATGGTGGCCTTCGCGAATACCGCCGGCGGAACGCTCCTCGTCGGCGTCGAGGACAAGAGCGGCCACGTTCGGGGCGTCGGCGAACCGCTCGATCTCGAGGAGCGTATGGCCAACCTGATCAGCGATCACATCGCCCCTCGGCTCTTGCCGGAGATCGAGATCCTGCGCTGGCGGCGCACGCAGGTCCTGGCCGTGCAGGTACACCCGAGCGCGAACCGGCCGCACTACCTCAAGCGCGAGGGACCCGACGGGGGCGTCTACGTGCGCGTGGGCTCCACCAACCGGCGAGCCGACCGGGAGCTGATCGAGGAGCTTCGCCGCTTCGCGCGCGGCGAAACCTTCGACGAGCAGCCGATGCCGGACCTCGACTCGGAAGTGCTGGACTTCCGAGCCGCTTCCGAGTCGTTCGCGCCCGTACGCAGGATCGGCCGCCGCGATCTCGAGAGTCTCCGCCTCGTGACGGACTACCATGGACACAAGGTGCCCACCGTCGGCGGGGTCCTCCTCTTTGGCCGGGACCGCGAGCGCCACTTCCCCGACGCCTGGATCCAGGCCGGACGGTTCCGGGGCACCGACAGGAGCCGCATCCTCGACCGCACCGAGATCCGGTCCCATCCGGTGCGCGCCATCGAGGAGGCGATCGCCTTCGTGCAGAAGCACGGGCTCCACGGGGCCGAGATCGGCGCCGTGCGCCGCCGGGAGCAATGGAGTCTGCCGCCCGTGGCCGTGCGCGAGGCTGTCATCAACGCGGTCGCGCACGCCGATTATGCACAGCGCGGCGCCCCGCTTCGCATCGCGATCTTCGACGACCGTCTGGAGGTCGAGAACCCCGGGTTGCTGCCCTTCGGCCTCACCATCGAGGACCTCCCGCGCGGCGTCTCGAAGCTTCGCAACCGCGTCATCGGGCGGGTGTTCCATGCGCTCGGGCTGATCGAGCAGTGGGGAAGCGGCGTCCAGCGCATGACCGGCGCCTGCCGCGAAGTGGGGCTCGGCCCCCCGGTCTTCGAGGAGATTGGCACGCGTTTCCGGGTGACCCTTTTCACCGAGCGCGTCGGCCCGCCAGCGCTGGACGAGACTGACCAGGCCATCGTGGACGCCCTGGCGGGTGGCAAGGGGCTGCTCACGAGCCAGATCGCGAGGGCGATCGGACTGACCCCGCGCGCCACGCGCACGCGGCTTGCCCACCTCGTCGCGGGCGGGCTCGTGCGCGAGGTCGGCACGGGACCGCAGGACCCGAAGCGGCGCTATTACCGAGCTCAATGACGGAACGCAGGAGACGCTGCCCCCCTCTCGTCAAGACACCCAAGCTTCACGTCGGCGATACCGGGCTCGCCTGCGCGCTCCTGGGGATAGACCCCGCGGGGCCCGCGGCCGATCGACCCCTCCTGGGCCAGCTTCTCGAAACATTTGTATTCCAAGAGCTGCGGCGACAGGCGAGCTGGTACGAAGATCCGTTGGCATTCTTTCATTTCCGCGACAAGGACGGCTCGGAGGTGGACATCGTCATGGAACGTGGCGCCCGTGCACTGGCCGGCGTGGAGGCCAAGGCGGCGGCCACGGTGACAGCCGCGGACTTTCGCGGCCTGCGCAGGCTCCGGGAAGCAGCGGGCAAGCGCTTTGCCGGTGGTGTGTAACACCTCGCCCGTCCCCGTCTGGCTCTGAGCCCACCACCTGAGGCATCGTGGCGCCGCCACTAATCAGGAGGCGCAGACGATGGACATTGAAGCCCGCCGATTTCGGCAGGATTCGGCACGACACCTTGGAGATCGAACCGGAACTGCTATTCGGTACACACCATCCCTGCGCCGACGCGCCCTCGCATTCGCACATCGCCGCCGGGAGGCCGGCGCGTCGGTGGCCACGACCGCCCGCGAGCTGGGCCTGCGTTCGCGCGCGCTCCGGCTCTGGCTCCAGGAGCCGAGGACGAGGCCGCGCCTGCGTCGGGTCGCCCTCGAGACCGTGCCGCTGCGCACGATGCCGATCAGCGGCCCACCGGTGCTGGTGACCCCGCAGGGCTTCCGGGTCGAGGGTCTGGATGTCGCGGGTCTGGTGACGCTGCTCCGCGGCCTGCGGTGATCGGCAGCACCCGCCAGGTCGCCGTCTACGCCTTTGGTGGCCCCGTCGATCTGCGCAAGGGGTTCGATGGCCTGAGCGCCCTGGTCACCCAGGGGCTCCGGCGGGACCCGCTCTCCGGGGACCTGTTCGTCTTCGTCAACCGCACGCGGAAGAGGGCCAAGGTGCTGCTGTGGGACGGCACCGGGCTGTGCATCTATGCCAAGCGCCTGGAGCAGGGGTGCTTCGCATGTCTGTGGCGCGATGCCGGCCGGCCGACGCTGAAGCTCACCCTGAGCGAACTGCATTTGTTCCTTGAAGGCAGCGCGCTCGTCGGGCGAGTGGCGTTGAGCCCGCCGATTTTCGATCGGTTTGCGCGAAAAACTCTTGACCCGGAGATCGCTCCATGATCTACTGCGCCCATGATGCGCATCGAGCAGATCAAAGACGTCGACACGCTGCGTCAGGTGGCGGTGCTGCTCGATCGCGAGGTGCATCATCTCAGGGAGCGGCTGCGCACCCTCCTCGATGAGAACGCCCGCCTCAAGGGCCAGGACGCCAGCCAGATCCAGCGCGAGATCGAGGCCCTCAAGCAAATCCTGGCGCAGCGCGAGCAGGTGATCTTCGGAGAGACGTCCGAGAAGCGCCCACGCCCCGGCGCTGACGCAGCGGCTCCACACCCCGCCCCGCGCCGCGGTCATGGCCCCCGGGTCCAGCCGTCGCTTCCCATCCTCGATGTGATCCACGAGCTCGATGAGGCCGACCACGTCTGCCCGCGGTGCGGCGGACAGCTGGTCGAGATGGCCGGCCAGACCGAGGACAGCGAGGAGGTCACGGTCGTCGAGCGCCGCTTCGTGATCCTGAAGCACCAGCGCAAGAAGTACCGCTGCGCCTGCAACGGCTGCGTCGACACCGCCCCCGGGCCTCTGAAGCTCCAGCCGGCGTCCCGCTACTCTCCCGCCTTCGCGGTCGAGGTGGCGGTGTGCAAGTACCTCGACCATCTGCCGCTGGAGCGCCAGGCGCGCATCATG
Organism: Planctomycetota bacterium; assembly: GCA_031413955.1. GTDB lineage: Bacteria > Planctomycetota > UBA1135 > UBA1135 > JABFRZ01. The sequence continues at coordinate 3,137 of JANOGB010000412.1, read as the reverse complement.
CGGCGGGAGGGACTGCAGATCGACTCCCAGACCCTGTGGGACCAGCTCGATGTCCTGGCCGAGGTGCTGCAGCCCACCTACGAGACGATCTCCCGGCACGTCCTGGAGGCCGACGTGGTCGGCGCCGACGAGACCTGGTGGCGGCTGATGCAGAAGAAGGACTCGAAGCGCTGGTGGGTGTGGAGCGTGACCCGGGAGGACGCGGTGGTCTACAAGGTGCTCGAGAGCCGCTCCCAGGAGGCGGCGCGCCAGGTCTTGAACGGCTATCGGGGGATCGTCCTGGCCGACGGGTACGGAGCCTATCAGGCCCTGAGCCGGGCCGGCCCGTCGTTCACTCTGGCGCACTGCTGGGCGCACGTGAGAAGGAAGTTCATCGAGGCGGAGCCGCACTTCCCCGATCCCTGTCGGGAGGTGTTGGACCTCATCGGTCAGCTCTACGCCGTCGAGCGGGAAGTTCCGAGCCCGTCGGCGACGGACCCGCCCGGACGGACGGAGACCCTGGCCCTGCGGCGGCGCTTGCGCGAGGAGCGCTCCCGTCCGATCGTCAGGGCGATCCGGGACTGGGCGATGGCCCAGAGACCCTTGCCGGAGAGCGGCCTCGGGAAGGCGATCGCTTACATGCTGGGCCTGTGGAAGGGGCTGACGCTGTTCCTGGACGACCCCCGGGTGCCGCTCGACAACAACCAGACCGAACGCGGTCTGCGCGGTGTCGTCCTCGGGCGGAAGAATCATTACGGCTCCCGGTCGCGGCGCGGCACCGAGGTGGCGGCGCTGTTCTACAGCCTGCTCGAGTCCGCCAAGCTGGCCGGCGTGGAGCCGAAGCTGTACCTGCTCACCGCCACGCGGGCTGCCCTCGCCGACCCCAAGGCCGTCACGCTGCCCCGCGACCTCGCACGCTGACCTTCCCCCCAATCCAACCCCTGCCTCGCGAGCTCGGCCGGGACGGGCCAAAATCCCGACACGGTGCTCGGCGAGGACTTACGCTTGATCGCGAGCATTCTCGCGGCGGGCGTCATTCGGCGGGACATGTCGTGCCGACGAACTGACGCGACGCTTACGGAATTGGGGGCCGCGATGACCGAACTGTCACCGGGAACACCCGGTTTCTCCATCTGTGGGCCGCCGGAAGGCTCCTGTGACCGGTTCTGTTCTTGGCAGGGCGATTGCACGTTCTCGGGTGCCGCTGGGGGCGGCAAAGCCCGATCGACCGAGCAGAGTCAGTGAAAACACGACTTGGTGATCGGCTTGATTGGGCAACGCGTTCGACCCTAAGTTTTTCGGGGAGGGTTCGATGTCGGGCGCTCTGGCGGGCGACCCGACGGCGACATTCATTAGGGAGGAACGCCATGGCCCGACGCAACTGGATCACGAACACCCTCGCCATCTTTGCCCTCCTGCTCTGCCTGGGCAGTGCCCCCGGCTCGGCGCAGCAAAACGACCAACAGCAGATGAGGGGCCTCGACGAACAGGTCCAGGAGATCAAATCAGACGTCCTCCGCATTGCGGCGGAGCTGAGCCGGCTGGAGGAGAAACTGCTGTACCCGTCAGGGACACAGGTCGCGATCTTCGTCGCGCTGGCCAAGGGCGACCCGATCCGCCTCGACGCCGTGCGGCTCCAGATCGACGGCCAGCTCGTTGCGCACTACATCTACAGCTTCAAAGAGCTCGAGGCCCTGCGCAAGGGCGGCGTGCAACGGGTCTACGTCGGCAACGTGGCGACCGGGGATCACAAGCTCGAGGTGCTGGTCGACGGCAAGCTCGGGGGCGGCGCGGACTTCAGCCGCACAGAACACTTTAGCTTCCGCAAGGAAGTGAAGCCAAAGCTGGTGGGACTGACGCTGGCCGGACCGAATTCCGGCAACGCTCCGATCGCGCTCAGGGAATGGTAATCGATGATACGAGCGCCACGCTACCTGCTCGGACTCGGCCTGGTCCTGGGACTTGCGGGCCGTCCGGCCGTGGGCGCTGACTTGAGGGACCTCTATTTCGGCGAAGTGCTCTATCACGCCTACCAGGGCCAGTATTTCGATGCGCTCCAGCGGCTCGACACCGAGCTCGCCCAGTACCGCGGTCTGGACGAGCCCGGACTCGATACGCTTCACTATCACATCAACGACGCCGAATTCTCGGTCGGCGACTTCGAGCTCAACTACCGCATGCACCAGCGCGCGGGGCGCGCCATCAAGGCGGTGCTCGAAGGCGCCGTCGACGCATCCGTACGAAACGAGGCCGCTTTCAGGCTCGCCCGCATCCACTTCCAGAAGGACCAGCTCGACGATGCGCAGCAGGCCCTGGCGCGGATCGAGGGTGCGGTGCCCGAGAAGATAAGGGGCGACGTCGAGCTGCTGCGGGCGAACATCTTCATGGCGACAGGCCGGCCGAGCGAGGCCGTCCAGGTGCTCACGCAGCTGCGGAGCGATGCGAGCCTGGCCGGATTTGCCGCCTACAACCTCGGCATCGCGCTGTTCCAGGACGGTCTACCACAGAAAGCGATCGAGCACCTGGACAAGGCCGGGCGGCTGGAGGCCGGCGACAGCGCCGGTCTGGCGATCCGCGACTAGTCCAACCTGGTGCTCGGCACCATCCTGTTCGAGTCGGCCAACACTGAGCGGGCGAAACAGTCACTGGACCGCGTCCGCCTCGAAGGACCGTTCTCGAACCAGGCTCTCCTGCGGGCAGGCTGGGCCGAGGCCTCGGCCGAGCAGTATGACCGTGCGCTCGTTCCGTGGAACATCCTGGTGGATCGTGAGCCGACGGATGCCGCGGTCCAGGAAGCCATGCTTGCCATGCCGCACGCGTACGCCAGCCTGAACCTGCCCGGCCGCGCCGCACTCATGTACGGGCGCGCGCTCGAGCTGTTCAGCAACCAGATCGAAAGAGTGGACGCATCGATCGCTAGCATCCGGGAAGGGCGCTTTCTCGATGCGCTGAACCGCGAGGAGAGCCGGCAGGACGAGACCTGGGTCGTCCGCCTGCGCAACCTGCCCGACGCGCCCGAAACCTACTACCTGCTGGAATTGATGGCCTCACACGACTTCCAGACCGCGCTGCACAACTACCTCGACCTCGAGGATCTGCAGTCGAGGCTCAGGGCCTGGAAGACCAGGCTCGATGCGTTCGACGACATCATCCGGCTG
>JANOGB010000411.1:0-2738 GCA_031413955.1 Planctomycetota bacterium | reverse complement strand
AATGTTGTGATGAAAAACGTGCACAACGTTTTACCCCATATGATAGAGCGCAAGGGCGGTGACATCATTGTCACAAGTTCGGTGGCGGGACATTCCGCGGTTTTGTGGGAGCCGGTCTACTCTGCATCCAAATGGGCCATGACCAGCTTTGTGCAGATCATGCGCCGACACCACGGAGCGCGCCGCCCTCGAGGCCAGAAACCGCGCGCGCTTCGTCGACGGACCGGTGCTCGTACTGCCCTGCTCCGCGAAGATGAACTTCTCCTTCGACCCCAACGACATCACGCCCCTCGAGCCCATCGGCAACGTGTACGGCACGCTGTACCTGGTCGACGACTGGGGCGTGCTGGACGTGCGCTCGGGCGGAGCGCTACTGGTGCGCGACTCGTCCGGGAACATGCAGCAGGGACGCGTGAGCGCTCCGCAGGACGCCAGCGGGCGGCCGCCGGCCGGCGAGGGCTGGAGCCTGACCCTCAACGAAGGCTGGACGCTGGCTGCCGGAACGCGCAGCGGCGACTGGACGATCGTGCGCCGCAAGAGCCCATGATCCTCAGCCGGGAGCGCCGGGCTCCAGCCCGGCTCTTCTCTTCCTCCTTTCTCCGCCCGGAGAACAGAGCCAGGCTGGAGCCTTCCCGGCCGAGATCAAACCGCGGCGAGGAGTCCGGCCCCTGCCGGATCCGCGAGAACGACGAGCTGCAGTCCCTGTGCGCGGCCATCAACGAGGTCGCCGACAAGTTGCGCGCGCGCAGAGAGTTCGATTCTGCGACTCCCGCGCTCACGTCCCGCGAAGCCGCCTAGCCTGACCGGGCCAGTTCAGCAGCCCATTCCGTTAGGGGCTCCATGTAGCGGCGGCTATCCTCCGCTCGCATGGCGCCGCTCTCCGCCGTTCGCAGCCTCGCTCTCCTGGCGGCCCTTTCGAGCGTGCCGCTCTGCGCGCAGGAGCGCGAGCGCCAGGCCGAGCCCGAACTCCCGGCACCCCGCGAGCGAGCCGACGTGCCGCAGGGCGATCCGCTGAACGCCTTCGAGTTCGCGCTCAGCAGCGACACGCTGTGGTTCGCCTACCGGAACGGCCTCCACCGCGGCAAGGGCTATGCGTCGGTGGGCCTGCTCGCCGGAGCGGAAGACGACTTCGCGCTCCAGGGGCGACTGATGCGCTTCGGCGAGCCGAACGCGGAGGTGCCGCTCGGGTTGGGCATCGGGCTCGGATTGTTCGGCGCGGCGATCGACGAGACGGACGACGAGCTCCTGGCCATCACCCTCACCGGGGCCGCCGACTACGCCCTCGATCCAGTCTTCGGACTCACCTACCCGACGCGCGTCGGCCTCGAGGTCAGCTGGGCGCCCGATATCGCCACCTTCGTGGATGGCGAGCGCGTGCTCGACGTCCTGGCGCGAGTGGAGGTCGATCTCTCGACCTGGGCCACCGCCTTCGTGGGCTACCGCCACCTCGAGGTCGACCTCGAGGACGAGGACGACGTGGAGCTCGACAGCGCCCTACAGGCCGGTGTCCGGCTGGGGTTCTGAGCCGGGGGCGCCCCTGCCGGGCGAGCGGCGGGGCCCGCGAAGAGGGGGGTCGGGGCAGGGCATGGGAGGAAGGTCCCGCGCCTTTTGGGAACACAAGCGGGAGGGCGGTCATTAACCTGGAGGTTTCCCCGCCCCATGAAGAACTCCCCCCCACCATGAATCCGAAGACCCTGGTGCTGCCGGCCCTGTCCCTGGGCGGAGCCGCACTCCTGTTCGCGCCCGCCCGCCCCTCCGAAGCCTTCAGCAAGATCGGCGGCAGCCTGGGCGAGACCCAGCGCGACGTGCGCGTCTTCGACAACTTCGCCGATGCGACCGCCGACAACAACGCCGCAACCAATTCCCAGTTCCCCGGGTACACGGGCCTCGAGCTGGCGATCTGGAAGGGCGTCGTGGAGTGGGGCAGCAAGCTGCACGGCGACGGCACGGGCGATCCCATCAGCGGCAACCTGCTCGGTGACGGCGCGGCCAACTTCGACGCATTCTGGGCGGGCAACGCAGACAACGTCGGCACGGCCAACTCCAACATCGCATCCGCGATCGGGAGCTGCGCCGCCAGCACGCTGGCCTTCACCGAGACGCCCATCTCGGACGGCTGGCGCATCCGCTTCTGCGACAACTGGATCTGGGACGACGGGCCGGGATCGATCTCGACCCGCTGGGACATCCAGGGCGTGATGTGCCACGAGTACGGGCACGCGCTCGGCCTCGGCCACTCGGGCACGGGTGCAGCCACGATGTTCCCGTCGGGCAGCCCTGGCCAGACTTCGATCCGCTCCATCGCCGCCGACGACACCTCGGGGATCCAGTGCGTGTACGGCGTCGCCTCGGTCGCCAAGCCGATGATCGTGGCCACGGCGGCCAACACCGGCCTCAACACGCTCACGATCTACGGCAGCAACTTCGGCGCGACCGGCAACGAGGTGTGGTTCACCTCCGAGACCTCGACTCCCACCGCCTCCGACCCGATCGTGCGCGTCACGGGCGTGAGCTCGACCGGGGGCAACACCATCATCACCGTCACGATCCCCGCCGCCGCCGGCCCGGGCGACGTGATCGTGAACATTTCCGGCGCGGGCAACTCCACGGTCTCCAACGCCTTCCCGACCGACCTCGTGGGCACTTTCGGCACCGTTCCGGGCGTGCATCCCAACATCACCAGCGTCACGCCTGCGAGCATCGACGCCCTGATCCCCGGCACGGCCGAGACGATCACG
>JANOGB010000410.1:0-3464 GCA_031413955.1 Planctomycetota bacterium | reverse complement strand
ATTCCGTCCTTCTGTCTTCAGATCTCTCTCGGTGCTTCCGACTTCGACTTCAGGGCTCGAAGGCTGGCACCACACCACGGACAGAACGCGATATCAATCGACGAGGAACCGCCATCATGGACGATGAGCCCGTAGGAGCGTGTGGCCTTTGAAAAGTGCACCAGTCGATGCGGTAGTAGTCCATGGCGAGTGGGCTGCGGTTCGGCCGGCAGGATAGCGTCGCCGCCGTCCCAGCACGCCCGGTAGGCTGTACACCACCGTTCGATGAAGATCCCGCGACCGAAGGATCCGATCGATGTCGGGGAAGCCAAGCGCCTCCTGGACTCGGGACTGACCCTCGTGGGAATCGGCCAGCGCCTCGGGTATCGAGCTGCCTCCGTCGCGCGCGCACTGCGGGTGGCCGGCGTGAAGATCCAACGCCGGCGATCCCCGATCAAGACGGAGGCGGACCGCCGTCTGCAAATTACCTGGCGCTCGATCGTCGCCCGCTGCACCCGCCCAAGGGATCCCCTGTACGCCCGCTATGGAGCCCGTGGTGTGAGGATCTGCGGAGCGTGGCACGACTTCGTCGTGTTCCGCGATTGGGCCCGAGCGCACGGCTGGAAGCCGGGCCTTTCCCTCGGGCTCGACGTGTGGGAGTTCGGCTACGCGCCAGGCAACTGCACCTGGGTGTCCCGTAGCGAGAGCATTCAGCAGGGCATCCTTGACGGCCCGAAGGGCGCGCTCTGGGGTATCACGGCCTTCGGCGAGACCAAGACCGCGTCGGCCTGGGCCGACGATCGGCGGTGCACCGTTGGAGCGCAGGGACTCCTCGAGCGGCTCGAGCGCGGCCTGGATCCCGAGCGCGCGATCACACTGCCACAGTTCGCCGAACGCAGGATCACCGGGAGCCGGCGATCCCGGCCGGCCCGCAAGGGCAGCGGTCGACATCCGAGTCGTGCCATCGACTGGGACAAGGTCCGCGAACTCTACGTCAAGAAGGGCCTCGACGTCGCCGAGACCGCCCTGGCCCTGGACGCCAGCTACCACGGCGTCCTCCGCGGCCTTCGCCAGCGCGGCTGGCTCATCGAGCACGAGACCGTGCCATGGACGAAGCTCCAGCACGGCCGCCACCTTCACAGGGCGTGGCTGAGCATGCGCGAGCGATGTCGGAGCCCCGCGCATCCCGAGTACGCGAAGGTCGGTGGCCGAGGGATCCGCACATGCACGGAATGGGAGGACTTCGGCGCGTTCCACGCCTGGGCGCTGCGGTCGGGATACCGGCCCGGGCTCTGCCTCGCGCGTCTGGACAGAGCGCGCGACTACGCCCCCTCGAACTGTCGGTGGCTCACGCGCCAGGAGATGTCGAATCGGATCCTCCCGAAGATCTCGCGCAAGACCCGGTGGACGTTCACCGCCTTCGGGGAGACCAAGGGGCCGACGGCCTGGTCCCGCGATCGGCGGTGCGCGGTGTCGCTCACTGGGCTGGTCGACCGTCTGCGGGGCGGCTGGAAGCCCGAGGAAGCGATCGTGACGCCATCCAAGACTGGACCGGAAGAACCTCTCGTCTGGGTGACCGCCTTCGGCGAGTCGAAGGGGGTCGAGGACTGGGTGCGAGATCGGCGTTGCAGAGTCGGGCCGTCGAGCCTCCGCAAGAGGCTGCGGGAGGGCGTGCCGGCCGAGCTCGCGATCACGGCGCCGCCGTTCCGAGTGCCCGTGAAGAAGGGCAGAACTGAGCGAGGAGGCGGTCGGTGAGCAGCCTGCGGAAGCTATCGCCCTACCCCCACCCCTCGCAGATCAGCTCCGCCTGCTCGAGCACGGTCTGCGTCGCCTTCTCCTGCTTGTCCGGCGGATAGCCGTACTTCCGCAGGATCCGCTTGACCATGACGCGGAGCTTCGCCCGGACGCTCTCCTTGACCGTCCAATCGATCGAGACGTTCTTCCTCACCGTGTCCACGAGCTCGCGGGCGATCGTGCGGAGCGTCTCGTCGCCGAGCACCTTCACCGCGCTGTCGTTGACCTCCAGCGCCTCGTAGAACGCCACCTCGTCGTCCGTGAGCCCGAGAGCCTCGCCTTTGCGGTCGGCCTCGCGCATCTCCTTGGCGAGCTTGATCAGCTCCTCGATCACCTGCGCGGCCTCGATCGCCCGGTTCTGGTAGGACCGGATCGAGCGCTCCAGCAGGTCGCCGAACGACCGCGCCTGCACCAAGTGCCGCCGCGAGCGGGTCTTGATCTCGCCTGAGAGCAGCTTCCGTAGCAGCTCCACGGCGAGGTTTCGGTGCGGCATCTCGCGCACCTCGGCCAGGAACTCGTCCGACAGGATCGAGATGTCGGGCTTGTCGAGGCCGGCGGCCTGGAAGATGTCCACGACCTCCTCCGAGGAGATCGCCTTGGAGACGATCTGGCGAATAGCGTGGTCGAGGTCCTCCTCGCGCCGATGCCCGCGCTCGGCACGCTTTGCCAGCGCCCCGCGTACGGTCTGGAAGAAAGCCACGTCGTCCTGGATGGCGAGGGCATCGGGGTGCGGCACGGCCAGCGCGAACGCCTTCGACAGTGCGACGACGGCCTCCAGGAACCGGTCCTTGCCCTTCTCCTGAGCGAGCACGTGCTCCTGGGCGGCGGGGAGCACGGTCATCTTCTCCGTCGCCTTCGGGCTCCTCCACTTCGACCAGTCGAACCCGTGGAAGAACCCGCTGCACACCTCGTGCTTTTCCAGGAGCACGGCTACCGCCTCCTCCTGGTAGATCGCCGTCTCGCCCTTCCCGCCGCTCTCCGTGTAGTCGGCGAGCGCGCGCTTGAGCTGGTCGGCGAGCCCGAGGTAGTCCACGACCAGGCCGCCCGGCTTGTCCTTGAAGACGCGGTTCACGCGCGCGATGGCCTGCATCAGCCCGTGCCCGCGCATGGGCTTGTCCACGTACATCGTGTGCAGGCACGGCACGTCGAACCCGGTCAGCCACATGTCGCGCACGATCACGATCTGGAGCGGGTCTTCGGGGTCCTTGAACCGGTCGGCGAGCGCCTCGCGCCTTCCCTTGCTCCGGATGTGCTGCTGCCAGGGGAGTGGGTCCGTGGCGCTGCCCGTCATCACGACCTTGAGCGCGCCGGTGTCGTCCCCCTTCGCGTGCCATCTGGGCCGGAGCTTCACGAGCTCCTCGTACAGCTCGACGCAGATCCGCCGGCTCATGCAGACGACCAGTGCCTTCCCCACCAGCGCCTCCGTCCGCTTCTCGAAGTGCTCGACCAGGTCCCGCGCGATCAGCCGTGTGCGCTTCTCGCTCCCGACGATGGCCTCCAGGGCGGCCCACTTGGTCTTGAGCTTCTCCTTGCGCTCGACCTCCTCGCCCTCGGTCGCCTCCTCGAACTCGGCGTCGAGCTTGGGCCGCTCGCTCGACTTCAGCTCGAGTTTCGCGAGCCGGCTCTCGTAGTAGATCGGGACCGTCGCCTTGTCCCGGACCGCCTGCTGGATGTCGTAGACGCTGATGTAG
>JANOGB010000409.1:0-13811 GCA_031413955.1 Planctomycetota bacterium | reverse complement strand
TCGAGCAGCTCGCCGGCGACCTGCTCGCGGATGCGAGCGACGAGACGGTGCTCGCCACGGGTTTCCATCGCAACACGATGACCAACAAGGAGGGCGGCACCGATCCCGAGGAGTTCCGCGTGGCGGCCGTCAAGGACCGCGTCGACACGACGGCCACCGTGTGGCTGGGGTCGACACTCGCCTGCGCACAGTGCCACGACCACAAGTACGACCCCTTCACGCAGGCGGAGTACTACAGCTTCTTCGCGTTCTTCGACGGCACGGAGGACGTCGGCAACTCGAACGCGCCGGAAGTTCCCGCGCCCCGCTCCGCGGATCGAGCGCGAGAGCAGGACTTGCGCGCGGAGAAAGCGGCGCTCGCGAGCGCGCTCGCTCCGGGCGCTGGGCTCGCGCGCGAGCAAGCGGACTGGGAGAGCGCCTGGCGCGAGCACGCGCACACCTGGCGCCGCCTCGTGCCGAGCTCCGCTCACGCGCGCAACGGCTCGACGCTCGCGATCCGTGCCGACGGCTCGATGCTCGCCTCGGGTGCGTTGCCCGACAGCGACGCGTACGAGCTCGTGCTCGGCGCGCTCCATCAGCCGATCGCTGCCCTGCGTCTCGAGGTGCTCTCGGATCCCACCCTCCCGGAAGGAGGCCCGGGGCGCCCGGCGCACCGCAACTTCGTGCTGAACGAGCTCGCGCTCGAGCTCGTGCACCCGGATGGCACCGTGGCGGCGCTTCGTCCGCTCGCGGCGCGCGCCGACCACGAGCAGACGGGCGAGCGTGACTGGCTCGCGCCCGGGGCGATCGACGGAGACGCGGCGACGGGCTGGGCGATCCAGGGCGGCGAGGGCCGCGCACACGTGTTGCTCGTCGAGTTCGATCCTCCGTTCCTCGCGCCGGCGCAGGGCACACTGCGCGTGCGGCTCGAGCAGAGCTACGGTTCCGGCCACCTGATCGGCTGCTTCGCTTTCTCCGCGAGCTCCGCGCGGCCGCCCGCGCTCGGGCCCGTGCCCGAATCGGCGCTCGAGGCCGCGCTCGCAGCGGGCGCGGCGCGCGAGTCCGCGCAGTCGGCCGAGCTCGCGGCCTGGTATCTCGCCCGCGCGCCCGCGCTCGCCGACGAGCGCGCACGCCTGGCCGTGATCGAGCACGAGCTCAACGCCATGCCCACGGCGATGGTGCTGCGCGAGCGTGGCGAGCCGCGCGCAACGCACATCATGGTGAAGGGCAACTTCCTCGCGCTCGGGGCCGAGGTCCAGCCCGGGACGCCCGCGGTGCTGCCGCCGCTCGTGGCGCGCAACCCGGCGCGCAGGCCGGACCGGCTGGACCTCGCACGCTGGCTGGTCGCGCCCGAGAACCCGCTCACCGCGCGCGTGTTCGTGAACCGGCTGTGGGAGCGCTTGTTCGGACGCGGGCTCGTGGCGACGAGTCAGGACTTCGGCAGCCAGGGCGAGCGTCCGAGCCATCCGGAGCTGCTCGACTGGCTGGCGCTCGAGTTCGTCGCACGCGGCTGGAGCGGGAAGGAGCTCCAACGCCTGATCCTCTCCTCGGCCACCTACCGCCAGGCCGCACGCGTCACGCCCGCGCTCGGCGAGCGCGACCCGGAGAACCGCTGGCTCGCGCGCGGGCCGCGGCTGCGCGCCGACGCCGAGACCGTGCGCGACATCGCGCTCGCGGCGAGCGGCCTGCTGTGCGCCGAGCTCGGCGGCCCGAGCGTCTTCCCGCCGCAGCCGGAAGGGATCTGGATGATGACCTACAGCGACGACCGCTGGGAGACCTCGCAGGGTTGCGACCGCTACCGGCGCGGGCTCTATACTTTTTTGCGGCGCACGGCGCCTCATCCGACCCTGCTCACGTTCGACGCCACGAGCCGCGAGGTCGTCTGCCCGCGGCGCTCGCGTACGAACACGCCGCTGCAAGCGCTGGCCACGCTAAACGACCCCGCCTTCGTGGAGTGCGCGGTGGCGCTCGCCGCGCGCATGATGGAGGCCGGCGGCACGCCCGAGGCGCGCGTAGAGCGCGGTTTTCGACTGTGCGTGGCGCGCGCCCCGCAACCGGACGAGCTCGAGGTCCTGCTGCAGCTCTACCGCGCCGAGCGTTCGGCCTACGCCGAGCGGCCCGCCGACGCCGAAGTCCTGGCGGGTGCGCTCGCGCGCGAGCGCGGCCTCGACCCGCTCGAGCTCGCCGCCTGGACCGTGGTGGCGAACGCGCTCCTCAATCTGGACGAGACGATCACCAAGGGCTGAACGCATGCAAGCCGGAGGAATGGAGCTCTTTCCCACCCGCCGCCAGCTGCTCGCGCGCGGCGCCTCCGGACTCGGGTCGATCGCGCTCGCGGCGCTGCTCGCGGAGGAGGGGCACGCGCAGGAGCACCACGCGGGCGGGGCGAAGCCGCCGCACTTCCGCGCGCGCGCGAAGCGCGTGCTCTGGCTGCACATGGCCGGTGCGCCCTCGCAGATCGACCTCTTCGATCCCAAGCCCAAGCTGCTCGAGCTCGACCGCAGCCCGTGCCCCGCGGAGCTCTACGGCCAGGAGCGCTTCGCGTTCATCAAGGGCGTGCCGAAGCTGCTCGGCTCGCCCCATCGCTTCACGCACCGCGCGGAATCCGGAGCCGAGTTCTCGGAGCTGCTGCCGCATCTGGCGGGCGTGGCGGACGAGCTGTGCGTCGTGCGTTCGATGCACACGACGCAGTTCAACCACGCGCCCGGGCAGATCTTCCTGAACACGGGGCACGAGCGCATCGGGCGGCCGAGCATGGGTTCGTGGCTGACCTACGGCCTCGGCAGCGAGAACCAGGACCTGCCCGCCTTCGTGGTCATGACCTCGGGCCGCTACGGGCCCGACGGCGGCAACGCGCTGTGGTCGAGCGGTTTCTTGCCGACCGTGCACCAGGGCGTGCGCCTGCGCTCGCAGGGCGACCCGGTGCTGTTCCTCTCGAACCCGCCGGGCATGGACGCGGCCTCGCGGCGCCGCTCGCTCGACGCGCTACGCGCGCTCAACCAGCAGCGCGCCACCGAGCTCGGCGATCCCGAGATCGCGACGCGCATCGCACAGTACGAGCTCGCCTTCCGCATGCAAACGAGCGTGCCGGAGCTGGTCGACTTCGACTCCGAAACGGCCGAGGTGCGCGAGCTCTACGGCTACGAACCCGGCAAGACCTCCTTCGCCAACAACTGCCTGCTCGCGCGCCGCCTGCTCGAGCGCGGCGTGCGCTTCGTGCAGCTCTACCACTGGGGCTGGGACAGCCACGGGACCTCGCCTTCCGACGACCTCGTGACGTCCCTGCCCGAGCGCTGCCGCGAGACCGACCGCGCCAGCGCCGCGCTGATCCTCGACCTGGGGCGCCGCGGCCTGCTGGACGACACCCTCGTCGTCTGGGGCGGCGAGTTCGGGCGCACGCCGATGAACGAGGAGCGCGACGGCTCGAAGTTCCTCGGCCGCGACCATCACCCCCACTGCTTCACGGTCCTCCTCTCCGGCGGCGGCTTCAAGCGCGGCGCCCTGGTCGGCGCGACCGACGAGCTCGGCTACCACGTGACAGAGGACCCGATCTCGGTCCACGACCTGCACGCGACGATGCTGCACCTGCTCGGCTTCGACCACACCCAGCTGACCTACTTCCATCAGGGCCGGAACTTCCGCCTGACGGACGTCGAGGGCGAGGTGGTGGAGAAGCTGCTCGCCTGAGCTCAACTGGGAGCGCCGGGCTCCAGCCCGGCTCTTCTCTCTGCTCTTTCTTCCGCCTCGCCGAATGAGAAGGAAGAAGAAACGGAACGGAGCCGGGCTGGAGCCCGGCGCTCCCGGATGAGGGGTCAGCGTTCGACGAACGCCCTGAGCTCGCGCTCGTGCGCGGTGATGGCCGCGGTCAGGGCCTTCACGTGCCGCGCCTCCAGCGTCCGACTGACGAGCGCCTTCTTGAAGGCCGCATGCTCCGCGGCCACCGGGGCACAGCCCCCATCGGCCACGAACGCCACGACCGCTCCGGCCTCGAGCAAGAGCTTGAGGGAATCGTCGCGGTCGTCCGGATCGAGCTGGAACGCGAGCACCGCGGAGAGTGCGCGCATGCCTCCGCGGCTCTTCAAGTTCTCGAGCGACCAGTCGCGCGCCCACCAGCGCTCCCCGTCCGCCGCGACCTTCGTGTCCTCGAAGAAGCGCTCGGCATAGACCGCGCCCCCCCAGCGCAACCAGGCCGGCAGCGCTTTCTCGGCCTGGTAGGCGGCGTAGTAGTCGCCCCCTGGACCGGCGGCCAGCGCCTTGCGGACGGCCTTCGGGCTCGGGTCGAGCGCTTCGACATAGGAAAGCCCCACGGCCAAGCGCGCTGCGTGGACGCCGTAGGCGTCGCCGTTCGGGACGCGCGTGTCCCAGTAGCAGATGCCCATGCCCTGGAACTCGCGCTTGCCCTCGACGCGCGGGAACCAGCTCTCCGCGAAGAAAGCGCTGTGCACGGCCTGCAGGCGACCGGCATGCGTCGCCAGCCGGCGCCCGTCCGGATCTCCGAAGGCGAAGCGATCGTACTGCTCCTCGTCGCGCAGCATCCCCACGGAGAGCGGCAGCACGGGCTCGGTCCCGAACACGTGGCACAGGTCGACCAGGGCGCGCCCCATCTCGCGCATGGCGCGCAACGAGACCTCGCGGTCGGCCGTCGAGTGGAGCAACACCTCCGCTCCCGGGATGCGCCACATGGAATCGATCTGCGCGTGCCGCCGGTTGGCGCGCTCCAGGTCGAGCCACTCTCCGTCCACCCACCACGAGCCCTCGTCCATGCGCGGCCCGTCCGCGGGAGGGATCCAGTCCAGGTCCTGACGCCGCCAGCCGTCCGCGAGCCGCTTCTTGTCGGTCGGGTCGAGCCACAGCCCGGTTTCCTGGTCCTTCACCCAGCCCTTGACGGCGAGGGCGCGCTCGTCGGGATGCATCCAGAGCGACTTGAACTCGATGTGACCCTTGGCCGCGGCAGCCTGTGGATCCTGGCTCTCCTGGAAGCGATCGCGGGCCTCCGCCGAGGTGAACCACTGGCCGGCATGACTCACGTGCCCGAGGGCTTCGCGCGTTCGCCGGTGCTCCGGATCGAGGCGCAGGATCGTGCGCAGGGCTTGCGCGCTCTGCCATTCTCGTTGCGTGGACGCGCACCATTGGTGCAGCTCCCAGACCTGCGCGACTTCGTTTCCGGCGGAGGCGAGACGCTGCTCGTACTCACCGTCCGCTTCCGACGCGGCATCGAGCGCCGCTGACGCCGCTTCGCCTCTCATGTCGTACTCGGCCCGCGCCACGTACACGGCCGAGGCATCGCTGGTTCCGTCGTAGAGCATGTCCAGGAAGCTCGTGAGCTGACGGGGAACGTCGGAGCTCTGCTCGACACCGTTGCAGACCACGCGCACCGGCCGGGAGAGGTCGACCAGCTTGTCGTTCAGGAACACGGTCGCCTGAGCGATTCCCTGAGCGTCGATGCGGATCGTGTTGGTGCCGCGCGCGATGGTCGCCGTCGCGCGGGCATCCGCAGCGGAGGGATTGACCTGCAGCCAGTACGCGCGCGTGGGAAAGGGGTTGCCCGGAACCAGCACGACGCGCTCGGGGAGGGCGCGACGCGGATGCGCCTGCATCCAGATCCAGATGTCTTGCTCCTTTCCGTCGGCCTGGAAGAGGCTGTTGTCGTGCCCGGCTTCCTTGGCCGCCGCTCCGAAGGCGCGCGCTTCCGCCGCGCCTCCGGCGAAGTAGGTCGGCAGATTGCTGAAGTTGTCCGGACGCAGCCCGCCGGCATCGCCGGCCTGCCCGATGATGCCCGCGAATCGCTGGGGGCTGTAGTTCCCCGCCGCGACGGCCGCGGGTACCGCCTTCCCGTATCCGGCCACGAACACGCGCTCGAAATCCACCGCGAAGCGCTCGGCGGCCACGCGCAGTCCCGTGAGCACGTGGCTGAGTCCACCGGGTCGACCCTTCACCATCACGCGCTCCCAATCCTCCTGGTGCGCGGGCATCGCCGGGCAAACCAGGATCACCTGGTCCTGGATCTCGCGCAGCGTCCAGTGCACGCGGATGTGCTCGGCCGGCTCTTCGCCAATCCCCGGGATGGCGAGGATCAGTGGGTAGGCTCGGCTCGCGTCGTATTCCCGCGGCAGGCGGTAGGCGTAGCCCATGCCCGCACCGGAAAAGCTGCCGTGGGCGAACGAGGCCGACTGGACCTTCCCCCCGCGCTCCTTCGTCTCCTGGTGACCGCGAGACAGCCACAGCGCGCGCCCGAGCTCGGCTGGGTACTGCAACGGATCCCCACCCAGGGCCTTGGAGAGCTGATCCAGGCTCAGCGCGAGCGCGGATTTGGCCTCGCCCAGCCCAAGGCTGGACGAACGCGCCTCCAGGTAGACCGCCAGGCTGGCCGCGAGCCGCTCCACGGATCCAACCACCTGGGGCCGCTCGGTCTGGGCTCGAGCAGCGGCCGGGAGGAAGAGCAGCGCGAACGAAGAGAGCACGAAGCAAGAGAGAGACTTGTGCATGTCCGACGACGAGCGGGGCAGGGGACAGGGGTGGCTCGAGGTTCCCGGGCCGCAAGGGCCGTGCCCTTGCTCCGTCGACTCCCGGCGGTGGAACGAGAACCCTGGCCGACCCATTCGTGCGGCCTCGAGCGCAGCACTGCAGCCGAGACCGATGAATCGGTTGGGCTCTTGCCTACTCATCCTTGTTACGCTGCGACCACCCCAGGATCGCCCGCCTTCCGTCAGAGGCCGAGAAGGCTGCGGGAAGGATCTCCCCCGCGCTGGATCCTCCTCGCTTGACCAAGTCCCTTTCCAGTATCGATCCGCTCGCCGCCTGGCGCGCGCACTTCTCCGTCGAGACCCAGCGGCGCGGCGAGGAGTACGCGCGCGACGGTAGCGTGGAGCTCCTGGAGCACGACGGCAGGCGCGTGGAGGCGCGCGTGCGTGGTCGGAGCGCGCTCTACGAGGTCGGGCTCGACCTCCGTTCGCAGAACTTGCGCGACTGCTCGTGTACTTGCCCCGCGTTTGACGACCTCGGGACCTGCAAGCACATCTGGGCGGTGCTGAACGTCGTCCTCGTGGGTGTTTCCTCGACCCGGGCGGGAGCGAGCGCCGCCGAGCTGCGTGCCTGGCTCACGGGCGTCCTGCGCGCCGAGCTGAGCGCAGAGCGGACCTCGACCGAGGACGGGCCGGCAGAGCCCGCGTGCCGTGTCGATTATGTCCTGGTCCTGGACGACGTCCGCGCTGCGACCTCGACCGTGCTCGAGACGCGCCGCGCGAAGCCGCTCGCGCGCGGCGGCTTCGGGAAGGCCGCGCCCTTCGCGTTGCTCGCGCCGCGCAAAGACGTCGTGCTCGCGCCCGAGGACCTCCGCATCGCTGCCTTGCTGCGCGGTGCGGGCTCGAACTTCTCCGGACCGTACCGCTCGCGCACGGAGAGCCACTACTTCCTGGACGGGGAACAGACGCGGGCGCTCCTGCCCGCGCTGTGCGCGACCGGGCGCTTGTACTGGAGCAGGCGCGGCGCGAGCTCTGCGCGGCCGCTCACGCTCGACGAGGGCCGCGTGTGGAAGCCCTGCATGACCCTGGACAAGGTCGACGGCAGCGGCGCTCTGCAGCTCCGGGCGCGCATCCAGCACGGTGCGGAGCGCGTCGAGGGCAAGGCCGTGCATGGCGTCCTCGCCGGCGACTTCGTGGTGCTCGACGAGCGCGTGGTCCCCGCGCGCCTGGGTCGTGGGCGCGCCTGGTTCCTGACCACGACGCACGCGCCGCCGCCGCCCTTCTCGCCCCTGGACGCACCCGGGATGCTGCTCGAGCTCGCCCGGCGCGAGCTCGACGCCGAGCCGGGTCCCGGCCTGGAGAGCCTGATCACGGCGCGCCGGCCGATCGTGCACCTGACGCTCGCGGCTCCGCGCCAGGTCGAGGGCAAGTGGAGCCGCGTGACCGGCCTGGTGGAGTTCGACTACGGCGTCGCGCGCGTGCTCGCGACGGATCGCCGCCCGCTGCTGCCGACCGGGCGCGGCGTCCTGCGGCGCTACTTCGAGGTCGAGGATTCCTACCTCGAGCGCGCGCTGGCCCTGGGCGCGAGCGCGAGCGCGCGCGGGTCGCTCACGGTCGAGCTGGAACGCCTGCCTGAGCTCGTGCGCGCGTTGACGGCCGAGGAATGGGTCGTGACGGGCGAGGGCGCCAAGTACCGCGCCCTCGGCGCGCTGCACATCTCGATCAAGAGCGGCATCGACTGGTTCGAGCTCGCCGGGCGTGTCGAGGGCGTGGGCGCGGACTCCTTTCCCGCACTCCTGGCAGCCATGCGGCGCGGACAGTCGACGGTGCTGCTCGGCGACGGCACGACCGGCATCGTGCCGGACGCGTGGGTCTCGCGCTGGAAGACGGCGCTCTCGCTGGGCGAGACGCACGAGGGCCGGCTGCGTTTTCGCTCGCACCAGGCGTGGTTCGTGGACCTCCTGCTGGCCGGGCTGCTGGACGAATTCGTCGACCGCGAATCCGAGCGGATGTGGGCCGAGCAGAAGAAGCGCCTGGCGGAATTCGATGGCATCCAGCCGGGACATGAGCCGCGCGGCTTCCACGGCGAACTACGTCCCTATCAGCGCGACGGCCTGGGCTGGCTCGAGTTCCTGGAGCGCCAGCGCTTCGGAGGGTGTCTGGCCGACGACATGGGCCTGGGCAAGACCGTGCAGGTGCTGGCCTGGCTGCAAGCGCGCAAGGAGCGCGCGCCGGACGCGGCGCCGGCGCTGATCGTGGCGCCGAAATCGCTGACCCACAACTGGCTCGAGGAGGCGCGCCGCTTCACGCCCGAGCTGACGGCGCTCGAGTACGTGGGCAAGGATCGCAAGAGCGCGTACGCAGCCTTGCGCGAGCACGACCTTGTTTTGACGACTTACGGCACGGCGCGCATCGACGTCGAGCTCCTGAGCAAGATCGAATTCGGAGTGGTCGTGCTGGACGAGGCGCAGGCCATCAAGAACGAGGACAGCCGCACGGCTCGTTCGATGCGCCTCTTGCGTGCCGACCACCGCCTGGCTCTGAGCGGCACGCCGATCGAGAACCACCTGGGCGAGCTGTGGTCGCTGTTCGAGTTCCTGAACCCCGGCCTGCTCGGACGCTCCTCGGCCTTCCAGACGCTGGTCACGGCGGGAGCCGAGGGCGAGATCGACGAGTCGGCGCGCAAGCTGGTCGCGGGAGCGATCCGTCCGTTCCTCCTGCGCCGGACCAAGGAAGAAGTGCTGCGCGACCTGCCCGAGCGCACGGAGCAGACCGTGCTGTGCGACATGGACACCGAGCAGCGCCGTGAGTACGTCGAGCTGCGCGATCACTTCCGGCGCACGCTGCTGGAAGGGAAGAACGACGCCGAGCTGCACGCGGACAAGCTCGGGATCCTGGAGATGCTCCTGCGCCTGCGCCAGGCGGCTTGCCACCCGGCCCTGCTCGATCGCGCGCGCGCCGCGGAGGGCTGCGCGAAGTTCGAGGCCTTCTTCCCGATGCTCGAGGAGGTCCTGGAGGCCGGCCACAAGGCCCTGGTCTTCTCGCAGTTCACGAGCTTCCTCGCCCTCGTGCGCCGCCGGCTCGACGCCGACGGGCGCACCTACGGCTACCTCGACGGCAAGACACCCGCCAAGAAGCGCGCCGAAGAAGTCGCGCGCTTCCAGGAGGATCCGGAACGCAAGCTGTTCCTGATCAGCCTCAAGGCGGGCGGCACGGGGCTCAACCTGACCGCGGCCGACTACGTCTTCCTGCTGGACCCGTGGTGGAATCCTGCGGTCGAGGCCCAGGCCATCGGACGCTCGCACCGCATCGGCCAGGAGCGCAAGGTGTTCGCCTACCGCCTCGTGTGCCGCGACACGATCGAGGAGCGTGTCCTGGAGCTGCAGGTGAAGAAGCGCGCGCTGGCAGGCGCGATCCTGGACGGCGATGGGTCCCTCGTGCGCGACCTGACGCGCGCCGATCTCGAGCGTCTCTTGTCCTGAAATGAACGGCTGACATGGCCTTGCTCTCGGTCACCGGGGTCACGAAAAGCTACGACGGGCGCACCTTCCTGCGCGGGGTCGATCTCAACTTCGACGAAGGCGAGCGCGTCGGCCTGCTCGGCCCGAACGGCAGCGGCAAGTCGACCCTGCTGAAGATCCTGTGCGGACTCGAGCAGCCGGACACGGGCACGCGCGTCCTGCGGCGCGAGCTGCGGCTCGGCTACCTCGAGCAAGAGCCCGTGCTCGATCCGGAGCTGAGCGTGCGTACGGCGGCACGCAACGGGATCGTGGGGCGTGAGCGCGTGCTGGCCGGGCTCGAGCGCGTGCACGCCGAGCTCGCGCACGTCAGCGGGGTCGAGCTCGAGCGCTGCCTCGCACGCCATGCGCGGCTCGAGGAGGAGCTCGAGCGTCTCGGCGGACACGACGTGGAGCACAAGCTCGAATCCACCCTGCATGCCCTCGGTCTCGAGCGCTTCGAGGCGCGCTGCGGCGAGCTGTCCGGCGGCGAACGCCGGCGCCTGGCGCTGGCGCAGCTCCTGCTCGGCGCGCCCGAGCTCTTGCTCCTGGACGAACCCACCAACCACCTCGACGCCTTCGTGGTCGACTGGCTCGAGGACTGGTTCCTGGAGACGAAGACGCCGCTGCTGATGGTGACGCACGACCGCTACTTCCTCGATCGCGTCTGCGATCGCATCGTCGAGCTCGATCGCGGCCAGCTCTTCAGCTACAGCGGCGGCTACGCGGAGTACCTCGAGTTGCGCGCCGAACGCATGGCGGCCGAGGGCAAGGCCGAGAGCGCGCGGCTCAATCTGTTGCGGCGCGAGACGGCCTGGATGCGCCGTGGACCGCCGGCGCGCACGACCAAGGCCAAGGCGCGCATCCGCCGCTACGGCGAGATCGTCGATGCGGCTCTCGTGCCGCTGGCGGAGGAGCTCGAGTTCTCGATCCCCAGCGGACCGCGCCTCGGGGCGCGCGTCGTGGCGCTGAAGGGCGTCTCGAAGCGCTTCGGTTCGCGCCTGGTGGTGCCCGCGCTCGATCTCGAGCTCGGGCCCGGAGAACGCCTCGGCATCGTCGGACCGAACGGGGCCGGCAAGACCACGCTCGTGAAGCTGATCCTGGGCGAGCTCGCGCCCGATTCCGGCACGCGCGAGGTGGGCGCGACCGTGCGCTTCGCGCTGATGGATCAGCTCAAGGACGCGCTCGACCCCGACCAGCGCGTGAGCGAAGCCCTGGCCGGAAAGAGCGAGGTCGTCGAGATCGGTGGGCGGACGGTGCGCATCGAGGGCTACCTCGAGCGCTTCGGCCTGGCGGTCACGCAGCAGCGCTCGCTCGTGCGCCACCTCTCGGGCGGCGAGCGCAGCCGCCTGCAACTGGCCAGGCTGATCGCGCGCGGCGGCAACGTGCTCGTGCTCGACGAGCCGACCAACGATCTCGATCTCACCACCCTGCGCGCGCTGGAGGAGGCGCTGCTCGCCTTCGAGGGCACGGCCGTGCTGGTCAGCCACGACCGCTGGTTCCTGGATCGCGTCGCCACGAAGATCCTGTACCTCGACGGTCACGGCAACGCGCGCCTGTTCCACGGCGACATGAGCGCGTTGCTCGAGGAAACCGCGCGCGAGAAGGGCGCGCGCCGCTCGGCCGACCAGGCGCGGCGCCCGGCCGCGCCGAGCGCGTCGAAGTCGCCCCCGAAGCAGAAGCGCATCTCGTCCTGGCAGAAGAAGGAGCTGGACCAGCTCGAGACCCGCATCCCGGCACTCGAAGCGGACCTGGCCGCCCTGGACAAACAGCTGGCCGACCCGAAACTCTACACTGGCCCGACACCGCGTGTGGTCGAGCTCGGCAACCGGCGCGCAACGCTCGCGGCCGAGCTGCAGACGCTCAACGTGCGCTGGGAAGAACTCGAAAGCCTGCGCTGAGCTACTCGACCCTGGAGTCCTCGCGTGACGCGAAGGATTTTGAAGCAGGAAAACGCACCGCGGAGACACGGAGGACGCGGAGCCTCGCCGAAGAAGAAGAATGGGCCTCCGGATCGTCGACTCTCGGAGAGCCGAAGCCCCGGAGGCCCCATCTCTTCTGAACTGCCCCCCCGCGCCCTCCGGGTCTCCGCGGTGCGTTCGGGTTGCGGGCATAGCACGCGCTGAGGTTCTGCTCTCTGGAGTCTCGCCGGTCGCCACGAGGGGAGGGAACGCTGGCGTTCCAATGGACCGAGCGAGCCTCTGCGGTATGCTCCGCCTGGCTGGCCCGACCACCCCCGTGAGGTTCCGCTTGAACCCGAACTCGACGCCCGGCGGGGCGTCCGGCCGATTGCGCGACGAGGCGGCAAGGAAGGGTGGCACAGGCGGTTTCCCGCGCGAGCTGCTCTCGATCCTGTTGCTCCTGCTCGTCTGCCTGTGCGCAGTCACGGTCCTGAAGCCGGACGGAGACTGCGACGTCTGGGCTCGGCCTGCGGTCGGCAAGTTGATCGTCGAGTCCGGCGAGGTCACGCGCCCTCAAGGCACACCGGCCTGGCGTCGCTCGTCAATCCCTACGGCTTCGAGTACTGGTCGTTCGGTGCCGTTCAATTTCGGCAGTTACGCCAGCTGGCGCTTGTATCCTGCGTGCAGGGTAGCCGTGGACGGTCGCTACGAGACGGTCTATCTGGATTCGACCTTCCGGGCCGTCGATTCCAACATGGCGAAACGGAGTGATTGGTCCGTGGCCTACGAGGACGCGCGCTATCGCGTCTACGTCCGCGCCGCCGAGCAACGAGACTGGCCCCCACTCTCGGCCCACGGCGAGGAGGACCCTTTCTCGACGGCCGACAAACCGAGGTTCGCGCCATGACGAATGGATACGGCTCGGGCCGCCTGCCGTGTAGCGCCGACGAGATCGTTCCACAAATGCGCAATCGGCATGACCAGAACTTTGATTAGGGGGGTCATGGGAGGGCTCACCAGCCTCACTGAGGCCGTAGTCGGCAGTATCGAGACTCGTAAAAAAATGAGGAATGGTTAGAAGCCCGGGAGGAGATTCGTTATCTACCCTGCTGACTGGTTTGCCCCTGCTCGCGGGCACCTCCTTTTCGATCATCCGGACATTCCCCCATTCCGACCTCCCATGCCCAACGCAGTCGATTCCCTGATCAAGGACCGAATCTCATCGTTCGTACAAGAGCTCGACCAGCTCGTTCGCAAGAGCACGCTCGAAGCCCTCAGTAGCATCCTGACCAACGGCACCGCTCCGGTACGTCGCGGTCGCCCTGCCGGCAGCGGGCGTGGACCGGGCCGCCCGAAGGGCTCGGGTCGCGGCGGAAACCGCGGGGGAAACGTGGAAGAAGCCGCAGCGAAGATCGTGGCCCATGTCCAGGCGAACGACGGCCAGGGCATCGGCGCAATCGCCTCTGCCGCCGCCATCCCGCTGCCCCTCGCCAAGAAGGCCGCCATCCAGATGCTCGCCTCCGGAGCGCTCAAGAAGAGCGGCCAGAAGCGCGGAACCATCTACCACGTCGGCTCCGGCAAGCCCGCCAAGGCCAAGCGCGCGAAGCGCTCAAAGGGTCGTGGCCGCAAGCGGAAGGCTGCCTAGCAGGTAGTCCGAAGTAGTCCGAACTGGAGCCGAGTTCTCTCCCTCCTCGACTAGCTCGGCTCCCCAGGGAGCGCCGACGCCCTCCTCCTCGAGCGCGGCGCTCCCCCTCCCACCCCCCGACAGCGAGGCCTTCTCGGTCAAGGCGCACTCCGAGCGTTTCGTTGCGTCTGGCGAGTTCAGCAGCGCGGGAGACTCAGTCTGCCTTCGCAGCTACGGAGACCGTGCCCTCCGGTTCGGAGCCCCAATCGCCGCCGAGGGGATTGCAACTGAGGGCTCAGAGCCTGAGCACCGATTTATCTGTGAGCAACGTCCAATCAACAGGAGACCC
>JANOGB010000408.1:0-1766 GCA_031413955.1 Planctomycetota bacterium | reverse complement strand
CATTGTAGGGGAAGCCAGGCGGTCAGACGGAGTCGAGGGCGCGTCGGCTAGTGGGTCAACTCACGATCTCTCGTGAGGTCGTGATCCGCAGGGACAGTCCCCCGGCCGCGACGGGGCCAGCGAGCTCGTTCGCACGACCTGGCCTTGGGGACAGATGGGATGAGAAGGGCGGCCTCCCCCACGACGTCCAGCATGCTGGCGTCAACAAGAACGGGCTCGAGGCCCAAGAAGGAGACCGCCCATGAGGAAGTGTAAGCCCAGTGCCGTGTTGGCTCCGCGACTGAGCATCGGGGTCGACCTGAGCATCGACACGGCCGTCGCCTGTGCCGTGGATCGCGACGGTTCCGTCGTCGAGACCTGGACGTTGCCACTGCGACCCCAAGAGTTGCGCCGAGATTTTGAGGGTCGGGAACCGACGGTGGTCGTGCTGGAGGCGACGACTGTCTCGAGTTGGGTGGCGCGCTTGCTGGAGGAGCTCGGCCACGAGGTCCTTGTCTGCAACGCTCGCCGTCTCAAGCTGATCGCCAGCTCGACGTTGAAGACGGACAAGCTCGACGCAGAGGTCCTCGGGCGACTGGCGCGCCTGTCGCAGCTCGACCCGGCGCTCGTGCACCCGGTGACGGTCCGGTCCCGCGAGACGCAGCTCCAGCGCTCCGAGCTCAAGGCTCGGGACCAGCTCGTGGCAATGCGCACCCAGGCGATCAACTTCGTGCGGAGCGTGCTGCGAAGCGACGCGTTACCGGTGCCGCGCTGCGCTGCTCAGGATTTCGCCACCAAGATCGACATGGAAATGCTGCCGGCCGACGTACGACGAGTGATCGAACCTCTCGTCGATACCATCGGGGACCTCTCGCGGCGCGTGGCCGCGATCTCCCAGCGCGTGACGGAGATGGCCGCCCAGATCCCAGGTGTCGAGCGCCTCACCACCATCGACGGCGTGGGAACGCTGACAGCTGTCGCCTTCGCGCTCTGCCTCGAGGATCCCAAGCGGTTTCGGCAGAGTCGGGACGTCGGTCCCTTCCTCGGGCTCACGCCGCGACTGCGCCAGTCAGGTGACCAAGAGCTCCGAGGTCCCATCACGAAGCAAGGCGATCCCGCCATGCGACGGCTGCTCGTCCAGGCCGCCCTGTGTCTCCTGCGCACCAAGCGCGACAGCGCGCTCAAGACCTGGGCCGTCGGAGTCGGCGACCGTCGAGGCAAGAAGAAGGGCATCGTCGCCCTGGCCCGCAAGCTCGCAGTCGTCATGCACCGGATGTGGATCACCGGCGAGGAGTACCAGCCCTTCCCCCGATCGGAGGCGAACGCTGCTGCAGCCTGACCGACGACCGGACAACTCAGGACACGGACCGAACCGCAGCTAAGGAAAGAAAAAGCGAACGACGTTCACGTCCATCCGGGACGACTCCGATGGGACTTGGCCGTACAGGCCGTGGGTCAGATGGGAGCGTCCTGGATCTTCGGATCCCCTCCAGCACCCCGAGTGCGAATGGAAGCCCGACGGAACGCCGCCTCGCAGACTCACCCTTGACTCGGGAGGTCCTTCTCATGGAAGTCCCAGCGGATCACGAGTCCCCGATGGATCTCGAACTGACCCGCTACCCGAGGCCGCCAGCCGTCGCCGAGCTCGCCTTGCGCACGTGCCGGCCATCCGCGACGATGGCAGAGTGCAAGTCCCCGCCGAGAAGCTAGATGTGAGCGAGGGGGAGCTTTGCGCGGTCGCCGTCCGCCCGCAGCCGGCCGCCCCCGCCGAGCGCATCGAGCTGGCC
>JANOGB010000407.1:0-8010 GCA_031413955.1 Planctomycetota bacterium | reverse complement strand
CCTGAGGGATGGTCTTCCTCCGGCCGAGCTGACCACGCCAAGCGCGGCCAGACCGGAGCGGTCTTCGCCTGCCGTCTCAACGGATTTCGTTGATCCATGGGTCGTGTTCAACCGGGACTACTCGACCTTTCGGATTCGTCTGCTTCGTGGGGAAGCTCGCGAGACGGATCGGTCATGGTTTGCGAATGCCCTCGGGGCGGCTGTGGAGTGGGGACGGTGCACGGGCGAGGATGGCATGCGACGGCTCGGCACGGCTTGGTTGGCGCATTGGAAAGCCGAGCCGGAGCGACTGCCGCGCTTCGCGCTCCTGGAAGTGGGCGACTACCTCTCTCAGAACGCATGGTTTCTGCGGGGGCTCCTTCTGGAAGGCGGGGCCGCCCTCTTCACTCTGGATGCCAAGGCACTCGAACGCGTTCTGCAACTGGTGCCGATGACAGGCGTCGCCATGGACCCGGACCCGAGGGCCGAGCTATTTCCAGTCTGCCTTCACCTGTGCCGCCTGGCGGCTTCCGACATCACCGACATTTTCCTGGAGCTCGCGGCCCGCTTCCCCTGGCCACTGCTCGACACCCAGCTAGACCGGTGGCTGAATACCGACGACGTGGTCCTTCGGGGGGGGAGCTTGCTTGTTCTTGAGCACCATGCTGGAAGTCAGGCCACTGATCGCGAGACTCTCCGGAGGATCGAATCCTGCGCAATCGCGGTCCAGTCCTTCGCGGCCGAGGATATGGAAACCCTGTGCAGAGTCCTGGCCGGAATTCGCGAGCGCGGTGACCTCCGGGCCGAGGAGTTCCTGCGAGAGCGGTTGCGCGACCCAGCTCAAGGTGCTCGTGGGCGCCTGGCCCAGTTTCTGGTCGGGCACGGCTGGATGGAGGGCACCGAACTAGCGGAGTTGATTCGAGATTCCGTAACCCGTTCGGCGGCAATCGACGGAATGAGGCTCCTCGCAAGCCTCGATCCCGGAGGAATCAGGGATCACCGGGAGGCGCTTCTGGGGCTCCTCTACTCCGCTGCAGGGGAGGATCGCCGGGCCGCACTTCGGGTCTTGTGTTCTGCGGCCAGCAGCAGGGATGCCGCCGACACGTTGGAGTCCTTCTTGCTGCAACTGCCTGGAGAGGAGGATCAGCTTGCAGCCTTGGAGGAAGGCAAGAGGCTGCCCCGCCCCCAGCGGAGCCGAGTCGCGCATGTACTACTCGACGGACACGTGCTCTGCGCTTCTGAGGTGGTCGAGCGCGACGCCAGGAGCCTGCTCTAGCAGGAGACCGTCAGAAAGGACTCAATCGGTGTGCTGGAGCCACCGATACCGCGATGGGTTCCCATGCCCGCCAAGCTCGCGATCATCGTCGCTGTGTTCCTCGCCGTCGCGGCGATTGCATTTGTTTCCTTGAACACGGGAGGAAAGGTCGTGCCCGTGGTGAACCAACCCGAGACCGAGGGACCTGCCGAGCCAGCCCCGCCTACGATCGAGGAGGGGCCCGACGAGCTCGTATCTCGATGGCACGCAGTGGATGAAATGCAGGAAGTTGTGGTCAGGCGCTATGTCTTCGAGTCAGCAGACCGCTGGCTGGAGCGCGCCAAGGTGGAGGTAGACCGAGCAAGTCTTCACAATCCACCGGCACCGGACGCTCCTCCCCTGGATACGCTCCAGAGGGGCCCCGCTGAGGGACAACGGCTTTGGGTTTCGTGGGTGGAAGTTCATGGCATTCACCATACGCTAATCCAGGTGCGGGACCCGGCTGTTGCCGACGATGTCTGGGCCGATGCCCAGGCCCAGATCCGAGCGGCAATCTTTGAGTACTTCCCGCCGGCGTCACAAGGAGGGCTTTGACTCGCAACGCGAAATCGATGGGAAAGTCCAAGAAGGATGAGATGCGGAGTACCAGGCAACCGAAGGGGATGATTCGAACCCAGAAGGCAACTCCGCCCAGGCTTGACAACAGAAGACGGCCGCCGGGTTGGCTCCGAAAGCATTGGAAGCTGACTGTTAGTGGGCTGACCATTGTCGCAGGCATGGTCGCGTTTCTCGCGAATTGGGCCACGATCATGGAGCCCTTTGGCGGCGACTATCCGGCCGCTCTGCGTGCACTAGTCGAGTTGGACGCTCATCTGCAAAACACGGCCGAGAAGGCAACAGATCCAGTCACAAGAGACAACATCGCGAAGCAACGGGAGGAAGTGCAGAGGAAAATCTGGAGGTACTTCGACAAGCTGCGTCTACGCAGTGACTGGGACCAAGTGCGAGAGTACCTCTTCGAGGTCCCTGAGGTCGCCTCCTTTCTTCGTGGATGGGAGGCCGAGCATCCAGTCGCTGGTTCTATCGGAGATGAACCGACCGCCGAGCACGGGGAACAACGTACGGCGCCGGGCGGATCCATGGTTGTCCGAGTCCCGAACGAAGACACTCACTCAGGATCACGATCAGACGACGACAGGGGCAGGAATGGACCGAACAATCCCAACACAGGGAATCCCAACACCGATGATCCCAGGCTGCCTGATCGGGATGCTCCTCCAACCATCGCCGTGCAGGGTGCGGCGGAAGGACCACATACTCCCGATGGGTCGAGCACTTCCTCTGATCTGGCTGGGACCTGGACGAGCGGGGGCGCCCTTCAGTTTGTTCTCGAGACCCAGGCTCGGCGTAACGAGTCCAGAAACAGAACTGCTTCTAGGCATCGAGAGCTGTTGACAGAGCTTCGGCGCGTCTTTCCTGCGGACTAAGGCGACGGACGGACTCACTGGCGGCGCCCTCACTCCACCTCCACGTACTCGAAGCACAGCAACAGCACCGCGTCGTAGGACCCGGCAGCGAACGCGCGGCTGGTGAACTCGACGGCCTTCCCCTCCTGCCCGACCGCTCGCAGTGCCTCGCGCACGCGGCCGATGATCGCGAAGACGTTTCCGTCGGTTCCGGTGAGCTTGCAGGGGGGCTTGCGGTCGCCCCCTTCTGCCGTGACCTGGATCATTAGGCCGCCTCGCCCTTCCGGCGCCGCCCGCCCTTCTGCGCCGCGGGGACGCGCAGGCCGAGCTGAACCACAGCCGGCGCCAGGGTCGCCCGTGCAGCCTCCAGTGCCTTGGCGATCTCCGCGTTCCCAGCTTCGGTCGCCACGCGAGCGGCTCGATCCACCGCCCGCACTGCCAGCACGAGTGCCTGGCCTTCGGGCAGCGCCTTGGCCTGCTTGGCGACGGCGCGGCGCTTGATGCCGGCGATCTTCGCCTCGAGCTCGGCGATTCGTTCAGCCTCGCTGCGGTGGGTTCGTTCCTTCTTGGTCTCTGTCTTGGGGGTCATCGGTCTTGTCCTTGCGTTCAAGGGACTCTGCGATCCGTTCCAGGACGGCAGTCAGACGCTCCAACTGCCTGGTCAACTCGGGAACGGTGTGCTCGTAGAAGCGGACGCCCATACGCGTCGCGTGGAAGGGGACGTCGGTCAATTGGCCTCCTTGGCGCGGGCAGGGTGCGCGGCGCCGCCCAGCTCGGGCAGCGCATCGATGGCTGCGCGCAGGTCGGCGGCCTCGACGTCGACGTAGCAGGAGGCCGTCGTGACCGGGCTCGCGTGGCCCAGGATGCGCTGCGCGACGGGCAGGCTCGCGCCCGAACGGACCAGCCGCGACGCGGCGGTCATGCGCGTCGAGTGCAGCACAACCCGCCGACCCGTCTCGTCGGTCCTCTGGACGCGGGCGCGCTCGAGTAGCCGGTGAAAGACGCGGTTCGCATTGTTCGACGGGCGGCAGAGCGGCGTCCCCTGGGGAGCGAGAAAGGTCAGATCCCCGACAGCCGGGATGCGCCCGAGCACGGCCTGGTGGACCAGCCGCAGGCGCTGGAGCCGGTCGACGTGGTCGGCGCTCAACGGAACGTGCCGCTCAGCGCGCGACTTCGTCACCTCGCTCCGGAGCCGCAACACGCGCCGCTGGAGGTCGAGGTCGCCCCAGGTGACGCGCCGGACCTCGCCGTAACGCGCGCCTGTCAAGAGCATGGTTCGGATCAGCGGCTCCTGCGGGACGCGCACGGGCGACTTCACCGCGCGGTAGACGTGCCACCATTGCGCAAGCTCGGCGTCCTCGGCTTCGGCTGCCGCGAGCAGACGCGCAACCTCGTCCTCGGAGAGCGCGCGCCTGCGGAGGCGTTCGTAGCCCTTGCCCTGGCGCAGGCGCGGGATCACCTGGAGCGGGTTCGCGGCGATCACCTGCGCCATGACCGCCCAGCGCAGCATCGACCGCACGACGTCGACTTCCAGGTTTGCGGTTCTCGGCGCGAGCCCGGACGCGAGGCGCTGGTTGCGGTACTGGATCGCGACGAGCGGCGTCAGGTCGCGCACGCGGGGGTCGCGCAGGTTCTGGATCGTCCGGCGCAGGCGCAGCTCGACGTTTATCACGTGCATCTGAGTCGTGCGCGCCGCGAGGTCGGGCAGGTAGAGCGCGGTAATCTCGGAGAGGCGCCGGTTCTGGCCTTCGACCTGCCCGAGCCCGCAGAGTGCAGCGTCGCGCTGGCTCAGGATCTCAACGCGCACACGCTCGGCGAGCCGGCGATCGGGTCCCAGCGTCTTCGTGCGACGCTGACCCTGGGCGTCCGTCCACGTGAGCGTCCACGTCGAGCGGTTCTTCAAGCGGCGCTGGCGGAGGGACCCGGCGCCAAGGGATCGCCCACGGTTCACCGCTCGCGCCTCCCTTCGAGCCACGCGTCGATCACCGCTTCGTCCCAGCGCAGCACGCTGTGCAGGTCGATCGCGGGCGGGAGCTGCCCCCGCGCGCGCATCCGACGCACCGTTCGCGCGTCGAGTTGCAGGCGTTCGGCGAGGTCCTGGATGGACAAGAGCCGGGGGCGGGTTTCCACACTCGTCATGTCCCTCGAATTGCGCGCGTCAGCAAGCGGAACCTCGCTCAGTTCGTGAAGGATTCCGGCGGCCTCGGAGAGCAGGTCCGCCAGCCGCGCGAGCTTGACCTGTGCGGCGAACGCGCTACGCACAGGGAGCACGCCACCAGGCGCGACGGGCGGCCCCGTGGGCGCGGCCGTGGGGGACTGGTCCGCACCGTTCGCGGCGGCGGGATCCGTGCCCACGGGCCAGAGCGCGCGCCGGCTCACCGCGTCCTCCCCGCGGCCGTACCCTGGCCGCCGTGAACGAGGCCCAGCTCCGCCGACGCTTCTTCCGGATACTGGTCCGGAGCGGGCTGAACGTCCGCGTCGCCCACGAGCGGGCGCGCGAGCTGGCGCGGTTCCTGGTGCGCGGCAGGTAGGGACCTCACTGACCGTCCTCTCCGAGCCGCCTGCGCACCTCGGCCAGCACCTGGGCGCGCACGGCCTCGCGCACGGACCGGTCGATCGGCCAGACCAGGCGGTGCTGGCGGCCGCTCGAGTCGCGACGAGTGGGCCAGGTCACGTGCAGGCGGCCCGCCCGCGACATCCGGACCGCGAGCCCGTCGACCAGGACGCGCCCGAGCCGGCCGCGCGCCCAGCAAAGGAGCCCGGCGTGGACGAGGTGGCGCGGCGCGCGGGTGAGGCGAAGGTCGCGGAGGCGGGTCACCACGGCGTGGCCTCCTCGTGCCACTCGAACTGGTCGGGCTCGAGCAGCGGCGGCACGCACACGGCGCAGATCCAGGGCGAGCCGGGGCGGAGCGCGCGCCAGAACGCCCAGCGGCCGCAGAGCTCGCACTCGGCCGGCGGGTGATCGAGGTGGGGCGTCACAGCACGGCCTCTCCGACGGTCACCGTCTCGATCGCCTCGGGCGGCGGCTGCGGCGGATGACAACGCGCGCAGACCCAGGGGCCGCCCGACCGCAACCGCCAGCGAGAGTTCTCACCGCAGCACGGGCACGGAGTACTCGGCAGGGCGCTGGTCGGATGCTCGGGCCCGAGCAGGACGTCGAGCGACACGACGCTCTGGACCGCCGGGTACCACTCGAGTCCCGAGGCCGGCATGCCCTCGTACGGGTGGCACCGAGCGAAGCACCATCTCCCACGGGGGGGTGGTCGCGTGAAGTCGCCCTCACGACAGATGGGGCAGCGCTTGACAGTGGGGCGGTCGCCGTCGCCGAACTCGGGGATCGGCGCCTCTTCCGCCTCGACCTCCGCTGCCGTCGGTTCCGGAGGCGAGGCGGGACGCATGAGCGCGACCAGCTCCGGCTTGCACGCGGCCATTCGTGCGCGCAGCTCGGGTGTGACGGCTGCCAGGGGGCGGAAGCGCAGGCCGTCGCCGACCACACGCAGCGCGACGCCGCGAGCGCGTAGGTCGGCGAGCATCTCCTGGGCTGGGGTCACACCTGGCCCTCGTCGTTGACTGGGCTGTACCCGAGGAAGAGGACCTTGTTCTTCGTGGTCCCCTGGTACTCCTCGGTGGTGACGTGCACCCGGCAGACGCCGCCTTTGATCGTGTCGGGAACGAGGTCGACGTCGCCCTCGCCCGAGGTGTCGATCCCCAGGCTCTCGCACAGGAGTTTGACTCGCGGCATCGCCTCGTTACTGAACACGAGGTTGTCCCGGATCGCGCGCCCCTTGTACTGGCCGTCTTCCACGACCAGGCGCAAGCGCCACATCTCTTTGCCGCCTTTCGTTGCCGTGCGCTCGACGCGCTCGATCTTGCACACGTACTGGCCGTCGGGCAGAGGTTGCTCGGGGCTGGGCGTGTTGACCTTGCCGAAGTTGATCCTAGGCATCTCTATCTCCTGAGTTTGGGGCGTGGGTGAGCGACGGCCGCCGACGATCGGAGACCAGTCGTTGTCGAGCGAGGCGACCTCCCTTGCCGCCTCAGTGCCGTCCAGTGCCGTCCAGTGCCGTCTCTGGACGACGTGATGGCACTGGCAGAATCGGCATTGGCGCGGTCGCGCGGGCCGATTTCGGCGCCTTCAGTGCCGACAGTGCCGTTGTTCTGCCTCTTATTCGTATGCGCGAGCGCACGCGCAAACACACACGACCCTCTTTCAACTTCTCGCGCGCGCGTAAGGATCAAATAGACGGCACTGAAGGCACTGGGGGTCGAAATAGCGGCCTCGGCGCGGTCGCCACGGCCGAATTCGTCAGTGCCGTTGTGGAGGGTTGTCACGGCACTGGGACGGCACTGAAGGCACTGCGGCGCAGGCGGATGCCGAGGTTGCCGCGCACGCCATTGCGACGCTTGGTCTCGAACCCGATGGAATTGAGCAGCGAGCCGAAGCGACGGTCACCAACGCGTCGCTGCGGAACGACGGCGTGCAGGGCGCACCAGGTCTGGTAGTCCGAGAACAGGTGGCCGAACCGAGTCCACGTGCTCGGGACGGCTTCGGTGCGCTCCTCGAGCCAGGCGCTGAGGGGGTTCAGCTCCCGCTGCGCCTCCGCCGTGGCGGCGTCCACCGCGGCGCAGGACGGCAGGCCGTGCTCCAGGTAGTCGCGCGCGCCAGCCACGCCCCAGGCGAGCACGGCCCGCAGCACGTCGGGGTCGCGCGCGAGCTTGTCGCGGAAGGGGGACAAGGGGAACACGCGGCGGAAGGGAATCACCCGGACCCGCGTCCACAGCGCGAGGTCGTCGCTCGGCAGCTCCGGGATGCGATTGGTCGCCGTCCAGACCACGAACGAGGGGCGCATGCGGAACGCCTTCTCGTGCTTGCGGGAGACGTGCTGCTCCTCGCCGCTGGTGACCGCCTTGAGCTTCTCGGTGTCGATCAGGGCGTCGCCGGCCTCGTTGCTGAAGACGAACCGGAGACCCCGCAGCGCGGCGAGGTCCTCGTCGTGCGAGGCACCCTTCTTGTGCTCGAAGGCGCGCCACGAGAAGGACGACCCGTAGTCTCCGGCGGCGGCGGCCAGCGTCTCGAGCAGCGCGCTGCGCCCAGACTGGCCCGGACCGTGGAGCATGAAGCAGAAGCGGCCGAGCACCGGGTTGCCGAGCAGCGAGTAGCCGTAGGCGTCCTGGAGGTAGCGGGCGATGCTCGCGTCGCCATCCGTCCACTCGGAGAGCGTCCGCTCCCAGACCTCGTTGCGCGCCTCCGCGGAGAACTCAACCGCCGTGACCTTGGTGATCAGGTCGCTGCGGTCGGCTGGCCGCAGC
>JANOGB010000406.1:0-30294 GCA_031413955.1 Planctomycetota bacterium | reverse complement strand
CGATCTGCCGGAAGCGCAGGAAAACGCCGAGGCTCAGCCAGATCGTTGAAAATTTGCTCCGACTCCGTACTTCAGTCCGAATCCTGGTAGCGCAGGCTGACGTTCTCGCGCCCCATGATGCGCAGGCGCTCGGTGGACTTCTTCAACCCGAGGTGGTGGGCCTTGGAGACCACGCTCTTGACCGAGCGTCCGAGGGTGCGCGCCAGCTCGAGGTTCGACTGCACCGGATAGTCTTGGCGCAGGCGCTCGAGCTCCTCGTCGCGCCAGCGCGGCATGCGCGTCGCGGCTTCACCGGCCAGCTTGCGCACGAAAGCCTTGTCCTTGGCCAGGGCGTGTTCGTCGGCCAGCCTGCGGATCTCTTCCAGGGCACGCCCGAAGATGCGCGACAGGTCCTCGTCGGTGCGCGTGCCGTAGATACGCTTGAACTCGGCCAGGTCCTCGCGCTGCCAGGTGCCGTCATGCTTGATGCGCCCCAGCTCGAAGATGCGCTCGGTGACGTCCTCGACCGGTCGGCCCAGGATGCGCCCGATGACCTCGGGCGAAGTCGCGCCGAGGTAGCGACGCAGTTCCATCACCTCGTTCGCGGCCCACGGTCCCGTGTGCACCGGACCGACGAAGAGCTTCTCGGCCATGCGCCGGATGCTGGCCACGGGTCGCTTCAGCTCGCGCGCGATCGCAGCATCGTCTCGCAGTCCGTAGAGCTGCTTGAGGCGCGCTTGCTCAGCCTGGGACCAGCGCCCGCGCCGTGGCGCGAGCACTTGTCCCAATCCAACTCTGGTCGATCGCAACTTCCTCACGTCCTGTGGCTGGTGTTCCGCCCGGAGTCCCTCGAAACGTCTGGTGGCCGCGGGTTGCAAAGCGAGTTGCTTGGGGACAGTGGCGACGCGGATTCTAGCGAGCGCCACCGAGCGATAGTAGCCAGCCGAAGGCATCCATCGCTCGCTCTCAGAACTGGGACTCGGAACGCCAGTTACTACTAACTTCCAAAAGCTAGAGCCGGCGCGAGCGGGAGAATCCGAGATCCTGACAGGAATCAAGAACGCGCCAGCAGGCGCCGGCTCGCTTGCTCGAGCTCTGCGCGCACGCCGGCGGCCGTCTCCTGCGCGAGCACGCGCTCCGCCAGCTCGACCAGCTCGCCATGGTGCGAGTGTCGCACCGCATACTTGATCTCGGGGACGAACTGCGGAGCGACGCTGAGGGAGTCGTAGCCGAGGCCGAAGAGCAGCAGGGCCACGGCCGGATCGCTGGCGATCTCACCGCAGACCGAGCACGATTTCCCGGCCTTTCGAGCGACTTCGGCCACGTGCTGCAGCGCGCGCACGATGGCCGGATGGTGCGGGTCGTAGAGCCCGGCGACCCAGGGGTTGTCGCGGTCCACGGCCAGCAGGTACTGCACCAGATCGTTGGTACCCACGCTGACGAAGTCCACCTCGCGCACGATGCGATCGAGCTCGAGCAGCGCGGAGGGCACCTCGATCATCGCTCCCACGGGAACGTCGTCGGCCGTGGCGTAGCCCTGCTCGCCGAGCTGGGAACGGATCTCGCCGAAGAGCTGATGCACCTCGCGCACCTCCTCGAGCGAGCTGATCATCGGCATCAGGATGCGCAGGTCGCCGGCGGTGCTGGCGCGCAGCAGGGCGCGCAATTGCACGCGCAAGAGGTCTCGCCAGCGGAGGGTGATGCGGATCCCGCGCCAGCCCAGGGCCGGATTCGCCTCGGGCGGGGTCTGGAAGTAGGGCAAGGTCTTGTCCCCGCCGATGTCGAGCAGGCGCAGGGTCGTGGGCTGCCCGTTCATGCGCTCCAGCACGCGGCGGTAGAGCCGATACTGCTCCTCCTCCGAGGGGAACTCGTTGCGTTCCAGATACAGGAATTCGGTCCGGAACAAGCCGATTCCGTCGGTGTGGGAAAGATCGAAAGTATCCAGATCCCGGACGCTCTCGACGTTCACTTGCACACGGATCGAGTGGCCGTCCTGGGTGGTTCCGGGGCGACCGGCTTCGGCACGAAAGGACTCGCGGCGCCCTTCGCGCGAGCGCTTGCGCTCCATGAACTCATTCACGTCCACGTCGGAAGGAGCAAGGAGGACGAAGCCGTGGTCGCCGTCGACTCCGAGCCTGAGGCCCTGCTCCAGGCGCGCCAGGAGGTTCGGCAGACCGACGACGCAAGGCAACCCGAGCGAACGCGCCAGCACCGCACCGTGCGAGAAACGACCGCCCGCTTCGGCCACCACCGCCAGGAGGCGGTCGCGCGCGAGGAACGTGACGACCGCGGGTGTCAGCTCGGCCGCCGCGAGGATCACCTGCTGCTCGGTCTGCAACACCTGCTCCCGATCCCGCTCGAGCAGTACGTTGAGGACGTAGCGCCACGGATCGGAAACGTCCGAGCCGAAGTCGCGCACGTTGGCGCCCTCCAGCTTGCCGAGCGCCTCCTGGTAGCGCTCGATCAGCAGCTTCACCGCCGCCTCGGCATTGATGCGCTGCTCCGTGATCAGACGCTCGACGTCGCTCATCGCGCGCGGATCTTTCAGGATCGTGCGATGCACGGCGAAGATCTCGGCGTCCTTGGCGCCGGCCGTGGTGGCCACCATGCGCTGGCGCTCCTCGAGCCGCTCGGCGGCCGTGTTGAGCGCCGCCGCCAGGCGTCCGATCTCGAGTGGCACGTCCTCGCGCTTCACCGACCAGGTGGGAACGTCCGCCGGGCCGGTCAGGACGATGTGCACCGGTCCCAGGGCCAGTCCCGGCGAGACGGCGATGCCCTGGACTTTTCCGCGCGAGGCGCGCGGCGCGGGGACGGGCGGAGGGAAAGCCATGCGGGGGGTCGGGAACGATAGCGAGAGGCACCCTCCCGGCGAAACTGGCTCTGCCTCAAGACTCCGGTGTCCGCCGTTCGAGGAGGGAGCTCGCATCCCTTGTCCGCGTCTCTCCGGAGGTTTCTTCCGGACGGCCCAGGTCATGCTTTCCGGGGGAAGCTGCTGGGCCGCGGGCAAGGGAATCCTCCACCACTCACCGAGCACTCATCATGGCCTCGACCGAATTCGCCACGGGCTCCCACAGGGGCGAGCGCTTCCTCTTCTTGCTGGGCTTCGCCCTGGTGGTGGGGAGCATCGGTCTCGCCTTCGCGCCGCACTACTCCTGGCAAGTCACCAAGATCGCGCGCGTCGCGAGCGAGATGGGCTTGCAGAACGGCGCGCTGCTGGTGGGCGGGCTCGTCCTCTTCGGCCTCGGGATCGTGGCGCGCGTGGCGGGCTCGGCCGCGCCGGTGGCCGACCATCGGGCCGAGTACGAGGCCCTGCAGTCCGAGGTCAGCATCTTCAACGAGCAACTCACGACCAAGCTGGCCCAGCTGCGCACCGCGCTCATGCAGGTCCACGATGTCGTGGGTTCGATATCCGCGCAGCAGCAAGCCCAGATGCAGAACGAGAACGAACAGAACTCGCCCCGGGACAACTCGCAGGACGCGATCTTCCGGCTGGCGGCCAGCCTCGACAAGCTGCATGCGCACTTCGACGAGCGCGTCCACGCCGTCGACCTGCAGATGCGCTCCGGCTTCGAGGCCCTGCTCAACGCCAGCCACGACGTGCGCCGTCACCTGGGTCAAGGGCCGAGCACCGCCCCGACGGAGAGCGGCGCGACCGCCCAATACGGTCACGGCCAGGCGCCGGCCAACCAGAGCGGAATCGACTTCTACGAGACGATGCAGAAGCTGGATGCCATCGCTGGCGGCGCGGAAACGCACGTGGATCCACAAGCCTCGCGCGGCCGGCAGCCGCAGGCTCCGTTCCCCAGTCTGGGGCACGGCGAAACGCTCGATTCGCTGCTGCCCGAGGAGTACCGCGACCGGTACTGATCGCCCGCGCGCGACAACCGCGCAGCTTGCGGCCGGCTCGCCGCGAAACGCCCGCGCTCTACTCCCCCTGAAGCGTGGCCCCCGAGTCCGTGTCGGGCGCGGGCGGAGTACTCTCGCCGGACCCGCCAGTCGGGAGCTCCGGTCCGTCGTCCTTCTTGTCCTTGAAGAAGTTCGCGAAAGGGTTGTACGTGCCGGTCGGACGGCTGGCCTTGCGGACCGCGTCCGGATCGTACTCCTCGCGCCCTCCCGGGCCACGCGCGCGGTGGCCGCCGGCGCCACTCTCGGCGCGACCGCCCCGACCCGCGCCGCCCCCTCCGCCGCCACCTGCGCCACGTCGGCGTTCGCCCCCGCTGCTACCCGTGACCATGCCGTCGCGGCGTGAACGCGCCGCGCGCAGCACGGGCTGGTGGTCGGGCCATGTCTCGCCGCCCTCGCGCGGCCGGCGCGGACCGCGGCGATTGCTGCGCTCGCGGTTCTCGCCCACGGGGGCGCCAGCTCCATCCCTGTCCGCGACCTCGGCGGGCGCGGCGCGCTCTGGCCGCCGGCCGGCGGCCGGCCCACGCCGGAAGTCGGGCACGTTCTTGAGCGAGAGCTCGACGCGCGGACCGCTGGCATCGACCACGCGCGCACGCACGGCCTGCCCGATCGAGAGCAGGACGCGCGCGTCGCGCACGTAGTGGTTGGAGATCTCGCTGATGTGGACCATCGCGTCCTTGGCCGTCCCGAGGTCGACGAAGGCCCCGAAGCTGGCCACGTTGGAGACGATGCCCTCCGCGACCTGGTCCTTCTGCAGCGTCTTCAGGTCCGTGTCGGGCGGGAGCATGCGCGGCAGGAGCTGGCGCGGGCGCGGGTCGCGGCCTGGATAGGCGATCTCGCGCACCAGATCACGCCAGGTGATCTCGTCGAGGTCGAAATCGACGCGGCGCAGACCCCGGGCGGCATCGCGCTGGCCAAGCGTTTCTTCCACGCTCGACCCGCCCTGCAGGATCACGCGTCTGGCCAGGTCGTACTGCTCCGGATGCAAGGCGGTGGTGTCCAGCGGTTCGCTGGAAGCGTGCACGCGCAGGAAGCCGATCGCATTGACCCAGGCGAGGTCGTCGAGCAGGTTCTCGGTGCGCAACTCCTCGCGCGACGTGAACGGGCGCACGCCGCGGCGCTCGACCAGCTTCTTGGCCAGCTCGAAGCTGAGCCCGGGAACGTGGCGCAGAAAGTTCACGCTGGCCAGATTCAGATCGCAGCCCACGTGAGCCACGCAGGACTCCACGACGTCGTGGATGATGCGCCGCAGCGCGGCCTTGTTGACCACGGCCTGCTCGCGGCCGATACCGAGGTGCCGGGGATCGACCTTGAGGAACTCCAGCAGCGGATCCTGGTAGCGACGGGCCAGGCTGATGGCCTCGCGCGCGGGTACGGAGAACGTCCCCAGCTCGGCGCGCCCGAGCTCCGAGTTGGCGTAGCTCGAGAGCCCCGCTTCGTTGACCAGGAACACGACCGCCTCGACCTGCAAGAAGTGCAACGTCTCGCGCAGCTTCTGCAATCCAGGTCGGGCGGCCTTGCCGTGTCCGACGACCAGCGCGCTGACGCCCGTTCCGCGCATGGATTCGTTGAGTTTCTGCGCCAGCTCCGGCAAGGGAAGCGTGGAGGCCTGGAGCGCGATCTCGCTGCCCTGGGGCTCGCCGTTCGCGCCGACGACCAGGATCAACCAGTCGCCCTTGGCGTCGATGTGCACGCCGGCGGCCGGACGTGGTCCGGCCGGAGGGGTGAGCAGGATCTGGCGCAGGTGCTGGGCCACCAGGCGGATGGCTTCCTCGTCGGCGCGCTCGCGCAGCTCGTTGCGCACGTCATCCTCGATCATCGGCAGGAGCCGCAAATGCAGCGCCTGGCGCGCGACCTCGTCGGCCACACTCGCGTAGTCGGAATGGATGCGGCGGCCGAGGGCCGCGCGCACCTTGGGCAGCACCACCGCCGGGTCGACGGTCAGGACCAGCGCGATCTGGCGCTGGGCCTGGGCCTGTCGCAGGGCGATCAGGCGATGGCCCTGGAGCTGCCGCAGCGGCTGGTTGAGTCGCAGGAGCGCCCGGTTGTGCCCGAGCCGTCCTTCGTCCACCAGCGACCGCACCCCGGCACGGCCGTGCTTGCGCAGGAGGCGGCGCAGCAGCGTGCGCAGCTCCGGATTGCGGCCCAGGCGGTCGGAGAGGATGCGCATGGCGCCGTCGAGCGCCTGCTGCTCCGTGTGCACGCCGCGGTCCGGGTTGACGTATTGCGCGCACAGCCGCGCGAGCTGGGGCGAGAGATCGATGTGAGCCGGATGGAACGCCGGCCGATGCGCGAACGGGTCGACGGGCGGGCCGCGCTGACGTCCGGGCTCCGGCCCATCCCCGGAGTCATCCTGTTCGTCCTGCGCCTCGGCCGTATCGAGCGCATCCGTCGCTTCGCTCGTCGGCTCGTGTTCGCCCGCAGCCGGCTCTTCGTGCTCGTTGGGCTCGGCAGCCAGCTCTAGCTCCTCGGTCGGAGCCATGGCTTCGCCCGCCGCCTCGGGGGCCGGCGCGGGAGTGGCTTCCGCTTCCGCAATCGCTGGCTCCGCGACGTTTTCGTGCGCGGCGCTGTCCTCCGCCGCGATCGTCTCCACGCCGGGCGTTCCGCGCGGGGCGTTGGCGACCAGGGCATCGGCCAGGAACTCGAGTCCGCGGTCGATGGCGAGCTGTACCTCAGGTTCCGGGCGCCGGTACGGCAGGAAGTGATCCTCGAGCTCGAAACGATCCATGCAGGCGAGGACCGCTGCCGGAGGCTCGCTCGGATGCTCCTGACCGCGCGCATGCTCCTCGAACGAACGCAGCAGTACCGTGCGACGCTTCTCCAGCTCCTCGAACTGCTTCAGCCTGCGCGCGAAGCGGCGGATGGAACCGTCGGCGAAGTCCCCGATCTCGGCACGGCGGTAGCGGGCAATGTAGGAGGCCTTGTTGCCCGCCAGTAGCAGCTCGTACACGCGCGCGGCGTGTTCTCTTGCTACGGCGAACTCTTTGGCCAGCGTCTCGACGATCGCTGCAACGCTCACTTGGAACCCCTGAGTCCGGTATCAGCGGACGAACGGGTGGTGGGACACGAGGAGGCGGTAGGATAGCGTCGAAAGCGAAACTCCGGAAGCGGGCCGCGAGCTACAGGCAAGCTAGAGCTAGTGGTGTGAGTCACGCAGAGGGGCCTTTATGCCGAGGTCGCCTGCGTTCGCCGCAAGGCGCGCCGCCGACGCGACTTCGGTGCAAGTCTCGGAGAAGGCGCAACGCCGCGGCGGGCGCAGGCGGCCCGGGATAAAGGCCTCTGTGCGTGACTCACACCACTAGATGCCCACGACCCGGACGAGCGCCTTGCCGAAGCGGAAGCCAGAGGCGTCGTCGAGCCCGGTGACGAGCTTGCCGTCGCTCTCCACCTGGGTACCCGTGTAGCGCGCCCCCGCGGCCTCGAGCTCGGCGCGAATGGCGCGCTCACCCGTGACGCGCTTCTTCTTGAGCACGCCGGCCCGGCCCAAGGCCAGGACCGCCAGCCCCCAGGCGCCGATCAGCTTGTCCTGCTCGCGGGCCTCGCGCACCAGGCGCAGGACATCGGGTTGTTCGGCCAGCCAGGCCGCGCCCGAGCCGCCGCACAGGATCAGTCCCGAATAGGGTGCCATCGTCTCCTGGGCCAGCGAGCAGTCGACCTCGAACTCGTCCTGCAGCTCGCCACGCAGCACGGCACCCTCCTGGGAAGAGGCGACGCGCGTGCCCACGTGGACGTTGAACAAGGACGAGCGTGCGTAGCGCAGCGTCGTCTCGGCGTACCCGCTGGGTGGCACGACCACGAGCACGGTGCTCACGTACTTGTGCACCACGAGCCCGTGCTCGTCGACCTCGGCCTTCGGACCGGCTTCTTTCTTCGACATGAATCAGGCCGGGAGCTCGAACACCGAGGCGCGCGTCTCTTCCGCCAGCAAGCCGGCGCCCTGGGACACCTTCCAGGCCACGCGCTCGTCGAGTCCAGGCAGGGTCAGCTCGCCCAGCATGCGGCCGGACAGTCCGTCGCGCACCTCGAGCAGGGCGCCGCGAGCGAGGTACAGCTTGCCGCTGTCGAGCGCGACGTTGACGTCCGGTACCTCCTCGCTCTCCTCCGCCAGGACCTCGCGCCACAGCGAGTAGGCGCTCGATTCGCGCGTGCGGAAGGCCTCGAGGCGCAACTCCTCGGGGCCCCCGCCGTGGCCCGGGCGCGCGGGCACGCGGTTGCCCGAGAGCACGATGGCCAGATCCTCGGCGCACACCAGATCGTGGATCACGGGCAGCTCGGGGTCCAGGAAGGTGTCGACGAACTCGCCGCTCTCGACCTCCAGGCGCAACACGCCCTGGCGCTTGCGCGCGGTGTCGGTGAACACGACGTAGGCGTGGGGACCCACGCGTCCGACGAGGTGGTAGCGCTCGCCATCGCGCGCGTAGCTCCAGACCTCGAGCATGGGCGAGGTCAGGATGCCGCTGACGCGCTGGGGCGTCACCGTCAGGCATACGTCGCCGAACACCAGGGCCTGGTCGAAGGCCCC
This sequence comes from Planctomycetota bacterium, assembly GCA_031413955.1. Taxonomy (GTDB): domain Bacteria; phylum Planctomycetota; class UBA1135; order UBA1135; genus JABFRZ01. The sequence goes on along the minus strand of JANOGB010000406.1, from coordinate 21,890 downwards.
GATCTCGCTGGCGCCGATGAGCTCGCCCGTGGAGAGCGACATGCGCGCGATGCGATGGCTCTGGTTGGACGGCCCGAGGATGATCACATCGTCCTCCTCGCCGAGCCCGCAGCCGAAACCCCGCCCATAGCCGACCTCGCAGGGCGACAGCCACAAGTTTTCCCCGCTGGCGCGGTCGTAGGCGCCGAGCTTGCCGGGGATCACGTTGTCGATCCATTTCCCGCCGGCCGGCGGATCGTAGCCGTGCAGGATCACCGGCCCCGTATCGCCCAGGGCGATGCCGTCGATCTCGCCCTGGAACTCGCGGCTCCAGCGTCGCCGTGCGGTGCGCGTCATCGGGCGGGATCTTAGTGTCCCGAACCAGTGCGGGGCCAGCGGCTACTTCTTCTCAGGGTCGAGGATCTTCTCGGCCAGGCTCGCGGGCACGGGGCGGTACTCGTGCAGCTCCATGGCGAAGGAGCCGCGCCCCTGGGTGGCGCTGCGCAAGGAGGAGGAGTAGGCGAACATCTCGGCGATCGGCACGACCCCGCGCACGATGCGCAGGTCGCCCGAGATCTCGACGTCGCTGACCTCGCCACGGCGCGAGTTCAGGTCACCCACCACGCCGCCGAGGTACTCCTCGGGCGCGCGCACCTCGATCTTCATGATCGGCTCGAGCAGCACCGTGTTGCCCTCGGCCGCCATGCGGAAGGCCTGCGCGCCACAAGCCTGGAAGGCCATCTCGCTCGAGTCGACCTCGTGGTGCTTGCCGTCGCTCAGCGTCGCCTTGACGTTGACGAACGGGTAGCCGTTGCGACCGCCGCCGCGTACGGCCTCGCTGATGCCGTACTCCACGGCCGGGATGTACTCGCGCGGGATGGAACCGCCCTTGATCTCGTTCTCGAACTCGAAGATGCCGTCCTCGGGCGCGCCGACCTCGAAGCGCACGTGCGCCACGGCGTACTGGCCGCGGCCACCGCTCTGCTTGATGTAGCGCGATTCGATGTCTCGAACGCGGTTGAGGCGCTGCTTGTAGGCCACGCGCGGGCGGCCGGTCTGGACCTCGATGTTGTGCTCGCTCTTGATGCGGTGCACGACCACCTCGAGGTGCAGCTCGCCCATGCCCGAGATGAGCAGGTCGCCGGTCTCCTCGTTGGTGGTGGCACGGAAGGTCGGGTCCTCGCGCATCATCTTGCCGATGATCTCGGTGAGCTTGTCGCGATCGCCGCCCTTCTTGGGCTCGACCGACATCGAGATGACCGCGTCGGGGAAGACGATCTTGCTGAGCGCGATCGGGTGCTCCGGATCGCACAGCGTGTCGCCCGTGATGGTGTTCTTGAGCCCCAGGATGGCGGCGATGCCGCCCGCGGGGATGCGCTCGATGGCCTCGCGCTTGTTGGCGTGCACCTGCACCAGGCGGCCGATGCGCTCCTCTTTCCCTGTGCGCGGGTTCAGGAGCGTGGTGCCCTTCTCCAGCACGCCCGAGTAGACGCGCACGAAGGTCAGGTCGCCAGTCGACTCGGCGATGGTCTTGAAGGCCATCAGGCACAGGGGTTCGGTGTCGTCGACCTTGCGCACCGTCCTGCGGTCCGTGCGCGGCACGTCGCCTTCCACCGGCGGGACGTCCAGCGGACTGGGCAGGTAGCTGACGACCGCGTCGAGCAGCGCGGGAATGCCCTTGTCCTTGAGCGCCGCTCCGCACAGGATCGGCGTGATCTGCATGCTCATGCAGCCCTTGCGCACGGCGGCGCCGAGCAGTTCCGCCGAGATGGGCTCGTCCTCCACGAACAGGTCGAGCAGTTTTTCGTCGAACTCGGCCGCCGTCTCGCACAGCTCGTGCCGGCGCAGCTCGTACTCGTCCTTCAGCTCGGCCGGCATCGGGATCTCGTGCACGATCTTGCCGCTGTCCTCGTCGAAGCGGTAGGCCTTGCCCGTGACCAGGTCGATGTAGCCGGTGAAGGCCTTCTCGCTGCCGATCGGGATCTGCAGCGGAGCCGGGCGCGCGCCGAGCCGGTCGATGATGGTCTGGATCGAGTGGTAGTAGTCCGCGCCAGTGCGGTCCATCTTGTTGATGAAGCAGATGCGCGGCACCTTGTAACGGTCGGCCTGGCGCCAGACCGTCTCGGACTGGGCCTCGACGCCGTGCACGGCATCGAACACGGCCACCGCACCGTCCAGCACGCGCAGGGAACGCTCCACCTCGGCCGTGAAATCCACGTGTCCGGGCGTGTCGATGATGTTGATCCAGTGTCCGTCCCATTCGACCTGCGTGGCCGCGGACTGGATCGTGATGCCGCGCTTGCGCTCCTCCTCGAGGAAGTCCATCGTCGCTTCGCCGTCGTGGACCTCGCCGACCTTGTGGATCTTGGCGGTGACGAACAGGATGCGCTCCGTCACCGTCGTCTTCCCGGCATCGATGTGCGCCATGATGCCGATGTTGCGGCCATGCCGGAGGCGCTCGCTCGTCTGGCTCGAGCTGGGCTGGGGTTTCAGGACGGTCGACATGAGGAACGGGGTGGGGTGAGGCCGACGATGCGGGATGCGGGGGGAGCCCGGCCGGCGGAAGCTCGACCCCGGAGGGCCGCCTCAACCCCCTGCCAGGGGCTTTCCGCGGCGATTCGAAGCGCATCAGGCTACCGCCGCTCGCCAGGGTGTCAACGTGCTGGGGGCGCCTCGGGGTGCCCGGAGGTCGTGCTTGCGATTTCCTGGGGAGGGACCGGTATGCCGGATTCGGCCGCTCGGCCGTCCACCAGGTAGCTCCAGAACCGCATCGGAATCCCTTCGCCGCTCCCGGGCTCCTGCTGGTCCTGGAGGTGAACGAACAGCAGACCTCGGGCACGCCCGAGGGGTTCGCCCGCGTCCAGGCTCGCGCCCAGGGTGGGGACGTCCGTGTCCAGCTCGAGCCCATCCAGGACGCAGAACTCGTCCGCGCCGGTGGCGAGCACCAGGACCTCGCCGCCCCGCCCCGGCGAACGGTTCACGATCTTGCCAGGGGCCGGTGAGAGGACCCGCAGTGCCTCCCCGCCACGCTTTTCGAAGGCCGTTCCGAAACGGCGCGCGGGATCGAAGAGCAGATGGTTCCTGGCCGCTTCGCCGCCTCCGTAGCGCACGTGAGCCGTGCCCTCGAAGGGCAGACGGAAGCGCGTCGGGCTGAACTTGCCCTCGTGCGACGAGGGATAGGCGATCGGCAGAGAACAGAACCACAGGCTCGCCGCGAGGGCAGAGAGCGGCCAGGCGCGGCCGCGCTGGAGGACCGGACGGCGTCGCAAGCACCACAGCATGGCGACCATCATCCCGACCGCCGCAGCCCAACCGAGCACCAGGAGTCCATAGCGATAGGCGAGCACCGGCCCGGAACCGCCCGGACGAAGGCCAAGGAACAGGAACAACCCTGCGGTCGCCGCCGAAAGCGCGAAGGCGATCCACGCCCAGCTCTCGAAGCCCTCTCGCGCGGCCCGGCTCAAGCGTGCCCGCCCGGGCGGTTGCGGCCCAGACGCTCGTGAGCGGCGACGAACTCGTGCGTGCAGAAGGCCGCGAGCAACGACAGATCGCCCGCGAGCACCGTGGCCGCCAGCAGCTCCGCGAACACGTTCGCGCCGCCCGTTCCGCGCACGCCGAGCAGGTCCAGACATTCGGCCGCCGTGCCCTGACCCGAGCCCCCGCCGACGGTGCCGACCAGGAGCGAGGGCAGATGCGCGCAGGCGTAGAGATCGCCCTCCGCGGTCGGCGCGAGCTCGAGAAAACCCGTGGCGCTCTCGGTGACGTAGGCCACGTCCTGCCCGCAGGCCAGGAACACCGCCGCCAGGCCGTTGGCGGACTGCACCAGTCCGTTGTGCGTGCCCAGGCGCGCGAAGCCGATCTGGTAGCTCTGGTGGATGGCGGCGAGGTCCTCGGGTGTCACGCGCAGATGCTCGACGAGGAGCGCACGCGGGATGCGCGTATCGCATACCACGCTGCGCCCGCGCCCCTCGTGCAGCGCGCGCGCATTGGCGCGCTTCTCGACGTCCTCGCCGTGGACGTAGCGTCGCTCGGCACCGGTCTTGCGCGCGAAGAGCTCCGAGCACAACTCCGCCGCCCGCGCCGCCATGTTGATACCGATCGCGTCGCCGGTGTGGAAGACGAGGCGCAAGACCAGGCGTCGGCCGACGAGCTCGGGCACGACAGCGATCAAGCGCCCATGAGAGGTGCTCTCGGCCGTGAGCCGCTCCAGCTCGGCGCGCAGATCGGGCAAGGCCTCGCGCGCCCGCAGGGCTGCGGCGGCGTCGGCGTACACGAGCATCGGATGCTGCGAGAGCCCCTCGGACACGACGCGCGCCCGGGCGGTTCCGGCCGCCGAGAGGAGCTTCATCCCGCGCGCGTAGGAGGCCACCATCGCGCCCTCAGTCGTTGCCATCGGTACGAAGACCTCGCGCGTGCCGGCCTGCGTGTCGACCCGTAGCGGACCGGCGATTCCGAGCGGGATCTGCGCGAAGCCGATCAGGTTTTCGACCTTGCCGCGGGCCTCGGACGGAGCCACGGGCCGGCCAGCGAGGTGCGGCAACCGGGTCGCGGCGACGCGCTCGCACAGCTCGAGGCGAAGCGCGACGGCCTCTTTCGAGTAGTCGTCCGCGCTCGAGCGCGGGATCTTGGGCAGGCCCCCGGACACGGGGTCGAGACTATCCCAGGGCTACCCGGAAGCGCTCAGCGCTACCCGGAAACAAAAAAAGGGTTGGAGCCCAAACAGCTCCAACCCTAGGCGGGCCCGGCGGTCTCCATCCCTAGGAGGCCATCACGAAGCACATCGGAGCAGCGACCACTCTCGTCTCTCAGTGGTTTCCGCTGATGAGGAGGGGTCAAGGAGGAAACCGTCGGGGTCGATGCTCTCTTGTCGCCGCCGGTGCCCGCACGGCACTCTTGGGCATCGACGGCTGGGAGTTCAACCGGGCTGAAAGAAAAGATCTTCGCCGGTGCCGGAGCGAACTCCCCCCGTGCGGTTCGGAGACCACCTCGGAAACCAGGTAGCCGTGAGCCCCGCCCCCTTCCTGACCCTGGCTCTGGAGCTCGCGCACGCGTCGATCGAGGCGGGAGGAGGTCCCTTCGGAGCGGTAGTCGTGCGCGCCGAGCGGGTCCTGGGACGCGGCCAGAATCGAGTCGTGCCGACGAGGGATCCCACCGCGCACGCCGAGATGGTGGCCATCCGCGCCGCGGCGGCGGAGCTCGGGACGCACGACCTCAGCGGTTGCGAGATCTTCACCAGCTGCGAACCCTGCCCGATGTGCCTGGGCGCGATCTACTGGGCGCGCCTCGAGCGAGTCCACTACGCTTGCCACCGGGCGGACGCCGCCGCGGCCGGGTTCGACGATCAGGAGTTCTACGCCGAGCTCGCGCGCCCGCCCGGACAGCGCGCACTTCTGCTCGTGGCCGATGGCCGCGAGCGCGGACTGGAAGTGTTCCGCGCCTGGCTCGCCAGGCCCGATCGACAGCGTTACTGATCCTCGTCCCGGATCGTCTCCAGCTCGAACTCGGAGGCCGGGCGCACGTGCGCCTCGCCGCGCTCGTCCCAGAGCGTCCAGGAACCGACGCGCGCGCCCAGGTCATAGCGACCCTCGGCGCGTTTCACTCCGCCCCCGTCGTGGAAGCTCCAGGAGCCATCGCGCTTGCCGCCGCGATAGCTTCCGGCGCGCAAGACGGTGCCGTCCTCGTTCCAGTAGTCCCAGCGCCCTGCGCGCACGCCGTCGATGACCGTCCCCTCGGCCGCGAGCCTGCCGTTCGCGTGCCAGAAGCGCTGCACACCCGGCGCGTCCGAGCCCGGCGCGCCGAAGTCCATCTCGGAACGCGGGGTCCCGGTGGTGAACCACGTGCGCCACGAGCCCGTGGGAGCGTCGTGGTCGAAGAAGCGCTCGGCCTCCAGGACTCCACTCGAGCTGTACTCCCGCTCGGGGCCGTCGCGCTCGATCCGGCCATCGGACCAGACCAGCACGCGCGTCTCGCTGCGCGTCGTGCCGTCCGCATGGAGGCTGCGGCGCATCTCGTGCGCGGCGGTCGCGGGCCGAGCTTCGGCGGGCGGGTGTCGAACCAGACAAGCAGCGAGGCCAACGCTACCCAGGACACCAGAGATCCAGGGCGGGCGGGTCATGCTCTCAATGCGCCGGCGGCGGCGTGGCGCGACGCGCCCCGCGCAGGTTGAGCAACTCCACCAGCACCCAGAAGGCCAACGCGAAGTAGATGTAGCCACGCGGGATGTGCTGGTCGAAGCCGTCCGCTATCAGCGCCACGCCGACGAGCAGCAGGAAGGCCAGGGCCAGCATCTTCACGGTCGGATGCTTGTGGATGAAGCTCGAGATCGCTCCGGCGCTCACCATCATGAACACGACGGCCACGACCACGGCCGTGATCATGACCGCGATGTCGTCGGCCATGCCAACGGCGGTGATCACGGAGTCGAGCGAGAAGACGATGTCGAGGATCAGGATCTGCGTGATCACGCTGGCGAAGGAGGCCGACTTGCTCGTGGGCTCGTGCCCGCCGCCCTCCATGCTGCCGTGGATCTCGTGCGTGGCCTTGGCCAGCAGGAACAGCCCGCCGGCGAGCATGATCAGGTCGCGGCCGGAGATCTCCTCGCCCAGCAGCCCGAAGAGCGGAGCCTTCAGCCCGATCACCCAGCTCAAGGAGAGCAGCAACACCACCCGCCCGATCAGGGCCAGGGCGAGGCCGAGCGTGCGCGCCCTGGCACGCTCGGACTCCGGCAGCTTCGACGAGAGGATCGAGATGAAGATGACGTTGTCGACGCCGAGCACGATCTCGAGCACGGTCAGCGTCAAGAGCGCGATCCAGGCTTGGGGGTCGGAGAGCCAGTCCAAGGCGTGAGGTTTCCTCGCGGGGGTCAGGGAGAACGGCGCGAGTACGCCAGCCGCGCGCGGGACATGCAAGCACAGGAGCGGCCTACCTGCCCCGCTCCTCGGCCATCCCGGTCATGGGCACGAAGCGCACGGGCAGCACTTCCTCGCGCACGATGCCCGTCGGCGTTCGCCGCAAGAGCACGAGATCCTGTTCGCCCTTGCCCACCGGCAAGATCATGCGCCCGCCCAGGGCGAGCTGGTCGAGGAGCGGCTGGGGCACGTGGTCCGGCGCGGCCGCCACGAGGATCGCGTCGAAGGGGGCGTGCTCGCTCCAGCCCTGGTACCCGTCGCCAGAGCGTACGTGGACGTTCGCGTGACCGAGCGTGCGCAGCCGTTCGCCAGCGCTCGCGGCCAGCGGCGCGACGATCTCGAGCGACCAGACCTAGCGCGCGAGCTCGCCCAGGATCGCCGCCTGGTAGCCGGAACCCGTGCCGACGTCGAGCACGCGCTCGTCGCCGGAGAGCTCGAGCGCCTGGCTCATGAAGGCGACCACGTAGGGCTGCGAGATCGTCTGGCCATGCCCGATGGCGAGCGGCCGGTCCTCGTAGGCGTGGTGCTCCTCGCCCGCGGGCACGAAGCGATGCCGCGGAACCTTGCGCATGGCCGCGAGCACACGCGCGTCGCGGATGCCGCGCTCGGCGAGCTGCTCCGCGACCATGCGCTCGCGCTCGGCGCGGCGCTCGTCTTCGCTGCCTTCCGTCCTCGGCTGCACGAGACCCTCCTTGCAACCGCTTAGCATGCCGAGCGCACCCGGCAGAGCCAGCATCGCCGTCCAGAACCCCGGGCGCGACCTCATCCGGACCTCGTGCGCGCCCGCAGCGCGAGCTTCGAGATCTTGCCGCTGCCGGTCTTCGGCAACTCGGACAGGAACTCGATCGCACGCGGGGTCTTGTAGGCCGCGATGCGCGCGCGGCAGAAGTCGATCAGCTCGTGCGCGCTCGTGGCGCACCCGTCCCTGAGCACGACCGCGGCGTTCACGCACTCGCCCCAGGTCTCGTCCGGCAGGGCGAACACGGCCGCCTCGAGCACGGCCGGGTGCTCGTAGAGCGCGTTCTCGACCTCGGTCGAGTACACGTTCTCGCCGCCGGTCAGGATCATGTCCTTCCTGCGATCGACGATGTTCACCAGGCCATGCGCGTCGATCACCGCCAGGTCACCCGTGTAGAGCCAGCCGGCGCGGAGCGCCTGCGCGGTCTCCTCCGGACGATTCCAGTAGCCCGGCGTGACGGTCGCGCCGCGTACGCGGATCTCCCCCACCGTGCGGTCGTCGGCCGGGACCGGCCGGTCGTGCTCGTCCACGATCTCGAGCTCGACCTCGCCGAAGGGCCGGCCCGTGCGCGCGCGCAGGCGCAGGACCTCGGCCTCGCTCAGGTGCCGCAGGTGCTCCGGCAGGATGCCCACCGTCAGGTACGGACTCGTCTCGGTCATGCCGTAGGTCTGCACGTACTCGCAGCGCAACACCTCCAGCACTTGGCGCACGAGCGCCGGCGAGATGGGCGCGCCGCCGGAGAGCACGAGGCGCAGGCTCCTGAAACGGGCCGCCTGCGCACGCGAGCTCTCGACCAGGCGGCCGAGCATGGTCGGGATCAGGTTGGTGAGCGTGATGCCGTCGCGCTGGATGCGCCGGGCGGCCTCGTCGGCCTCGAAGCGCGGCACCATCACGTGCACGCCGCCGACGGCCGTGATCGCCAGGGTGGCCCAGGCGTCCGCCAGGTGGAACATCGGCGCGAAGTGTCCCCAGCGGTCGGCGGGCACGAGCGCGAGCTCGCGCACGGCCCATTCGGCGTGCACGCACACGTTCCGGTGCGTGAGCATCACGCCCTTGGAGCGCCCGCTGGTCCCGCTCGTGTAGTACAGGTGGGCGACGTCGCCGGGCTGGACCGCGGCGGGCTGGAAGTTTCCGGACGCGCTCGGCGGCTCGTCCTCGCTCCACAGCCAGTGCTCGACGGCGCCCGCGCGCCGGCGCAAGGTCTCCACCAGCGGGGCGAAAGCGCGCGCGGCCAGGACGAGCCGCGCCCCGGAGTCGGCCAGGATCTCGGCCAGCTCCGGCTCGGCCAGGCGGTGGTTGAGGGGGTTCAGGATCGCACCCAGCCCCGCGGCGGCGAAGGTGCTCTCGAGGAAGGCGCACGAGTTCCAGTCGAGGATCGCCACGCGCTCGCCGGGACGGAGCCCGAGGCCGCGCCATTGCTGCGCCCGGGCCCTCACACGCCGCCCGAACTCGCCGTAGCTCGCGCGCCGCTCGCCCTCGATCACTGCCAGCCGCGCGCCGAAGCGCCGCTCGCCGTCCTCCAGGATCGCCCAGATCGTCGGGTGGGTCATGCTCTTGCGCACAGAAGTTGTATCCTCCCGCGCCGCCGAGCCGAGCTCCGCGCGAGATCCGCCCCCGCCTACGACATCCTCTCCCCTGCCGTGAACCCGGAACGCCGCTCACGCCTCGCCCTCGCCTGGATCTGGCTGATCGCCGCCTGGGTCCTCTTCGGGGCGGTCTTCAAGCTCTTCTGGGGCACCCCCGCGCTGCTGCCGACGGTCGTGCGCGATCTGCCGCTGGAGCTCGGACTCACTTACAATCTCGCGATCGGGATCGAGCTCGCGATCGCGGGCGTGGCGCTCACGAAGCCGCGCTGGGGCTGGTGGCTGCAGGCTGCCCTGCTGGTCGTCTTCGACCTCGTGCTGACGACGCAGATCGCGGCCGGCGAGACGAACTGCGGCTGCTTCGGCTCGAAGCTCAGCGTGGACCCGCGGGTGATGCTGGCGATCGACAGCGTGCTCCTCGCCGTCCTGCTCGCCCTGCGGCCGTGGTCGTGCCTCGGGCCCGGCCTGCCGCCGCTCGCCCCGATCACGCTGGCGGCGCTGGCCCTGGTCCCACCCTGGATCCTCGAGCGCCAGGCCGACCGCGGGGGGCTGGTGGCGAACGGCAAACCGGTCGAGGGCGAGTGGATCGAGCTCGACATCGAGGACTGGGTCGGGAAGGAGATCTGGGACACGCCGCTCGGTCAGCCGCCCCTGAACCAGTACATCGACGTCACCCAGCTCCCGCTCGACGGGCTGTGGGTCTTCTGGCGCGCGACCTGCGACCACTGCGCCGAGCACCTCGCGCTCCTGGCGGAGAAGGAGCACGGCCAGCGCCTGATCACGCTCGTCCAGCTCGAGGAGAAGAACGACACGCTCGCGAATCTCGTGGTGCATGCGCTTCCCGACGGCAATTTCGTGCAGAAGGCACGCCTCCCGCCCTCGATCGCCTACGTCATCCAGACGCCCGCGGAGCTCGTGCTCGAAGGCGGCAAGATCGTGTCCGCCCAGGAAGCCGTGGCTGCGGAGAAGTAGCGCGCGTCCGCAGACACGTTCCCTGCTGACCTCGTGCCGCGCTGGGCCGACCCTATACTCCTCGCCACCGGCCAGCGGATGTTGCTCCTCGACTTGACCTCGGACGTGCAGGCGATGGCCCTGAACCTCTCCTACATGGGGCCGTTCCTCGGACTGCTCCTGTGCGGACTGGGCCTGCCGCTGCCGGAGGAGGCGTTCCTGCTCACGGCCGGCGTGCTCTTGTACAAGGGCGAGGTCGAGTTCGTGCCGATCACGCTGCTGTGCTCGACGGCAATCCTGCTGGGCGACTCGGTGCCGTTCTTCCTCGGACGGCGCTACGGCATGCGCGCGCTGGAGATCCCCTGGGTGGCGCGAATGCTGCACCCCGAACGCTTCCAGCGTTTTCGCCAGCGCTTCGACGCCCACGGCAACTGGGCCGTCTTCGGCTGCCGCTTCCTGCCCATGCTCCGCATCCCGGGCTACTTCATTGCCGGCACCATGGGCATGCGCTACTCGCGCCTCTTGTTGCTCGACGGGCTGGGCGTGTTGCTGTCGGTACCGACCTCCATCTACCTCGGCAAGCTCCTCGGAGGACAGGTCGATCGACTCAAGGAAACGGTGCACGACCTGCACGTGATCCTGGCCCTCGCGGTGTGCATCTTGATCATCCTGATCATCATCCGCCTGCGTTGGACCAAGGCGAGCACCCGCCCCGTCACCGACGAGGTGCGTCGGCCGCCGGAGAGCTGAGGCCCGAGCTCGCCCTATCCCCTGACGAAAACTTCGCTATCCTGTCAGGGTCCGAGCAGGAGCCCGTCATCGACGCCAAGACTTTCGCCGCGATCCTTTCACGCTGGTGCCAGGACAAGAAGGCCGAGGACATCGCGGTCTACGCCGTCGCGGAGCGGCTCGGGGTCGCGGATTACTTCGTGCTCGCCACCGGGCTGAACCGCAACCACGTGCGCGCGCTCGAGAACGAGCTGCACGTGCGCGGCAAGGCCATCGGCCAGCGCCACCACCCGGTCGAGGGCCACGAACTGCACTGGTGGGTCGTGCTGGACTTCGACGACGTGGTCGTGCACCTGCTCCAGCCCGAAGCACGCGCGTACTACGACCTCGATCGCTTGTACGTCGATTGCCCACGCCTGGAGTGGGAGGCCGTGCCCGTGGCGGACGACCTGCACGCGGCCGAGGCCTGAGGGCTCGGAGAAGAAGAACCACAGAGGCGCAGAGGACGCGGAGGAGCACAGTGAGGTGGGGGTGAGGAAACCTCCGGATCGTCGAGTCCCCGCGGGCTTGGGCCCTGGAGGCCCAACGACCCTCTTGCTCTGTGCGTCTCTACGTCCTCTGCGCCTCTGTGGTTTTTCTTCTCCACCTCAACCCAGGAACAGCGGCAGCAGCGTCTCCTCGAGCTTGCGGTAGATCTGCGCCGTCGCGCGCGTGTCGCGCAGGCAGTACTCACCGATCTCCTCGATGCGCCCCTCGCGGTAGGCGCGCGCGACCTGTGAGCCGTCGATCGAGCCCTTGGGGCTCTCGATGTCGAAGCGCCGGCACCAGTAGTCGAGCTTGTACTGCTCGCGCCAGGCACCGTGGAAGGAGAGCACCTCGGTCAGGTCGACGTGCGTCGTCAGGTTGAAGCGGTTGCCGCACAGGTTCAGGGAGGGCGAGATCCCGAGCTGGGCCGAGCGGATCATCAGGATCGGGCCGTCGTAGTAACGGCCGTTGAAGGAGATCAGGCGCGGGCGCTTGCGCTCGACGATCTCCCAGAAGTGCTCCAGCAGCTCCTTCTCGCTGCCGCGGAAGACGTCGGAGCTCTGCACGCGCTTCCATTCCTGCTGCTCGGCAGGCTTGCCCTCGAGCAGACACAGGCCGTGGTCCTTCTCCAGGTTCCACATCCCGATCGCGATGATCTTGCCCAGGCCGGGATAGAGCGCGGTGCGGTCGGGCGCCGAGGCCCGGTCCTCCTCGGTCTTCGCGCGTTGCAGGAGGTAACCGCGGGTGATCTCGTCGACTTCGTCCCAGTGGAAGCCGGCCACCTCAATGTCGAAGGCAATCTGTTGAGCCATGAGGCCCTAGATCTTGCCTTCTTTGATGAGGAGATTGTCGATGTCCTGGTCTTCCCCCACGCCGCCGGGCCGGCCGTCCTTGCCGAGCGAGAAGACCCGAAACGCCTTGCCGCCGGACCCAGGCGGCTCATATCCGTACGGATGTCCCCAGGGATCGCGGGGAATGGCTTCGAAGTCCAAGTACTGCTTGCCGCTCTCCTCGCGCAAGAGGACCTGCAAGGAATCGGGGAGGCGCCCTTGATTGTCGATCACGTATCGATTCACCCCATCCGAAATGACGCTGATGTCTACCTTGGCTTTGACCCTGCTTGTCATGACGAGCTTGCGCACAACCACGACATTGGGGACCACCAGCGTCGCGACCAGCCCGATGCAGGTAACGGCAACAATGAGCAAGCCGCTGATGGATAGCTTGGCCCACAGGGGAAGACGCCGGCGGAGCTGGAGCTGCACGGCAACCGCTTGGTCGAGCTCACGATTCTCCTCCACGGCGTCTCCTCTGACGCACGGCGGCATGAGCTCTTCCCGGAGACCTACGCGGTCGCGGTCGTGCGCGCCCTCGATGAGCGCAGGACCAAGAAGCCGAACACGACCAGCAGCCACCAACCGCCCTCGAGCCACGCGCGCGGACTGCTCGGACCCTCCACGGAGGCGACGGAGCAGCCGCCGCCGCTGCTGCTGCGCTCGTGCGTGAAGGCGAAGGAACTCTCGGCGAACACGCCGCAGCCGTTGAGCTCGGACACCAGGACGGAGACGACGCCGGTCGCGTGCGCGGGCGTCTCCACCCGCAGCGTGCTCGCGTCGACGAAGTCCACGCGCGGGGCGGGCACGGGGACCGCGCTCGCGTCGGCGAGGAACCAGACGTTCATGCTGGGCGTGAACTGGCTCCCCGTGAGCGTGAGACGGCTGCCGCCGCGGGCCGGGGCTGTGGCGGGCGTGAGGCTGGCCAGGGTGGGATCGGCCTGGTCCACGTAGGAGAAGGCGAAGGTTGCGCGGGCGCCGTCGGGGTTCTCGAGCTCGAGGGCGAAGGGCCCGCCCGGCGCGCCGCCGGTGGTCGTGAAGCTGGCCCGCGTCGCATTCACGACCGTCGCCGGCCCCTGCTCCACGCCGTCGATGGACACCCTCAGGCCGGTCTCGAAGCCCTCGCCGGCGAGCACGACCGTCGTGCCGCCCTCGGCGTTCCCGGCCAGGGGCAGCACCTGGTCGAGGCCGGGCGAGCTCTGCACCTGGAAGGCAGCGAGCGCGCGCCCCTCGACCCCGCTCGCGTCGATCACGACCACGTCGTGCCGGCCCGCGAGGGTCGCGGCCGTGGTGAGGAGGATCGTGCTGGCATCGACCACGGTCGCATCGACGCCATCGGTGTAGATGCGGTCGCCGATCACAACGCGCGCGCCGGGGCCGAAGTTCGTGCCGCTCAGCGTCAGCGCGTCGCCGCCATTCGCGCTGCCCCGGCTCGGAGCCAGCGTGATCACCGCCGGCGAGGGCGGGGTGATCTCGAGCGCGGCCGGCAGGATGGCGAGGCGCCCGCTCGCGTTCGTGACCGTGAGGTCGACCTCCCCGCGCGCCTCGCCGGCGGGGACGGTGAGCTGACAGGTGACCTGCGTGCCCGTCCAGAGCGGGACACCGAGGATCAGGTCCGGGTCGCTGGCTGCCAGGGTCGAGCCGACGAATAGCCCGCTGCCGTGCAGGACGATCGTCTGGCTCGCACCGGTGGTGGCGCGGATCGGAAAGGTGTCGTAGGCCGTCCCGAGCGACAGCGAGACGTCGCTCCCGACCGCGAGCGCGCCCAGCGCCACCGTGTTCGCGCCGAGGATCGTGGCCGTGGCCGCGTAGAGCGCGGGCTCGAAGTCGGTGTCGATCTTGTCGCGCCAGAAGGGGCCCAGGTTGCCTTCGTCTGCGGTCGCATCCAGCGGACGCGCGTAGACCGTGTAGGTTCCCGGATCGAGAGCGCGCAACGCGAAGGCCCCGCTCGTGTTCGCGAGGATCGAGGCACGCATGCGTCCTTGCTCGTCGCGCGCGACGAGGTGGGCGCCCGCCACGGCCGAACCATCGGAGGCGCGCTCGACCTTGCCGGTGATCTGGCCGAAGGAACCCGCGGGATAGGCGTCGCGCAGGCCGCTGATCTCGTCCTGCGCCAGGCTGCGCTGCAGGACGAGGCCCTGGTCGACGTAGGGGTACATCGTTGCGCTCGCAGCGCCCGAGTGGTCGAGGCCGAGCAAGTGTCCGAGCTCGTGCGTGGCCACGTCCTCGACGTCGAAGCGCCCGGGCGCGCCGCTGGTCGTGAAGTTGAAGCCCGCGCCATTGAAGAGCACGTCGGCGTCCTGGATCACCCCATTCGCGTGGAACCAGAGCGGAGTGAGCGCCACGGTCGCCGAACCCAGCGGGAAGAAGCCCGAGGCGTTGGCCTCGTCGAACAGGACGAGGTGGATGTCGTCCGCTTCCCAGTCCGTGCGCGCCCGGCTGGCGGCGGAAGCGTCTTCCATCAGCCGGATCGTGGTCCCACCGACCGCGTTCCACTCCTGGATCGCGAGGCGCAAGGCGGTCTCGTGGCTACTGCCCTGGACGTCGTCGGAGCCGCCGGCGTGGGTCACGATGCCGACGTTAAGGGGCGCGCTCCAGCGCAGCGCGACGCCGCTCGACGGGTGCAGCAGGCGCACGTGCGCGACCAGTCTCGCGCACGGGTAGGCGACCAGGCCCGCGATGAGCAGGCGCGCGAAGAACCTTCTCACCGCCCGCTCGGCCGCGGGCCCGCGGCGGCCTCGATGGCGGCCAAGACGTCGGCGTAGTCGAGGAGGGAACGCCGGCCGCGCGTGGAATCCTGCGCGCCCACGAGAGCCAGCGCCGACGCGTCCCGCACGAGCCGCTTCGCACCGTCCGCGCCCCTCTGCACGCTGAGCTTCCCCTGCGCGAGGCCGGTCGGCATGCGCGTGCCAGCCCGGCCCTCCGGCTCCAGGAAGAGCAGCGCCTCTTCGCCCGGGACGAGGTGCGGCACGCCCGGGATCAGGAGGCCGCTCCCATCCGCACGCACGCCACCCGGCAGCCGCAGGGCCCGGTAGGACTGGTCGTCGCCCTTGAAGGTACGCGACACCTCGAGCAGGTACTCGGTCAGGAGCAAGCCCTCCGTCTCCAGCGTGTGGGCGCCGAGGACGCGCGCCTCGACGATCCACTCGGAGCGCTGTACGAGCGCCGGGAGGTCGAGTCTCTGGGCAGTGCCCGCCCCAGCTTCCCGCGCGGGCAGGACGAGCGCGAGCAGGAGGTCGGCGGCGAACAGCACGCCGGCGGCGAGGAAGAGGCGCATGGGGCAGGGACGGTGGGCGCAGGACGAGCGCCGGGGAGGACGCTCGTGCTCACCCATCGAACTCGTGCTCTGGCGGTCTTGAGCCTTGGCTTCGCCCTGCGTCGGCACAGGCCCTCTCGCGCTCGGATCGGCAACGCGCTCGGAGCCCCAGGACCGGGCAAGGACTTCCCGGCTCTCGAGTGCGGCAAGGGGTAGGCTTCTGTCGCGTGGATGCGCGCCGATTCATCGCCCAGATGTGCACCCGCTTCCGCGTCTCACTGGACTTCGGGCGTCGCATCCAGCCCCTGGTCGAGAGGGCCGCCAGGGCCGAGCCCGACAAGCGCCGGCTCTTGCTCGAGATGCTCGAGCGCAGCTTCGCCGAGGAGGGCCGCCGGGCCGAGCTCGAGCGCAGCGGCTGCTCGCCCGAGGACTGGCGCGCGCTTGCGACCGTCGCCCGCGAGCTGCACGGCTGGAACCCGCCGGCCTGGTTCGACCCCTCGGAAGACGAGCGTCGGCCGGGGCTCTCCTCCTGAAGCGACGGAAGACGCCCCCTCTGCAGGGAAGCGTCTTCCGGGGCTGAAAGAAAGAAGGGAAGAGAAGAGCCGGGCTGGAGCCCGGCGCTCCCAGGTGAACTACTTCCGGCGCCCGCCGGCGGCCTTCTTCTCGGCGCTCACCTTGTGATCGAGCATGGCTTCCTTGCCGGCCTCGACCTTGACCTTCGCGGTCTTGCCCTTGCCGAGCTCTTCGTGCCACCAGGAGACTTCGTACTCGCCGGCCGGCAGACCGCTGAGCTTGAAGCTGCCGTCGGCCGCGGTCGTGGCCCAGTGCGAAGCCTCGGTGACGACCACGTAGGCCTTCATCCACGGGTGGATGTCGCACTTGACGTCGATCACCTCGGCCTTGTCGAGCATCTGCTCCGTCGAGCCGCCCGCGGCGACGTTCTTGTTGATCGGCGTGTTCTTCTTGGGGTAGGTGTGGATGTTGTGGTTGGTCTCGTCGGAGTTGGCGAAGCGCAGGGTCGCGCCGACGGGGATCACCAGGACGTGCTCCGTGAAGTGGCAGCCCATCTGGTCGAGCACCACCGGCTCGGACGGGACCTTGGGCATCGCGCCCGCGACCGCGATCGAGAGCACCACGTTGGCGACGCCGCCCTTCTCGTCGATCAGGAGCGACTCGTCCTTCTTGACCATCGCGTCGTGCTTGCAGCCGACGGTGGCTTTGTCGTCCATGACGATGTCGGGCTTCGGCGTGGGGCGCTCGCCGTCCCACATCACGTGGCCGGAGATCGAGCCGAACTCGTCGCCCGCGGCGGGCACGGGGTCGGAAGGTGCTACGTTCAGGACACTGGCTGCGAGGAGGAGCGAAAAAGTGATCATGATGGCGAGAAGATGGGGTTCGGGTGTTTCTAGTCCCGGACCGCGCGGTCCAGGTTGAAGAGCCAGCTCAGGACAGCCTCGATCTGCCGCGCGCTGGGCGCGGGCAGGAGCTCCTGCCACTGCTCTTGATCGGCAGGGAAGTTGGCCGGCATGGACGTGCCAGGATAGATCCGCGCGGGGTCGGTGAGCCACACGCGCACCCAGTCGGGGCGCAAGCGCTCGCGCGTGTGATCCAGGTCGGGCGCCCAGGCGAGGGGCGTGCTCTGCGTCGGGGAGACGCCGCGCAGGAAGTGGCACTGCACGCAGTTCGGACCCTTGCCCGAGGTGTCGGTGACGAGGCGGTGCACGCGCTGGAAGAACTCCGGATCGGCCCCCAGTACGGAGTCGAGCTGGGCCGGTGAGCGCTGCGCGATGGCCTCGTAGGCCGGGTTCACGGGGCCGGACAGCACGAAGCCGAGCTCGCGTCCGTAGCGCAGCAGCGCGTCGAGGCCCGTCGCGGTCTCGACCGGCTTGCCGTCGGCGATGCCCTGCACCACGGCCGGACTGCTCTTCAGGCGCTTCGCTGCCATGTCTTCGGCCACCTGGGCGCTCGTCTTGCCGCTCTTCAAGAGCAGGCTGCGCGCGTAACGCGCCGGCCAGTCCAGCTTCGAGCGGTTGGCGAAGTAGTCGGCCACCGCCCCGGCCTCGCCCTCGCCCCACTGGAAGCTCGGCATGCGCACGCGGATCTGCTGGCGCAGCGGGACGGGATCGAGCAGGAAGCGGTAGAACCATTCGCGCTGCAGCTTGCCGCCCTCGTCCCACAGGACGGGCGGCGCGAAGGTCCAGCGCACCTTGTCGTAGGCCTCTTCCTGGTAGGCGCGGCGCTGGCCGTCGACGTCTTCCACGTCCTCGTGGTGCTCGTCGCCGTAGAGGTAGTACTCGTTGACGAGGTCGACGATGTCGCCGCCATGGGCTGGCGTCACGCGGATGCTGTCCAGGTTCTCGATCGCGATCGAGTCGCCCACGTCGCCGAAGCCCGGCTCGGGCGCCAGCAGGCGCACGAGGACCTCCTCGAGCTCGCCCTCGGCGGCCTCGTACTTCGCGACGTAGTCGGCGAACTTCTCCATCGGCGGCGGCAGCACGTCCTCGTCGAACACGACGAACTGGCCATGCACCGAATGCCTGCCCCCGTCGTCATCGAACTCGATCTGGCCCGGCTCGATCTGGTGGCAGGCGGCGCAGTTCTTCTGACGGATGACGCGCAGGCCGGTGTCCATCGCGAGCTCCTCGCTCGCCGGCCGCATCTTGGCGTGGGGTACCTCGTCGTTCACCAGCCCGGCGACGAAGCACGTGATGGCCTCGATCTGCGCCTGGGTGAAGTTGAACCACGGCATCTTGAGGCGCTCGCTCGGGTTCTTGATCTTGCGCCGATCGTAGGAGCGCGGCTCGCGCAGCTTCTGCTCCAGGAAGTTCTCGCGGTACTCCTTGAACTCGAACGTCTGCTCGTGGCTCCAGCCGTGCTGCTCGGCCAGGATCTCGGGCATGAAGCCGAAGTCGAGCTTGTCGACCGTCTTCGAGGCCCAGGTCGTCAGCTCGGTGCCGATCGGCTGCGCGTCCTGCAGGCCCGGGATCTCGTGGCACGAGTGGCAGCCCTGGTTCAGGACCCACTTCTCGCCCAGCGCCACGAGCAGCTCCTGGTCGTCCTTCCACTGGTCCGCAAACTTCGCCTGCAGCTCGCCACGCAGCTCACGGTTGAAGAACCAGCGCGCCTGCTCCTCGAGCACGTCGCGCTGGTACGTCACCTTGTCCGCGCTCCAGCCGGTCGGCACGTCGCGGAACAGCGGATCCTCGAACACGTAGGCCACGATGTCGGCCGCATCCTGGTCCGAGAGGCGCAGGTCGGGCATGCGCGTCTCGCTCCAGTAGCTCGCGGGATCCTTGATCCAGGCGTAGAGCCACTCGGGCTTCACCTTGCTGGCGACGCCGCGCAGGTTGGGGCCGTGCTCGTTGGTGACGCGGCGCTGGTTGGCGAGGTCGCCCTCGGCTGCGCGCGCCTCCTCGCTGAAGGGCGCCAGGTTGTGGCACGCGAGGCAGCCCACCAGGCGGAAGACTTCGCGTCCGCGCGTGGAGTCGCCCGCCACGGGGATCGAGGGCAGGGGCTCGCTAGCGTCGCGCGAACGCACGAAGGCGCTCACCGCGGCGATGGCGGCGTCGCTCCACTCGTCGCCCGTCATCGCGCGCCCCTTCCCGTACTCCGAGGTCGCGATCGTCACCTCCGGACCGTAGTTCTCCAGATGGAAGATCTGCGGCATCCAGGAGGTCGGCCGGAACGATTTCGGGTTCGAGACCCAGCTCTCGATGAACTCCCGCGTGGTCTTCTGTCCGACGCGCGCGAGCGAGGGTCCGGGCCGGCGCTTGGTCGGGAACCAATCGACCTTGTGGCAGGCGTAACAGCCGTAGCGCTCGAAGAGCTGGAAGCCCTCGGCCACCACGGGCGCGTCCGCGGCGATCAGGTCCATCGAGGTCTTGTGGCACTGCACGCAGCTCGCCTCGACGTACTTCGCCGGCAGCATGGGGTAATCCCAGTAGTGCTGCTTGTGCCAGTGGTGCTCCTCGGCCCAGCGCGCGGCCTCCACCTCGTCGCTGGGGCGGTGGTCGGTGCGCTGGTAGTCGAGCGCCTCGCCCGCGCCGCGGTGGCAGATCGTGCAGCCGAACTGGTTCAGCGGGTGCGGCGACTTGGCGGTCAGGAAGAGGTCCAGGCGCGGGTGCGTCTGGAACGGATTCTTCTCGCCCGCGTAGCCCTCGCGGTCGATCGGCACGTGGCACGTCTGGCACATGTCGATGCGCGGCTTCTGCACGAAGTTCAGCTCGAAGGTCAGGTCGGGCGGCAGGACCTTCTGGACCTTCAGGCTCGGACCGATGAAGTCGAGGCCCGGGAAGTCGCGGATGACGTTGGCGACCTGCGTCGGCAGGTCCGAGGGCGCAAGCGTGCTGAGTTTCTTGCGCGTGAGCTCGATGCTCTTGCCCGCGTTCTTGAGGTCGGTATCGACCCGGGTGATCTCGGCCTTCATGAGCGCGATGCCGCGCTCCTGAGCGGCGACGGCGGCGTCGGCCTCCTGCTTGACACCGGCGCGCAGGAAGAGCTCCGCCTCGACGGCCTCGAGAACGGCCGCCTTGGCCATCTGGTCGCCGCTGTGCAGGCGCTGCTCCTCGGTCAGGAAGCGCTCCCAGTTGTTGACCTGCTTGGCCTTCTTCTCGGCCTCGGTCGCCTTGAAGGCGCTGCCCTTGAGGTCGCGTAGTTTCTGCTCGGCCTCGTCGAGCTCGGTCTTCTTGGTGGCGAGCTCGGCCTGCGCGCTCCCGAGCTCGGCCCGCAACCGTTCTTCCTCCGCCAGCACAGCCTTGGTCTCGGGTGTGTCGAGCTGCGCCGTCGCGCGCGCGACCTCGATGGCCTTGAACTCGCGCTGGTGACCCTTCCACGGACGGTACCAGTCGTCGATCACCATCCAGAAGGTGGCCACCAGCAGGAACAGGCTCGACCAGGCGAACCAGCGGTTCAGGCTGCCGACGCGATAGTGGGTGTCGCCGCGATCTGCCATCAGGCGCCCTCGCTCACACGTTGAAGAACCACTCGGGGATGCCGACGATGTACTTCAGGTTCACGGTCCAGCGCAGCAGCATCTTCAGCGGCAAGAGCGCGAACCACAGCATGAGGTGCATGAAGACGTTGTAGCGCACGATGCCCATGCGCTCGACGAGCCCCTTGAGCACGGTCTTGCCGAGTAGCGGCGGGATGACCAGGAAGAAGCCGAGGATGGCCAGGATGCCCGGGGCCTCGCGCACCAGCGGGTTCGTGGGCAGGTTCTTCCCGAGCCCGTAGACCCACACGTACGTCGACAGGTCGACGTTGACCAGCGGTTCGAGCTTGTGGATGTCCCAGTACTCGAACGGCCCGAAGAACGACCAGTTCGGCCCGCGCAGGAACGTGCCCAGGATCACGAACAGCACCCAGAAGAGCACGAAGCCGACCCAAAAGAAGGCCCAGGCGAAGGGGCGTTCCTCGAAGGTGTAGTAGCCGTTGCCCTTGGGGTTCGTGTCGAGGTACGGGATCGCGCACAGCCCCACGATGATGAAGCCGGGCAGGACCACGCCCGCGATCCACGGGTCGAAGTAGACCAGCATCTCCTGCAACCCGAGGAAGTACCACGGCGCCTTGGACGGGTTGGGCGTGCGCGCCAGCGCGGCCGGCTCCTCGAGCGGCGCCTCGACCACGATCGACCACACCGTTAGGATCGCGGTGAAGAGGATGATGCAGATGAACTCGGTGTAGACGAGGTCGGGCCAGGTGAAGACCTTCTGCTTGCCGAGCTCCGGCTCGGCCTCGCCCTTCTTCTTGCGCTCGTCGTAGCCCACGGCCTGGTTCAGGGCCAGCCAGGAGAAGAACACCACCGACGCCAGCAGGATGACGATCGGGATGTTGTCGCCCTTGGTGATGATCTTGTGGAAGTTCGGGTCGCGCACGGCCCACACCATGAAGGCCGTGCCGAGTACGAAGAGCGCGAGGATGAAGATCGGGCGACCGGTGAAGCGGCGGAAGAAGAGCACGGCCGCCAGCAGGAGCACGCTACCCAGGAAGTAGCGCGTCGGCTCGAACATCCAGTCGACGGCGCTCTTGAGGAGTTCGTTCACGTCGGCTCCCCTACAAAGGCCCCGAGATGCCGCCGTCCTTGCGGACTCTCCAGAAGTGGATCGCCATCAGCGTGGCCGCCGCCAGCGGCAGCCCCACGCAGTGCAAGACGTAGAAGCGCAGCAGGGCGCCCTCGCCCACGAAGCGTCCGGCCAAGAGGCCGAAGCGCGCGTCGTCGCCAGCGTGCACGAAGTTGAGCCCGCCGAAGCTGAGCAACGACGCGCCCGGACCCTCGTGCCCGAGGAACGGCGTGGCGCGCGCCATGTTCGAGCCCACGGTGATGGCCCACACCGCCAGCTGGTCCCAGGGCAGGAGATAGCCCGTGAACGAGAGCAGCAGCGTGAGCAC